>JSZA02000074.1 GCA_000785145.2 Candidatus Thiomargarita nelsonii
CCTACTTCAATCACACCTCCTTATATATATATTTATATACCAATATCAATTAAGCTCTTTTTCTCCGAGCAATCCGTCGTACTAAATCGAAGAATATAGTACAGCGGATAAACGGATAAACCTTATAAGTCGAAAAAAAATTATTATACTTAAATCCTGATGTGACGCTTCCTCGTTCTTACCCACCGCCATTAAGTTAAGGATAAATGCCCGCAATCGTGGTATTCGGAGTCCAAGATTTATCTTGGGAGAGCCGACGCCCAAGATAAATCTTGGACTCCTAAATACCTTAACTTAATGGCATTGGATCTGAAGGCGGGGCGGAACGAGGATGCGTAACATCAGTTAAATCTTCAAGCCTTGCTCAAGACAAACCCGCAATTTTTCAGCCAACACTTGCACATTCGGCAGACTCATCATCGTATGATGATCACCGGGCACAATATGAGTATCCACGGAGCCTTCAACATATTGATGCCAACCCCAACTGGCTTCTTGTTTGAGATGTTGGCTAAAAGTCTCCATTTGGGCACTGGTTTGACTCATCAAAGGAATGTCATGGGCTTTAAACAGGCTAATGGGAATTGTTGGCATATCCTGTGGCACATAATTGGTTTGACAGTTTGCCTTGAAAATTTTTACCAAGGCTTGAAGTTGTTTGAGGGATATGAGCCAGTTATTTTGTTCCAATATCTCATGGAGATAGTTGAATTGGGCTTGAGTTTCCAATTGTTGAAATTCGGCATAAGAAACTTTCAATTTTTTGCCTAACAAGCTGCCGATGATATGGGCAATGTCGGTTATCCAGTGCGCGTCATCCCAGTCGATTCCGATAGCTTGGTTAAAAGGTACGGTGGTGTCAAAAATCGCTAGTCGTGCGACTTTTTCTCCTGAGAGTTGTAATTGCTTGGATATTTCAAGTGTTATCCAAGCTCCGAAAGAATGCCCTCCCAGTAAATAAGGCCCTTGTTTTTGTACGGTTTGTATTTCTTTGATATAGCGGGCTGCCATGTCTTCAACCCTAGTATCCGGGGCGGTTTCGCCATCCAATCCCACCGCTTGTAAGCCATAAAAGGGTTGATCCTCACCAAGATTACGTGCTAATTCATGGTAATAAAGTACATTGCCACCGGCACCAGGTATGCAGAAAAAGGGTTGTTTTGAGCCGTTGGCTTGAATAGCGACAAGGGGTGCCCATGGGTTTGTGGTATCTTTTGATGGATTGAGAAGCCTCGCTAGCTCTTCGATAGTTGCTCCTTGGAATAGGGTTGCTAAGGGCAAATGTTTGCCAAATTGCTGTTCTATCTGGGCTAATAGGCTGACAGCTAATAGGGAATGCCCACCCAAGTCAAAGAAATTGTCATGGACACCTACTCGCTCAATGCCCAACACTGAAGCCCAAATCTCAGCTAACAATTTTTCATCCTGTGTCTGAGGCGCGACAAACGTCTTTTCTGATAACTGATAACTGATAACTGATAACTGAGAGAGTGCGCGACGATCTATTTTTCCATTTGGCGTGAGTGGTAAGTTTTCTAATGTGACAAAAGCGGAGGGTACCATATAATCGGGTAGTTGTGCGGACAGAAAATCACGTAATGTTGTATTTTCAATCATTTGCCCTTGATGCGGTACGATATAGGCGACTAAACGCTTGTCCGTCTTTGAGGCTTCATGGACAATAACGGCATTTTCTTGCACATCAGGATGTTGAGCTAATACCGCTTCGATTTCACCCAATTCAATCCTAAAACCACGAACCTTGACTTGGTTGTCTATGCGCCCCAAGTATTCAATATTGCCGTCAGGTAGATAGCGGGCTAAGTCGCCGGTTTTGTAGAGGCGTGATTTGGGATCATCACTAAAGGGATTTTTAATAAATTTTTCGGCAGTCAATTTAGGGCGATTGAGATAGCCACGCGCCAAGCCCACACCACCTAAATGTAATTCTCCTGAAACTCCAATCGGTACCTGTTCAAGGTTGTGGTCTAAAATGTAGGTTTGAGCATTGGTTATTGGACGACCAATGGTTAGTTTTTCATGAGGAGATTGACTCAGCAATGTGAAAGTGGCGTAAACAGTATCTTCAGTTGGACCATAGATATTAAAGACTTGCTGTATAGTCTTAATCCGATAGAGCTCTTGCACCAATTGAGGGGAAAACGGCTCGCCAGCGAGATTGATCACACGCACAGAAGCAGGTACGCCATTGATTTTGATTAACTCTTTCATGGCGGAAGGAACGGTATTCACCATGATAACCCCTGCCTTCTCAGATAACGTTGAAAGAGACAGGATATTTTCAACTAAAATGATTTTTCCGCCCCGACTGAGTGGCACAAAGAGTTCAAAAACTGAAACATCAAAATTAAGAGAAGTTGAAAGTAAGGTTCCAGAAATTTGTTCGAGTGTAAAGATCGTTTTTGACCAATCCAATAAAGCGACGACGTTACTGTGTCCAATGGCTACACCCTTGGGATTACCAGTCGAACCTGATGTATAAATCACATAAGCCAAATTCGTCGGCGTAATCCCACTGATGAGATTTTCAGAACGATACTGTGACAGCATTTCAGCCTCAACATCCAAACAAACCACCTGTGTCTGAGTTTCTGGCAGTCCTTCTTTTAAGCTTGATTGAGTCAACAACACTTGAACTTGTGCATCCTCTAACATAAAAGCAAGACGTGCCGTGGGATAAGCTGGATCAAGTGGCAAGTATGCGCCCCCTGCCTTGAGAATGCCTAATAGCCCAACCACCATTTCAATTGAACGCTCAACGCAAATCCCCACTAACACTTCAGGTTTGACACCCAAAGTTTGCAGATAATGGGCAAGTTGATTAGCTTTAGTATTTAATTCTCTATAACTCAGTTGTTGATCTCCAAACACCACAGCAACGGCAGAAGGTGTGGTTTCAACTTGATCCTCAAATAATTGATGGACACATTTATCCTTGGGATAATCCGTTTGGGTATCATTCCATTCCACCAATAATTGATGCCGTTCACGTTCCGTTAGCAAAGGCAATTCTGAAATGCGTTGCTGCGGGTTTGTCACAATACCTTCGAGCAATGTCTGAAAATGCCCAATCATTCGTTCAATAGTGGCTGCCTCAAATAAATCGGTACTGTATTCGATACGACCAATAATCTCATTGGTTCTCTCCTCAAAGGAAAGGGACAAATCAAATCGTGCAGTGTCGGTATCAATACCATCATCATATTGGTACAATTTCCAATCCGAATCAAGGGCTGACATCACCGGCGGTTCAAGCGTCAATGCCACTTCAAAGAAGGGATTTTGGTTGGAATTTCGCGCCGGATTGAAGACTTCTACTAACTTTTGAAAAGGTAAATCATGATGACTATAAGCCCCTAGTGTGACTTCACGTACACGCGCCAGTAATTGTTTGAAAGTGGGGTTTCCAGACATATCTGTGCGTAGTACCAGAGTATTGACAAAATACCCCATCACATTTTCAAGTTCAGATCGGTTATGACAATCAGCGACACTCCCGATGATCATGTCATCTTGTCCAGTGTAGCGGTAAAGCAACGTGTTAAAGGTAGCCAAGAGCGTCATAAATAGAGTGACACCTTCTTGTTGATCCAATTGTTTGAGTTTGGTGGTCAAATTTTGAGACAGCGTTAATTTTTGCTTGGCTCCTCGAAAAGTTGGTTTCACCGGGCGTGAGTGATCGGTGGGCAACTGTAACATTGGCGGATTGTTGCCAAGTACGGTTTTCCAGTAAGAGAGTTCGTCTTCAAAAGTCTGTTGTCGTTGCCAGCCGGCAAAATCAGCATATTGGATGGGCAGTTCTGGCAGCCGTAAAGATTCGCCCGTTGAAAAAACCTTGTAGAAGCTGATTAATTCTTGCATGAAAATATTATATAAGCAAAATCCATCAGCTATAATGTGATGCGCGGTGGCAAATAATCTGAATTGAGTCTCGTCCATTTGGACTAAAATGGCTCGTACCAAAGGAGCTTGTGTGAGATCAAAAAGCTGTTTTGCATGTTCATTTGCCAATCGTAGGGCTGCCGCTTCCCTTTTTTCATCTGGAACCTTCCTCAGATCAACGATGGGTAGCTTAAATGTTGGGGGCAAGGCAATAACATTCTGAACAGGTTCGCCATCGACAATCGTAAAAGTAGTTCGCAGAATTTCGTGACGTTTGATAATGGCGTTGAAGCTTTGTGAAAGTGCGGCTACGTTAAGTTCACCCTTAATATGAATGGCTGTGGATTCATTATAAAAAGGAATATCCGGGTTAACTTGAACCAGAAACCACAATTGTTCTTGAAAATAAGACAACGGTAATTTTTGTTGTCGAGAAATGGGTTGAATAGTCTGGGCGAGTTGATCGTTCGGTTCGCGCTCACGATTCATTTCAATCAGTTGAGCAAGTTCAGCTATGGTAGGAGATTCAAACAAGTCACGCAAGGGCAATTCCACACCAAAGCTATTACGGAGTTTTGAGATGACTTGGGTAGCGAGCAAAGAATGTCCACCCAATTCAAAAAAGTTGTCATGAATACCGACTTGTTTAACATCCAATAGTTCGCCCCATAAGTTAGCTAACAACTCCTCTTCAGATGTCCGAGGCGCGACAAAGGTTTTTTCTGAAATTTCATGGCTTGCCGATAATTGGGATAAAGCGCGACGATCTATTTTTCCATTAGGCGTGAGTGGCAAGCTATCTAAAGTGACAAAAGCCGAGGGTATCATGTAATCGGGCAATCGTTCAGTCAGGAAACGGCGTAATGTTGTGTTTTCAATGACTTGCCCTTGAAACACCACGAGATAGGCAACTAAACGCTTGTCCGTTTGCGATGCTTCATGGACAATCACCGCATTTTCTTTAACAAAAGGATGAGTCGCCAACACTGCCTCAATTTCACCCAATTCAATTCTAAAACCACGAATCTTGACTTGATTATCTATACGCCCCAAATATTCAATATTACCGTCTGGCAAATAGCGAGCTAAGTCACCGGTTTTGTAAAGGCGTGAATGGGGTTCTTCGCTAAAGGGATTGTTGATGAATTTTTTTTTAGTCAAATCAGGGCGGTTGATATAACCACGAGTGAGCGCAACCCCACTAACATGAAGTTCTCCTGATACGCCGACGGGGGTTGGTTGACCGTTTTTATCAAGTATATAAAGACGATTATTGGCTGAAGGTTTACCAATAGGAATATTTTCACGGTTCATCAAGTTCCAGACTTCTTTATTGCCGAGAGCAAATATGGCGCAGTTAATTGTCGCTTCAGTTGGACCATAGCCGTTATACACCAGACATTCATCGTTAACTTGAGCAAATAGGCTATTAACTATATCCTGAGTTAATGCTTCCCCACCCAGATGAAGAATTTTCAACGATTCGAGTTTTTTGCCACTGCTAGTAATGTGCAAGAAAAACGATGGCGTACTATGAATCGTGTTGATCCCATGTTCATTCACATAATTGACAAAGCTTGAAGCATCTAACTGTGCATCCTTGTCTCGAATATGCAATGTGCCTCCGAACAATAAAGTGGTGAGCAATTCAAAAACGCCAAAGTCAAAAGCGTAGTTAAGATTCTGTAACACCGTGGTTTGTTCATCGAACTTGAAATATTCTCTACTCCAGTCCAGCAACGGTAGCAGATTTTGGTGGGAGATTGGCACACCTTTGGGCACGCCTGTGGTACCTGAAGTATAGATCACGTAAACTGGCTGTTCTGGTTTTATCTCGTTTTTTTCTTCGATTGGTCCATCAAGGAGATAATTTTCGCAATCGTATATGGCTACGCTATCAGGCACCGGCTGTGTTATCTTGTCAAGACAAACAATTTTTTGAAGACAAGCACTCCTCTCGGAAATTTCAATGGCTTTTGCCAGATGCTTATCTTGGGTTAATAAAATAGCGATTTGGCAATCATCAAAAATAAAACCGAGTCTTTCATTAGGCTGTGTTGGATCAATTGGCACAAATCCATTCCCGGACTTAATTATCCCAAACAATCCGGTTAGTAAATCAGGGCAAGGATCAGTCATGATCCCGATCATGTTGTCAGATAGGTTTTTCATAAATAATTATCTCTATTTAGGAGTCCAAGATTTATCTTGGAAGAGCCGACGCCCAAGATAAATCTTGGACTCCGAACACTGGCATTTATCCTTAACTTAATGGCATTGATTTAGGAGTCCAAGATTTATCTTGGTAAGTGGTCGTGAAATAGCCTCAAGGTGTATTCCTTCTTTTAAGGCAAGTATAATCCCAGCCGCTTCGGCATAACTTGATACTTCAATCACATTATCAAGCTGCATTTTGATTTGGGTGACATCCAAAATGGTAGAATTGTCGCGTACCGCCAATACTGGAATGCGGTATTTTTGAGCCTGCAAAACCGGAATACTGCCTAAACAGTCTATCGGTGTCACAACGGCGATCAAATTATTGATATTGATGATATCTTTTATTCTACCTAGCCCCACTTTAAGTTGCGGTGCTCTGTGCAACCCTATCAATATACAAGCAAGCCCACTGAGTGAAGCCATTTCGCCAGCACCGCGGGCATCCACAATCGCATCTGACAGTGCCATCCGTTTTTCGTTTAACAAGGGAGCGTGAGCGGCAGGCACTTGAAATTGGTTAGTTATCAAATGTGAGATAACGGCTTCAACGCCGCCGACTGGATTTGGACATTGCCCCGCAAAATGTTCTGCATAGATTTCTAAAGGTAGCTCTTGAACATTGCTTGTAATGGCAATAGCAGTGACTCCTCGTTGTAAGAGTTGTTCACATGCATCAAATAACACTTTCGGATTATCAATAGTGCCAGTAAATGCACCGGATTGGCTTCGCACACATCGGCTCCCGATAGGTTTGTCGGTGATGACATAATCAGTTACTGCAACGCCATGCACTGCCCTGACAGTATTGATGATGTTAAAAACCATATCAAGTGAGGTTTTATCGGACTTTTCAATAATCAGCCCAACTCTATTGGCATGGGGAATAAACAGATTCACTCGCCCCTTAGAAAACAGATCAATCGAATACCCCTCTGTATACACGACGTTGTTCCTGAGACTAATAAAATTCGACGCATTGACGGCATTTGGGTTGGTGATCAGATAGTCAGTGGCAGAGGCGAGAAGATTAGTCACAGGCGCCGCATCTCCTGCATACCCGCCGATCTGGCATTCGATACCGGTTGGTATAATACTTAAGACAACTGACTTTCCAGGATAGATTTGATCATTGACACCTTGATCAAATGGCATAAATCCATCCTTTAATGTGGTTGCCTCTATTTTGATTTGATCAGCTTCTATTGCGCTGATGTACCAGCGAAGCATATAGTCGTTGTCCAAACTGCCCACTTTATCTGGCAATGAGACAAAGCCTTTTATTTCCGATTTTGGGATGAGGTATTGTTTATTTTGTATCATTACTTGAGTAATCTCTGTAAAAAATTGGCTAATTTGGTTGATGCTGAATCTAATTCAGCAAAAGTGACATGGGTATTGTTATAAACAATAGCCAGTTTATCAGGCGTTTTTTTCACCTGTTCTTCAAACAACTGATGAATACATTGATCTGTTGGATATTCCGTTTTCGCCTCGTTAAATTCAACTAAGATTTTCTTTAACTCAGTATCTGGCATAATTTGCAATGCCCGAACTGGCACTTCTGGTTGACGGAGGATTTCACCTAACAAAAATTCAAAACGCGCTTTGAGATGTTCAATTTCAGTCGCGTCAAAAAAGCCAAGATTATAGTCAAAATAGATATTGACATCATCCTGTTCATGAAATTCTTCGATAAAGATAGCCAGCGCATTTTGGATAAAACCATTGGTGAGATGGAATGTCCTAGCGGGGTTGCCATTAAAATGCGTGTCAAAATCGTGCTTGGCATAAGACAGTGTCAGCTCAAAAATTTGATTTTTGTGCTGCCCAGTTTGCCGATCAATGCCATTAAGTTAAGGTTTTTTGTAGGGTGGGTAGAGCAGAGCGAAACCCACCAAACCTTTGAAATTTCTAATAATGGTGGGTTTCGCTTTCGCTCTACCCACCCTACAATATCTCTTAACTTAATGGCATTGAGTTTGCCGATTGATTTCGCCAATAGGAAAGCGTTGATGTCGATAATCCCTTTGTAATTCTTTGCTAATGGATTGAACCCGTTTGACAAAATTCAAGTCTGTCCCAAAACGAAACCAAGCTGGATTGACACCTACAAACATACCCACTGTTTGCTTAAATGCTGCGCGACTCCGATTCAATGTTGGTAATCCAATGGCAAAATCTTCTCGGTTACACGCCCGTACAAAATAACAATAGAGTGCGCCTAAGATGACATGAAACGTGGATACTTTATTTTCTTTATAAAACTCAATAAGTTGATTGTAAAATGCCCGTTTGAGGCACAAAGTTGAGCGTTGACTTGGGATGGTTTTGCCCTCAGCATAGCGGCGCTTCAAAAGCGGCTTTGGCACTTGGCTATATTTTTCTTGCCAGTAGCGTTTGGCTTTGACAAATCTTTCAGACTCAAGGTAAGTTTGATCATTTTGAATAAAATCTTGGTAAGCTGCTTGACAAATTCTTGCGCCATCCATTTGAGTGCCGATTCATGAGCATTTTCCTGCGCGGAAAAATCTTGAAAGTCCAGATTGATGTGGACATTTTCGGCAAATGTTTGCGTGGGCAGACTTTCCTTCTCGTGAAGGATGGTGCGGAGTGCGTCGTTTTCTTCAATGACTTGATTGAGAGCCTTTTCAAACTCAATGCCATTAAGTTAAGGTATTTAGGAGTCCAAGATTTATCTTGGGCGTCGGCTCTCCCAAGATAAATCTTGGACTCCGAATACCACGATTGCGGGCATTTATCCTTAACTTAATGGCGGTGCTTTTCAAACTGGGTTGGATCAATAGCTCCTTCTATTCGCGCATAGCCACCGGTGTTGTACAGTGGTAGATTGGGATACAGAATTTGGTCAAACCAAATGTCGAGTTGTGGGGAAGAGAGGGGGTAATGGTTTTGAGTTTGGCTTGTCATCATATCGTTTACGCTTATCCAATATTGGGGGCAAGAATTTGGTCAACAACAGATTCAAGTAAATGACTGATTTGAAGGGTTGAAGCATAGTAGGTTTGACTTGATTATAGAAGCGTATCGCGGAGAAAGAGCTGTCAGGTTTTGAAAACCTGACAGTTATTGGTTTTAACAGCTATTTAATTTTATCATTTTATCATATCAGCGAAATATTGAGCAGCATCCCAATGAAACAAAACCGGTTCCAATTTAAAAAGAGCTATACCTTGTTCAACGCTGGTTTCATCCCACGTTGGACTGAGTGTCGTTTCACCCACTTTAAGATCGTACACGGCACTGATGAGATCAGCTATGCGATTTTCATCCCGAGATAAATGGGGGGAGATTCCCAAAAATGTTATTATCTGTGGTGAATTTGGCAGTTCAACCATTTGCCACGGATAATGCTCTGCTGATAAAGTGGTTTTAGGGAAAAAGTTGGGTACTTGAATAGACACCAGCTTAATTGGCAGGGTTGTTGGATCGCCGACAATGCAGCCAGGGACATTAATATCCGTCGGACAATCAGCGCCAGCTAAATAAGAAACCGGGGCTTTACTGATAACAAACATGGCATCATATTCACCAGAAATGACTTTAGGCAATGCCGCTACGGGAGAATCATAAGAAGGTGTCATCTCCTCAATCTTGATGTTATTGACAAGCAACATAGTGATTGCCGTCACAAAAGTGCCCGACAACTTTTCACCCATGTTGACTTTTTTGCCTACTAAATCAAGACTGCTTTCAATGCCACTGTTGGTATTGATCACCAAATGGATATCTTCAGCGTAAAGAGGCATGAGATTTTCTCCATACCAAAAATAGCCTCTGAGCAATTCTTCTGAAATGCTTTGCTGGGTTTGGTCAACAGTGACAAAATAGCCACCGACATCGCGTTGCACAAGGTACATCGCACACTCACCATTGTATGATTTCATCACGTTATCTAAACTGCCAGCCGTGTGTTTTTCAGTCAAGCTGATTCCCAAGGTGGATTTTACCACCGGGATCAGATCCAGAACCACTTTCGTGTACGTCCCCAGTGGGCTGGCACTACAAAAATAAGGTTGCGGTTTGACAACCGGCTTTGGCACCCCGGCAAAGTAATGGGACACTTCAATATTCCAACCATTCATCCCGGCGGCTTTGATGCTGGCAACGGTAGCGGCTTTGTCAAGCCCTGCCCATTTGGCATGATATTTGTCAGCGTAGCTATCCTTATTGGCATAAAGTTTATCCAAAAAAGCCCCCAACAGGGTGCGGTCGATAGACGGACCAATGGTCAGTAAAGACGACACGGCAATATTGTTGGTGATATCGCAGTGTAGCCAAGGATAGGTTGTTGCTGGAATGTCGGCAATTGTGTAATCATGATTGAACATGGTGAAGGTTGCCGGAATTAACGTGACATTGGCATCGGCTGGTAAATTGGCCAAGATGGAAATGGGGGCACCCGCTACATAAAATGTGGCATCAAGGGTACCCGCCACGACTTTAGCAACGGCCGTCGATGGGGCTTCGTAAACGTACTCCGGCGCTGATACCATCTGATTGTAAACGTTCAACAGCTTATAGGCTGTGAGATAAGTCCCAGAGCCCTTTTCACCGACATTGACTTTTTTGCCGGCTAGATCGGCAACGCTGCTAATACCACTGTCTCGATTAACGAGAATATGCACAATTTCTGGATAGAGTGCTGCCACACTCCCCTTATTGGCACTGAACAGCTTAGATTCAGTGGTTGTTTGGAAATCGGCACCGGATTGTATGTAAATGTCGCTTTGGACAATGGCGATATCACATTGACCAGAAACGATGCCTTTGGCATTTTCCAAACTACCCACGGTTGAGACGTTTTCAAGATCGAGACCCAATGTCTCTTTTGCAGCGTCTATGATCCCTCCGGCATACTGGTAATAGGTACCAGTAGTGGGACCAGTACAAATTTTACCGGCTTTGAGTGTAGATGCAGCACTGCCCGCTGGTATACCTAAAAAAAGAGCGGTTGTTAAAATGGGAATAAGAGATAATCTCTTGGTTATAAAAGTTTTTGGCATTTCATACGTCCTGTTGTTATGGCTAATAAATAAACCTAAAAAAAAGCAAAGCAAAGCTTTGTACCAGCATATCATATCTCCGCACCATGCTATTCAACACTTACCATCAGCAAGTGTAGGGTGCGTCCTACGCACATAAGATGCTGATGCCCCAAAAGGTGCGTGGGACGCACCCTACAATCCAATGCCATTAAGTTAAGAAATCTTGTAGGGTGGGTAGAGCGATAGCGAAACCCACCATTGTTATAAATTTCAACGATTTGGTGGGTGCAGCGGGCAACCACAAGGGATTGCCCCTACCCACCCTACAAAAAAGCTTAACTTAATGGCATTGCTCCGAAGAGCTACAACTGGAAAAAGAACCCATTAAAGTGCGTGAAACGGGCTTTTGGCGTTGGAAACGGGTCATCGTCCCTCCAAATGCTTATGTTGTTCATACACGTATGGGGCGCGACGCGCCGATGACCCTTGGATTGGGAAAATCGTTTCGTTATAATCCCGAAACCGATGCCTATTTACTCGTGCCAGCCGCTATGCAAACCATTGGTATTGTTGCAAAAAGCATCACTCAAGAAAAACAAGGCATTAATATACTGGCTTATCTACAATGGCAAATCAATGATTTTTCAATAGCCTATAAAAAATTGGATTTTTCAGACAGCCGTGATCCCCTTGGGATTGTCAATGCACAACTGGGTGAGCAAGCCGAGGCTACCATCAAAGATAAAATTGCCACCATGAGTGTAGAAGATGTTTTAACCGATAAAGCCCCCATTATTGAAGAACTCACAAAACGGCTAGAAGCCGTGACAGAAGGAGCGGGGGGGAGACAAGAAGGTTTGGGTATCAAAATTGTCACCGTCCAAATTAGAGAAGCCCTTGTTAGTTCACAAAAGCTTTGGCAAGATTTACAAGCCCCTTTCCGTCATCAACAGGAAAAAGTAGCCCGTATTAGTCAATTGACGATGCAAAATGAGGTTCAGCAAAAGGAACTTGAAAGTCGCCAATTAAAAGAAACCAGTGAAACTGAAACCCTCGCCGCGATTGAGCATGTTAAACATGAAAGGACCTTAGAAAAGGCAAAATTAGAAAATGAAGCCAATAATAAGCAAAAGACTTTGCAAACGGAGCAAGCCTTACATGCCACAACGGAAGAAAGTCGCTTAAATGATACAAAAAGGCAGGCTGAACAGCAGCGGCTTGAACAGGAAACGATACTAAAAAAACAGCTTGCCGAGTTTAATTTACTCATTCAAGAACAAGATGATTTGCTTGAAGCCAAAGCTTTGGAAGCTCGCTTGACGCGACAACGACAAACACATCAGGCTGAAATGGCATTAGAAGAAGCCAGTCATCAGCTCAAAATGGCGCAACGGGAAAAAGAAGTAGAAATAGCACGCTTGGAGCAAGAAAATCGCAATCTGATTAATGAGTCTGATTTGCTCAGACGCTTTATCGACAAATCGGTTGATATTGCGGCTGAAATGCCTGATATTCAAGAACTTAAAGTGCTACAAACCGGTAACGAGACTTTCGATGCCTTTTCAGCTTTTGTGGCAAAAATGCTGGCTGTTGCAGAAAGTTTGGGAATAGAATTAAAAAGGCGATAAATTAAAAAAAAATGAATCCAAAAAATACCATCACACTGATTGGTGCTGTAAAAGGCGAGCCTACCTACACCGAACAACAGATATTTGAATTGCTACAAGCCCCCCAAACAGATTTGGGCTATGGTGAAACTTTTACTGGGCGACCGGGTACTCGTCTGCATTTAAATGATAAAGATATTATTAAAGTCAAACCAAAAATCCGTTTGGATCACAAAGCCTCTATACGCTGGGCTACCCAAGCTTTGCAACAGGAACAGCGTTTACAAATTCACCATCCTGCCAAAGTTTGGTTTGTAGCGGATGAGCCGGCTCTGATAGGCAATATCTGCCCACAACTAATACAGCTACATGTCAAACTCGCAGAACTTGAAAAATCCCAACTAGAAGATTGTCTTGGCTACTTAAAAGCCTTATTCCAACATTATTTCAGGGTAGGACAGGCTTTTAAGCTGCGCCTAGATGAAGGCTTGTCCAATTTTGGGCTCTCTGAAGACGGCACCTTATATTACTTAGATGATGATACTTACAATTGGGACCGTTTTATCTCCTGTTCACAGATGCTAGGTGTTTACATCCGTTCCCAGGCGTGCCTCACGCCAGCACTAGGACAAGCTTTGGGACAGATTATCCGTGAACTGATATTACAGTATTTTAATGATCCGCAATATCTAACGGTATTGGCGGAACAATTACGAGACATCTTCCTGTCTGAACAACAACGTCCTATCGCTATATCATTAATTAATGGCTTAAATGAACAAAAAACCGTCTCAACATTTGTCGATGATTTCAAACACGACCGATATATTGCCTTATTAGCAGATATTCATGCTAATCTGCCTGCATTAGAGGCAGTGCTTGATTTTCTTGAATCTAAGGGCATTCATGAGGGAATCATATTAGGTGATATTGTCGGTTACGGTCCTCATCCGGCGGCCTGTATTGAGCGCATTCAAGCAATAGAGAAAAATTTTCTCATCTTGAAAGGCAATCATGATCATGGACTGGCGACTGGTCAATTTCGCAAAGGTTTTTCAAAAACAGCGCATTGGGCACTGGATTGGCAGAATCAGTGGGTGAGCAGCGAACAAAAAAAATGGTTGTTGGAATTAGCACCCGTGTTTCGCCACGAAAATTGGTTAGCATTACATGGCGCACCAGTCGATCCAACATTTTTTAACGCTTATGTGTATGAAATAACTTATGAAAATAACTTAGATATGCTGCGAAAAAAAGCCATCCCGCTTTGTTTTCATGGTCATACCCATTTACCGGGCGTCTATGGACGAATAGGGGGAGGTTTTGATAAGCATGAGATTGCTGAAAATATCGCATTAGACAAATTTAGCCATGCGTTAGTTTGTCCCGGCTCTGTGGGACAACCGCGTAATCGACAAATTGGTGCCCAGTTTGCCATTTATGATCGGGTGCAGAAGAATGTTCAGTTTTATACTTTGGATTATGATTGCCAAAAGACGGTGGAAGATATGCGGGCGGAGGGATTTCCTGCATTTTTGATTGACATTCTCTTATAGCATTGGACGTCCAAGATAAATCTTGGACTCCTCTTGTTGTTGTTTCGGGAATGAGGGACGATTTCCCGAAACCTAATAATTAAGGACAAAGTGGAGCCAATTTGGGCAGGGAACGCCGGACGGCAGACCAACCCATACCCAAGTTAGCTTTTTTACTCGTGATCAATACCACCAACGCATCTGATTTTTTTGGCACAATTGCCATGAAGTGGTAAGTATTCAGTGTGGTCATCTGTATTTCTTGAATCATCTGCTCTTCTTCGGTGCCACGCATATTGGATATCATATCTTCAATGGCTCGGACATTTTTACCCCGCATCATGTCCACCGCCGCCGCTGCCACTGTATCCAAGTAAGACTGAGTAAAATAGGGCACATTATGATGTACACCTAACAATAAACCAGTATTTAAATCCACCACAGCACAACCCAGTGCCGAATCCACATCATTTACAATCTCCGCACATATATCATTAATATTTGCCACTTTGATTCCTCTTAGTCAAAATTGCCCCTAGTACGCTGTAACATAAGTTATTAGTGTTGGAGTACAAAGCTTTAGCTTTGTACTGTCTGACAAAGCTAAAGCTTTGTACTCCAAAAAAAACAAATTGACAGCGTATTAGGGGAATCTCATAAATCACCAACTTCCTGTGCCATATTTTGAGCGCATATCCTCGAATGACTGAGCAACATACCCAAAGCATTTTTGTGCGTTGTTATGCTAATAAGAACTAACTTGTCATTAATGTGCATGAACGCGATAATACCCTGTTCATTTTCTGAGATGATGTTATTACAAGCCCCCATTTTGAGTTCGGCGGTAATGGTATCCCCTAAAGACATCAAACTACTGCCCATGCTAGCTAGGCGTTCTAATGTGTAATTTTTTTTTTGCTGCATGGCACACATATTGCCATCTACCGTCACCACCAGTGCTGCATGGATATCATCACAATCTCGTAACAAACGTTCTAAAAGTGGCGTGACTTTTGGTTGGATCAACTTAGCAAGCATTTTTATACCTCACAATTTCAGGCAAATTCCACCATCGCTGTTAATGCCTGGATCATAATAATAACATGTTCACGGTTTCGTGCATCAATCGTGAAAACGGGTAACTGCAAATCTTGTTTTTGCAGATAATCGTGATATGCCTGCATATTGTGTTCCACTCCTAAATCCGTTCGAGTCACACCAATAACGGTAGCGGTTTCTTCAATATAAGGTTTAAAATAACGAACAAAAAGTGCTAAATCACTCAAGGGATCAGCACTGGCATGATCGACCAAAATGATCAATCCTAAGGCACCTTTAATCAAGATCGGCCACATATATTCAAAACGTTCCTGACCAGGCGTGCCATAGAGCTTAAGTTTTTGTGTCTCATCCAAACTCAGTTCACCATAATCTAAAGCCACTGTGGTCATTTCCTTACGTTGTGCCGCTTTATCAGTGGTGGCCACATCAGTGTTGATCACAGGTATTTCACTGATTGTTGAGATGGCGGTCGTCTTGCCTGCGCCCAGACTGCCGGTGAAAACCAATTTGATTTCGCTCACAGTTGATTGTGTCCTACTGTTTATTAAAAATATTTAAAAAAATGGCTTATCCAGCCAGCCGCTTCAAAAGATTTTTAAATAGAGAATGTTTTAAGGGTTTGGAAGAGGCAGGTTTTTTTTCCATCGTTACTGCATGACTCTCATCAATTTCAATGATTTGTGTTATCATGCAGGCGTTAAAAAAATTAAACACAGCGGGGATTTCTACTTGCGTTTGGGCGGCAACACTCGTCAATGTGGCCGTATTTTTCAGCATAAAAGCGGCAAGGCGAAAATGTGTCGAATCATGTGCTAATAAGGACAGATCAGGCCATTGTTTTAAATGCACTGGCGTATCTAAGGAAAAACCGGCCAGCACTCGACCATTTGAAGCGTACAAGCTGGATGCCCACAAAAACGTGTTGATAGGATATTTACGTAAGCCTTCTGTTTGTACGGTTGAGTTGAGGTTTTCAGATGTGAGTGGCTGTTGTTCAATTTGACTGCTCTTGACTTTGTAGAACACTTTCTGAGTAGGCGTTAGATTGCCAAAATCAATCGCCTTGTAAAAACAACTCGCTTGCTCAGGTAAAACATACAATGGTGCCAAATTGCCCACACTAAAACGTTGAGATTGCCCTGATTGCAGCGCATTTTTCAGTAAACCACTCAAGTACAATGACGGTTCAAAGACATCCTCCGTCTCTTTTTTCTGTTCCGAGGCGAGATCGTCAAAAAAATTCGTTATCTCCTTATCTGTTACAGCAAGCGCAGGCTCAGACAAATTAGAAAATTCTGTGGAAAGCCGTTTGAGCATTTCTGCAAGCGTCCGTACTTTTAGGGGTTTTTCTAAAAAAATGGGGGCATTCAAAATATTTTGTGGTGCCAATGCAACAAGGTTTTTATCAACATGATGTGCTTGCCAAAATGCCTTACCATTCG
This sequence comes from Candidatus Thiomargarita nelsonii, assembly GCA_000785145.2. Classification (GTDB taxonomy): domain Bacteria; phylum Pseudomonadota; class Gammaproteobacteria; order Beggiatoales; family Beggiatoaceae; genus Thiomargarita; species Thiomargarita nelsonii_B. The sequence goes on from JSZA02000074.1 coordinate 16,776, forward strand.
GATGTTCAACGTCCACCACTATAAAATGAGGGGTTTTCTCATCCAAAACCCAAGAAACATCCAATGTCTTTTGTGCTAAATCCAACATTGTAATGAAAAAGAGTCTCTCATTCTTTTCCATGCCATAAGTAGACATTTTATAGGAAAGTTGGGTAGTCATGTTTAACCATTAATCCTTTTTATTTTTTATTGGTGGTTTTTTTTTCAGAAATGGGGAGCAGACCAAAAAACAAACAAATGCTTGAGAAAATGGACATAAGAGAGATGGGATCGGAGTCCAAACTTTAGTTTGGACGTCCAAGATAATATTTTTTTGGTACCCGGGACCGGACTCGAACCGGTACGGTATAATACCGAAGGATTTTCTTACCAACTACAGCTTTCGCTGCCACAAAATTAATATTAAATTAATATATTAAATTAATATATGTGTTTGTGGTCTGGGCCATTTCTTTACCTTTAAATCCTTTTGGGGGGATTTAGTCAGGTAGGAGCCGTCTGGTCTCTACACTTTCAAAACTCAGTCAGGGGAGGACTAAGTTAAGCTTAGCTCGGCGTTGCCATTTTAAAAGTTTCACCGAATTTGACCCCATTCACCTAAAGATTTCGCCTTAGGTGCTCAAATTATGTTTAAGTCCTTTGCGTCTACCAATTCCGCCACCCGGGCAGGATGGAGGCTGAGGCCGGATTTGAACCGACGTGGTACAGTTTTGCAAACTGCTGCATAGCCTCTCTGCCACTCAGCCAAAAGATGGAGCGGGAAACGAGACTCGAACTCGCGACTTCAACCTTGGCAAGGTTGCGCTCTACCAACTGAGCTATTCCCGCGTTTTGAACGTGTGCCATTTTACCAGTTAAAATGGGTTTGTCAAGGGGTTTTTATATTTATTTTTTCAAATATTTTTTACAACCCTTTCTTGAACGGCGCGTCATGTTAAACTATTTTTTCTGTGTTTGCAAGTTTTTTTTTGAGTCCAAGATAAATCTTGGACTCCTATTTTTAGGTTTCGGGAATGGAGCTACGCGGATTTCCCGAAACAAAGCAACATTTTTTTGTTGTTTCGGGAATGGAGCTACGCGGATTTCCCGAAACAAAGCAACATTTTTTTGTTGTTTCGGGAATGGAGCTACGCGGATTTCCCGAAACAAAGCAACATTTTTTTGTTGTTTCGGGAATGGAGCTACGCGGATTTCCCGAAACAAAGCACACTAATTATTTATTTTTTCGCAGCCATTTTGGCAAAGGTATTGCATCACCCGCCATTGACCATCCATTTTCAGCCGCCTTTTGATTGAGATCATCAATCCTAGCCCCGCTCAAGGGATGAGTTGAAAAATATTCAGACATTTTCAACAATTTGTTTTGCCATTCCTCCGTTTCAAGCCGCTTAAAAAAATCAAGGCTATGCCCCCCATGTCCATAGCGGCTCACAACCCGAGACAAGGCATAAATGTCAGCCGCGCTCTCCTGTTTTCGACTGTAATTCAAATTGGTCAGTTGAGAAGTCAAAGGGACGATTTGCGGTAATCCAGCGGATTCAGATAGGCCGATTATCGCTGAAATCGCCAAAAACACCAATGAGCGTCCCAAACTTTTGAGTGGATCGCGGGCTTGAAAATGCCCTAATTCATGCGCCAAGACGAGTGCTAACTCATTTTCTGATTTGACCGTTTCTAGCAATGCCGTATGAATTAAAACATGCCCCCCCACCATAATGGCCGCATTGACAACATCACTTTCCAGCAAATGAATCGTCAAGGGCAGACGAATGGTTTTCCCTGTTTTTTGTAGGGAATATAGGAGTTCCTCAAGATATTTGATACGCCTATCGTCCTGAATTTCTTCATCTTCGATGACTTGGATCAACATCTGACCCATTTTGCGCTCCGTTTCAGGACTTATCCGAGTCGTGAGCCATTCAGCGACAAATCCTAGCGTCACAAAAATCAGCACACTGGCGATGACCACTGTGCCTAATAAGTAGGCAAAATCGATCAGTGGATGGCGGGGCGTGACGTTGATGCCTTCAGGGATTTCTTTGGGGACATATTTCATTTGACTCCGGTGCCATAGGCAATGACTTCAATAGAACCCAGGCTGTTGTTGTCTCCAGAGCGACCACCAATTGTGGCGGTTTCTAAGCGTAAATTTAAAATTTGATTGGCACCCCACGCCATTGCGTCCTCTTTCATCCGCAAAAGTGCCTCTCTACGCCCACGATCGAGCAGAGTTTCATAGACTGTCACTCGCCCACCGACTAAAAGTCTCAGTGTTGCCGATATCCTTTTAAAATAGTCAATCGAAACGACCACACTCCCGACAAACAATTTTGCCTCCTGCGCCTCTGGTATGGGCTGTTTAGCGCCGAAGGTGATAATGGGGACGTGATGGGTTTTACGCTCTCGCGCTCGGATATTTTTATAGTGCCGTTTTTCCAAGTAACTCCCTGAGAAATAGCCAAGGATGAGTAAAAACAGAAAAATGAGAATTTGGACAATGCCTTCCATAGTTATTCCACCTTAACGGCTGTTCCGTAAGCAAAAAGTTCGGCTGCCCCTTGAGCGACTGAGGAGGTGGCAAAACGGATGTTGAGGACGGCATTGGCGCCGAATTCATTCGCTTGTTGGATCATACGATCAAGGGCTTCTTGACGGGATTCTTGTAACAATTCGGTGTATCCCTTGAGTTCGCCGCCGACGAGATTTTTAAAGCTCGCCATGATGTCTTTGCCAATGTGTTTGGCGCGAATGGTGCTGCCTTGGACTATCCCATAGTGCTCAATTATGGCTTTGCCCGGTACACCTTCTAATGTTGTTAAAATCATTTTATTTTCCTTTATTACTTCGTCAATTTCAGAAGTCCAAGATTTATCTTGGACGTCCACTTAAAACTCAAGCCGCACTCCCGCCATAATCGCATGACGCTCAACATCACGTAAACCTAATGTCCCCTCATAGCGGATAAAGGCTGCTCTGCCCTCGCTGAATTGTGCTGATAATCCAAAACCAAGATTAAAATAATCTCTGTCAGGCGCGTCAGAACTGAAGTTAAAGCTTTCTTTATTCTCACTCCTATCATCCAAAAATAGCCCCGTCAGTTGGCGGACATCATCTTTAAATTCATGCACATAATCCAAGTTGGCATGTGGGATTAAAATGCCCCATGATTGGCTTATCGCATAATCTGCTTGAACGCCTAACGTCAGCGTCAATGATTGGAGCTTCTGGCTGTCTATCTCCATTCCCAAACCGGCACCGGCGTCCTGATTGTTGAACTCTTCACTAAATCCGTCGATATCTGTTTTAACATAATCAAGGCGAACATTGGGCGTGAAGGTGAGGGCTTGTCGATTGAAATTATATCCCGCTCCGAAACCCAGTACGTGTTGAGTACTGTTGTTGCTTGAGAAGGCGGTTTGATTGATAGGCTCGACCACCTGATAGACAATCTTGCGCTCACTATCATAACTATTGCGACCATAACTGTACAATCCATCAATATAGATGTCATTACTTTGGTAAAAAGTACCGTACAAAGTCAGGCTATAACCATCGCTATCTATATTGCCACCGTTCGCATTGAGATCACTTTCACTGTTGCTGTAACCCAATGCGATGCCAGCAATTAAATTATTTGTAAAGCGATAATCTATCCCCGCCGTCAATCCCAGGGAGCTGAGTTCAAAGCCCGATTCACGCTCTGTCGAGTCTTTATCTTCAAAACTGATCTCACCATTGACAAATGCGCCTAATCGGCTAAAACCGGCGCCAACACTCTTGGTTGTTGCATCTGTAAACAGTTGAATCGGCAATCGTTGACCATTGATGTTAAGATTCAGTCCCGACATATTTAGACGGAAATTCCTGACACCGATGCGTAACACATCCATTCGGGCATTGACATTCTTAAATTGGGTGGCGGCACTTTGCAAGGCGATGTCGCCTTGAGTCATGAATTCGTCAGGGGCTATCTGTTCGAGGGCAATGCGTACCTCATCAGGGCGCTTCTCAGCATTATTTATCAATTCATTGCATCGACTCTCTAAATCCTCGGTAGGTTTACCGAACTGACAAATTCTCCCAAGCACTTTGCCTGTTTCACGCTCGGTAGGAGTTATCCCTATCTCTGTCAAGATTTCCTCTGCGCTATCACCTTTAATGGTTAATTTGGTAATAGCGAGGAGATTACCCGCTGAGTCTTTGATTTCCACAGAAAACGTTTCTTTTTTTTCAAACTCATTATCATTCTTGATGGTAATGGAAATTTCTTTAGAGTCACTCTCCCCATTGCCCCAAGTGAGGGTGCCCGTTGCCGCTTCATAGTCTTTCCCGGCGATGGCCGTCTCATCACGGGTGGCATAATTTACCGAAAATTCACCCTTGCTACTGCCCACGCGCTCAACAGTGATGGAGACTTTCTCGTCGCTCTCATTCACGCTCAAGCTGGTGGTGAATTGTATTTGACCTTGTCCCTCCTCAGGTTCATCTATTATATCATCGTCTATTATAGTGAGTGTGGCAGTTTCCACTGACGAATTGTTGGTCAATTGTAAATTGACCGTTTTATCACCGTCAATAGTCGCATTATCAATGATAGGAACGGTAAAGGTCTTGTTGCCCTTCTCTCCATCGACCCAAGTGATGCGGCCCGTTGCTGTTTGATAGTCAGTTCCGGCGATGGCACTACCATTACTGGTGGCATAATTGACAGTGGCTATGCCATCGCTACCATTCTCGCGCTTAACAGTGATGATGGCATTCCCTGCGTTTTCATTCACATCAAAGGGGGGTGAGGTGAATTTGAATTGGCCGACTTGGTCTCTGATGCTTACTTTTACTGTTTGCCTAGCCTGGTCCAGCGTGACATCGCCAGTAGGGATTATACCTATTTTGAAGGTAAACGTTTCTGTACCTTCTGCTAGCTCGTCTTTCAGTGCCTTAATAGAAAAAGACTTTTTTTGATTGTTGTGATTGAGTGTTATCGCAGGGAAAACAGAGGTGCTTAAATCATTTTGATCACCCTTTATTAGTTTAATAGAAACCACAGCACTGTCATTATTATTGGGATTATCTAATGAGACTGTGAGCGTGAAAAATTCACCTTCAGCGACTGAACTTTCACCTTCAGCGACTGAACTTGGGCTGACGCTAAGATTGACCATCGCGCCCTGAACGGCTCCTACCAGGAGAAAATAGATTGCAAAAGTTCTAAACATAATTGATCCTCATTGTATATGATTTTAGGAGTCCAAGATTTATCTTGGACGTCCTGGCCATTATTCACACTTTTTCTGAAATGTGACCTTTCCGACTGCAATATTAGAGGCTAGTTCATCATTATCCTGAAAAAATAGGCCCGCATAATAGGTATAAATTCCACCCAAGCACTGATCTACTTTAAAATCTAGGATAGTGAATGATTTGTCCTCTTGCTTTATCTCCCTCTTGAAAGGGATGAATTCTGTAACGAATCCTATCTCCTCAGTTAAGAATATCAACGGTATCATGTATCCCTTGGGTAACGCAAAAGCTACATACAAATCAAATGCCTGCTCAGTGTTTTGAATGTCAATCTTTAAATCCAGTGTTAGCTGTTCTCCAACCTTAATAATAGAGTCGCTATTCTGTTCTCTATAAAAACATAAACAGGGTTTGCCCTCAATACACTCGCAAAGTATAACCTTCACTGTCGCATTGACTTCGGTACCTACCTGATCCGTGATCTTTATTATAGCGGTGCCTGTTCCTATAGCGGTGACGGTTGCCACATTATCCGTGACAGAAACCGTTGCCACATTTTCATCCGTTGAGCTGACCTGATACGGGGGAGTACCACCTGAGATATTGAGTGGAGTGCTGTTGCCTACCATCAGCGTGACGCTGTCTGGCTCGACAGCCGGTGGTGAAGGTATAACGATCACTGTAGCATCGACTGAGGCACTTGCCTGATCCGTGATCTTTATTATCGCGCTGCCTGTTCCTATAGCGGTGACGGTTGCCACATTATCCGTGATAGAAACCGTTGCCACATTTTCATTCGTTGATCTGACCTGATACGGGGGAGTACCACCTGAGATATTGAGTGGAGTGCTGTTGCCTACCATCAGCCTGACGCTGTTTGGCTCGACAGCCAGTGGTGGTGGTGGCGGTTCGTCTTCTTTTATGGTGACTGTCGCATCAGCAGGGCTTCCAAGAGTCGCACCACCCGATGGCTCACTCAAACTCAGATTGAGCGTTTTGTCTCCGTCGTGAGACAAGTTATCAATGATGGCAACGGTAAACGATTGAGGGTTGCTATCTTTGTCCGCCCAAGTGAGGGTGCCCTGTGCCCCATGATAGTGAGTCTCCGCGATGGCCGTATCGTCACTGGTGGCATAATTCACCGATATTTCACCATCGTTACCCTCCACGCGCTTAACAGTGATGGTGACACTCCCGTCGTTTTCATTCTCTGGATAGTTGGATTCTGTGAATTGTAGTTTGCCAGGGTTTCGGTCTCTTACGATGACAGTTTGCGTACTCTCGCCCACCGTGACATTGCCACTAGGTGCCCATATACCTATTTTGAAGGTAAACTTTTCTGGCACTTCCACTACATTATCATTTACAGCCAAAACGGCAAAAGACTTGACTGGATTAGCCAAATCTAGTGTTGTCGAGGACGGAAGCGAGGAAAAGTCACTTTGATCAGCATCCGTTCTAAAACTAACCAAAATAGTTCCTAAACCCGTCGTGTCTTCACTAGCACTGATATCCTCCTCCAATGACACTGTGAGCGTGAAAAAGTTACCTTCACTAACACAGTTACTAACACTCGTTTCGTCGATGGAAAGATTGACAGTCGCGCTCTGAACGACTCCTATCCATAATAACAAGAGCAACAATGTTAAATATCTTGAAAATTTTCTAAACATAATTGTTTATTCTCATCGGGTATGACTTTCATTGCATAATTTAAAAACACTGATCTTCCAGTGTCACCTTACCCACTGCAAGATTAGAGGCTAGATCATTGAGAGAAAGTGTCTCATTCTCAGGCAGCAAAGCCGCATAAAATGTATAAGTTCCACCCACGCAGTTCCCGACTTTAAATTTTTCGATAGGGACGAATTGCTGCGTTTTTTGCTCTAAGCTCTCCTTGAAAGGGACACTTTCTGTCACGATTGAGTGCTCAGTTAAGAAGATCAACGGCAGATCATATTCAGGCGGTAGCGCGACAGCCACATACAAGTCAACTAACTGTTCAGTGTTAGCTTGTTGAGCGTCAAGGTTTAAAGTCACTGTGAGCTCTTTTTCAAACTGAATAACTTCACTATTCGGTTGCATCTCAAAGCAGAGGCAAGCTTTGTCTTCAATGCAGCCAACCTTGCAAGATACAACGCTCACCGTCACCTCGATTGAGATACCGGCACTATCCGTGATCCTTATTATGGTGGTGCCTGTTCCTATAGCGGTGATCGTCACCACATTACCCGTGACAGAAACCGTTGCCACAGTTTCATCCGTTGAGATGACCTCATACGGGGCAGTACCACCTGATATATTGATTTCAGTGTTGTTGCCGGGCGTCAGCGTGACGCTGGGTGGATCGGTATACACTAATTCTAAAATAGTGAGCGTCGCAGTCTCAACCACTTGGCACTTTTGGTCTTTGAGTTCCAGAATGACCGTTTCTTCATGTGGTGGTTCAGCCTTCGGATCATTGATGATGGTAATGGAAAATTCTTTATAGCCACTTTCTCCATCTCGCCAAGTGAGGGTACCCATTACCTCTTTATAGTCACTCCATGCGATGGCTGTACCATCACGAGTGGCATAATTCATCGAAAGTTCACCATCACTACCCGCCACGCGCTCAACAGTGATGGTGGCCGTTTCGTCGCTCTCAGCCACGCTAAAGTTGGAGTCGGTGAATCGTATTTTACCCGGTTGTTGCTCTCTGACATTGACTTCGACAGTACTATTGCCCAAGGTGACAAAATCTGTCGTTGGCTCAAAAGCCTGTAGGCTAAACGACTTTGTACCTTCATTAAGTGCCTTGACGACAATACTGAATTGTTGTCGATTAAAAAATTCTCCCACATCAAGGCTGATTGGGATGGGAAAGTTATGAGCCGGCAGAGAAGTCAAGTCATTGCCAATCGTTCCATCAAGCTCTGGTCCCGTTAAAACAACGAAAGCTTGAATAAACGTATCAGTGGGATCATTGGAGTTTTTCTCCAATGAAACGGTGAGCGTAAAACATTCGCCTTTAATGACATCTGTTTCAGATGTTTCATCTACAGAAAGAGTTACCGTCGCGCTATGAACGGCAGCTATCCATAACAAAAGCAGTGACAAGATAAAATATCTTGAAAACATGATTGTTTTTTCTCCTATTTGTCCAAGATAAATCTTGGACTCCAATAAAGTGTTACCCAAAAATCTCAGAACAGGAGTCCAAGATTTATCTTGGACATCCATTTAAAATTCAAGCCGCACACCCAACATAATGGCATGACGCTCAACATCACGTAAACCTAAAGTGCCCTCATACCGGATAAAGGCTGCTTTGCCCTGGCTGAATTGTGTTGATAATCCAAAACCAAGATTAAAATAATCTTTGTCAGGCGCGTCAGAACTCAAGCTAAAAGTTTCTCCACTCCTATCTTGCAAAAAACGACCCGTCAGTTGGCGGACATCATTTTTAAATTCATGCACATAATCTAAATTAGCGTATGGGATTAAAATCCCCCATGATTGGCTTATCGCATAATCTGCCTGAACGCCTAGCGTCAGCGTCAATGATTCGACCTCCTGGCTGTCTATCGCCAGTCCCAAACTGGCACCGTCTGCTGTCGGATCGTTGAACTCTTCACTAAATCCGTCGATATCCGTATTAACATAATCAAGGCGAGCATTGGGCGTGAAGGTGAAAGCTTGTCGATTGAAATGATATCCCATTCCAAGCCCCAGTGCGTGTTGAGCACTGTCGTTGCTTGAAAAGGCGGTTTGATTGATAGGCGTAACTAGCTGATAGACAATATTGCGCTCACTATCGTAACTATTACGACCATAAGTGTACAATCCGTCAATATAGAAAGCATTGCTTTGGTAAAAAGTACCGTACAAAGTCGCACTATAGCCATCACTATCTATATTGCCACCGTTCGCATTGAGGTCACTCTCGCTATTGCTGTAACCCAATGCCATGCCAGCAATGAATTTATTTGTAAAGCGATAATCTATCCCCGTCGTCAATCCCAGTGTACTAAACTCAAAGCCCGATTCATGGTCTGTCGTGTCTTTATCTCCAAAATTGATTTCACCATTGACAAATGCACCTAATCGGCTAAATCCACTTCCAACATTCTTGGTCTTTGCATCTGTTGCGTTATTCAATGTTAAGAAGCTGCCCAACAGTTCAGTCGGCAAGCGTTGCCCATTAATATTCATATTCAGTCTCAAACCTGAGAAACTCAAAGCCCTAACACCCGTGCGTAACACATTCAATCGGGCATTGACATTCTTAAACTGGGCAGCCGTGGTTTGCGAAGCAATGCGGCCTTGAGTTGCGAATTCTTCAGAGGCCATCTGTTGGAGGGCATTGGCTACCTTATCAGGGAACTCTTCTGCATAAATTAGCAATTCATTGCATCGTTTTTGTAATCCGGGACTGGCTTGACCTGACTGACAAAGCGTGCCAACCACTACTCCCATCTCTTGCTGAGTAGGATTGTTCCCTGTATCCCTCAATTTTTGAGCTTCGGGGGGAATTTTCTTCCCCCCATCTGGGTCACCAAGAATTGTTAAGGTGCTTCTACCCAAAACATTACCCGCTGAGTCTGTCAGTTCCACCAAGATTGTTTCGTCAGATTCTTTCTCCGAGTCATTGATGATGGGAATGGAAATGGTTTTAGGACCCGTTTCTCCATCCCCCCAAGTGAGGCTGCCCGTGACGCTTTGATAATCATTTTCGGCGTTGGCACTACCATTACTGGTGGCATAATTTACAACAACTATGCCATCGCTACCGCCCACGCGCTCAACTGTGATGGTGGCAGTTCCGTCGCTCTCAGTCACGTTCGGGTGAACGTTGGAAAATTGTATTTGACCTTGTTCTTCAGGGAGATCATCGTCGATGATAGTAAGTGTGGCAGAGTCTAAACCCGTCAGAATCGACGAATTGGTCAAACGTAAATTGACTGTTCTATCACCGTCAACCGCAGTGTTATCACTAATGGGAATAGAAATCGTCTTGCTACCACTCTCTCCATTCGCCCAATTGAGGACGCCCTCTGTCCCTTGATAGTCACTCCCTGCAATGGCACTACCATTACTGGTCGCATAATTCACAGTCGCGGTGCCATCACTACCACCCACGCGCTCAACTGTGATGATGGCACTCCCAGCGTTCTCATTCACAGTAAAGTTTGATGAGGAAAATTGCAGTTGGCCAACGGCTGGGTCTGTTACAGTTACAATTTGCGTATTCTGACCAAGAGTGACATCGCCAGTCGGGTTGAAAATACCTATTTTGAAGGTGAAGGTTTCTGGATCTTCTGCTACGTTATCCTTCACGGTTTCAATGGAAACAGACTGTTGCCGATTATCTGAATCTAGCGTGACCGCAGAGGGAATAGAGGGGTTTAAGTCACCTCCACCCCCTTCTATTATTGTAAAACGAACCAAAGCACTTTCAAAACCCGTCTGAGTTTCATCTAATGACACAGTCAGCGTGAAAGATTCACCTTCAATAACACTCGTTTTGTCTACGGAAAGATTCACGGTTGCGCTCTGAACTGCCGCTATCCATAATAATAACAGTAAAAATGTGAAAGTTCTTGACAAATTTCTAATGTACATATTTGTATGAGTCCTCAGTGTATTAAAAAAGAGTGTGAGCGAGTACAGGATCGCTCCCGTTTCAAGACCACTTCCAAAGCGGGGCAACCATAAAGGATTGCCCCTACAATAATATCAATTACATTTTTCTTCCAATATAAACTGCCCCACCGCAAGATTAGAGGCTAGATCGTTGATGTCAACCTGTGCATTTTCACGAACAAAACCCGCATAATAGGTATAAGTTCCCCCCATGCACTCCCCAACATTAAAATCTAGGATAGGAAAAGTTTTCTGCTGTGGCACTATGCTCTCCCTGAAAGGCAGTATTTCTGTCACGATTGCTCGCTCAGTTAAAAATATCCAGGGTATCACATATTCGGGCGGTAATGCAAAAGCCACATACAAATCAACGGGTTGGCTACTGTCAGTTGCTTGAACCTCAATATTTAAATTCAATGTCAGGCGTTCTCCAACCTTAATCGCTTCTACACTATTGGGTTGTTTTTCAAAAACTAGGCAAGGTTTGCCCTCAATGCAGGTAGAATCTTGGATAGTGACGGTAGCATTGTCTAAATTTTCTCCACTCACTGGATCCGATAGGCTGAGTGTGAAAGTTTCAGGTCCTTCAGAGTTGCCGTCATCAATGATGGGCACAGTAAAGGTTTTTTCACTACTGTCGCCATCATCCCAGTTTAATGTGCCAGTGGTTTGGGTATAGTCGCTGCCGGCAGTGGCTGTCTCATCTGAGGTGGCGTAATTTACTGAGATTGCTCCTTGATTATTTCCTGTACGAGTTATGGTAATGGTTATGGTGCCATTTCCTTCATTGATGTAATAGTTAGTCGCTGAAAATTGTAAGGAACTACAGTATGCCGGTGATGTTTGCAGGCGCCATTCCGGGTTTTTTTCGTCAAGAAAGGTGACGAAGTCGGGGTTATATTCCGTGTCGGTGTTGATTAGGTTGTTGGTTTGTAATCTTAGACCATCTGGTGACGAGAGCAAGTTCGTCAAATTCATTAAGTCGGATGGGATTTCTCCGCAGAGTTGGTTTTCATTCAGCCAGAGATATTTCAAATTGCTCAACTGAGCCAGTTCCGGTGGGATACTACCAGTGAGTGAGTTGGATTCCAGCAAGAGAACTGTCAAATTGCTCAACTGAGCCAGTTCCGGTGGGATACTACCAGTGAGTGAGTTTCTAGACAGAGCGATAGATGTCAAATTGCTCAACTGAGCCACTTCCGGTGGGATATTACCAGTGAGTGAGTTGGAATCCAGCAAGATATCTGTCAAATTGCTCAACTGAGCCAGTTCCGGTGGGATAGTGCCGGTGAGTGAGTTGGATTCCAGCAAGAGAGCTGTCAAATTGCTCAATTGAGCCAGTTCCGGTGGGATAGTGCCAGTGAGTGAGTTCGAACCCAGAGCGAGAACTGTCAAATTACTCAAATTACCTAACTCAGGTGGGATTGAACCGGTAAGGTTATTGCTAGAACTATCCCATCCCAAATCGATCTCCGATACATGTCCACCATTACATGAAACCCCATACCAACCACAAGGCGTATTAGTCTCAAGCCACCCGCTATTACGAGTCCAATTATCACCATCCGTACTATTATACAAAGTCACAAGCACTTCACATTCTGCCTGTGGAATTTCAGTAACAATATTGCAGGCAAAATCCTGAGGTACAAAATTAGCGGTGATGCTATGGTTAGTGTCCATAGTTATCGAACAATTGGTGATCCCACTACAACTACCACTCCATCCGTCAAAGGTGGATCCCGCTTCTGGTGTAGCTGTCAAGGTGACTTCTGTTCCAGTGTTGTAGTCTTCTGTGCAGTCTGTGCCACAGTTT
>JSZA02000079.1 GCA_000785145.2 Candidatus Thiomargarita nelsonii
CAATGCCATTAAGTTAAGGGCAACCACAAGGGATTGCCCCTACGAGAAATCACGGTTTGTAGGGGCAATCCTTTATGGTTGCCCTCGATACGAAGGTGGCATTGTATTAGAAGCTGGGTATCCGGTACGTTTATCGGGTCAAGATAGCGCACGGGGCACATTTGCCCATCGCCATGCTGTGTTGCATAACCAAGACACTGGCGAAACTTATCTGCCCTTACAACACTTATCTCAGGCAAAATTTTTGGTGATTAATTCGCTGCTATCTGAAGAAGCGGTGCTTGGGTTTGAGTATGGCTATAGTGCTTCCGATCCTGAAACTTTGGTGATTTGGGAAGCGCAATTTGGTGATTTTGCCAATGGTGCCCAAGTGGTCAATGCCCTTAACTTAATGGCATTGGCCCAAGTGGTGATAGACCAATTTCTCAGTTCTTCTGAGGCAAAATGGCAACGTTATTGTGGCTTAGTCATGTTTTTGCCGCATGGCTACGATGGTCAAGGTCCTGAACATTCTTAGGCGCGTCTTGAGCGTTATTTGCGCTTGTGTGCCTAAGATAATATTCAAGTCTGTGTGCCGAGTACACCCGCGCAATTTTTTCATCTGTTAAGGCGACAGATGCTCAGAGCTTATCGTAAACCATTGATTGTTATGACACCAAAGAGTTTATTGCGCCATAAATTGTGTGTCTCTCACTTTGAATATTTTACTGAACGGGGCTTTCAAACGGTGATTGACGAGGAGATTGCTCCCGAAAAAGTTGAACGTTTACTCTTTTGCAGTGGCAAAGTTTATTATGATCTCATAGAAGCCCGTATCGAACATGGCATTGATAATATCGCTATCATTCGCATAGAACAGCTTTATCCCTATCCCAAAGTCGCGCTGGCAGAAGTGCTGGAGCGTTATTCTCATGTAAAACAGCGCGTGTGGGTACAAGAAGAGCCACGAAATCAAGGGGGATGGTGGTATATGCGAGCCTATATGGATGTTAAGCTAGAATATGTTGGACGACCTTCTTCTGCTTCACCAGCTGCGGGCTATTTTGAAATTCATCGTCAACAACGTCAGGCGTTGATTGCGGAGGCGTTACAAATATAGGCGATAAATCGCCTACTACAAACGTCTCTCGTTCCCACGCTCTGCGCTTATCGTTATACACAATATCCTTTAATTTGTTTTGTAGGGTGCGTCCTACGCACCCTGACTCTTAATTTGTGCGGAGTACGCACCCTGACGCTCAAAAGGTGCGTCCTACGCACCCTGACGCTCAAAAGGTGCGTCGGACGCACCCTACACAATATTCTTTAATTTCAATTATTTAAAAAGTTATGTATAAGAGAGTGCGCTCTGCGTGGGAAACGCAGTAACTTCGCTGTGCGGAGATCATGCCTGCCTCGACGCTCTGCGTCGTTGCAGGACGCGGAGCGTCCATGAATGCATTCCCACGCAGAGCGTGGGAACGAGAAAAAGGGACAAGTCTAATAAATAAAATCATAAGGCATAGATTATGAAATAGTCTGTTCAACCAAAATATAATATCATTATTTATAATAAGGAATTAATAAAAAAATTGTAATTGATTCAAATTGTTTCCAATAAAAAACAATAATAAACTATTGATAATATTATAAATTATAAAATTTGACAATTTGAGAGCCTAACTTTATAGTTGCCTGCCTTTAATCCCCCCCAAAACAAATTGACTGATAACTGATAACTGATAACTGAAATGGATAAAACCCTAATAGATGTAGCGACATCGGTTGACGAGTACCTGTCTCAGATTGACTGGCGCGTTAATGCCAACGCCAATCAAGGATATTCTCTGGGAGGTCTGATTTTAAGTGTGTCAGGCAAAGTCATTGCTAACTACTGGCTCAATCACATTTACGCGCCTGAAATAGGTGAAGCCCATCGTGCAGGGGATTTGCATATTCATGATTTAGATATGCTTGCAGGCTATTGTGCTGGCTGGTCTTTACGCAGCTTACTCACGGAAGGCTTTAATGGGGTTGCGGGCAAGGTTGAGGCTAAGCCACCTAAACATTTGTCCAGTGCGGTAGGGCAAATGGTCAACTTTTTGGGCACTTTGCAAAATGAATGGGCGGGCGCCCAGAGCTATAGCATTCACCCAAAGGAAACTATTGTTTTAAAAGATAAATTTAACAATATTCAGATCAGAAGAATTGGAGAATTTTGTGATTTTTTCATAGAAAATAATGCTGGACAGCAGATTAATGGAATATCAATTGTCAACATTAAAGAAGAAGGCTTTAAAGCACTCTCTTTTAACCAAGACGGTGTAGCGCAATGGAAACCCGTTACTAAAACGATTAGACATAAAGTAACCGATCCTTTGCATCTCCTCAAAACAAACAAGGGGATGTTATGTGTCTCAAAAAATCACTCGGTTTTTTCATTGGATAAACATATCTATGTTGGGCCTAAATCAAAAGAGATACTTGGCTTGTTTGTCGTAAAAGAAGAAATCAGTAGTGCTGAATTAAAAAGCAAGGCTGCCCAATTGAATATTAGTTCGCCAATCAAGCTGATTGAGGGTCTTCATGCAAAGCAACTCATCGGCTCGAAGATGATGCGAGATGAAAATGGGAAAATTTTGTTCGCAATCTATTGTGCCAATTTTCAAAACGGTTTAGTTCTTAAAAAAACTAAAGAACTTGTGCCGGAAAAAGAGGTGAAAACGAAAAAAACTGACGTAAGCAATGTCGCTGCTTTGTCTAGTATTGAGTTAGACTCAAAAGATGAGATAGATTTATACCAAGTGATCAAGGAAAATGGTGATTTAAGATCTAAATCCGATATCTTTGTAGACAATCCAGACCAATTTAAAGTGCAAGTGCTCAAAAAAACATCCTTGAGAGCAATCTCACTTGGCTTGGAAAAATCTCATTCCTATCTTCATAGCATTTTAGAAACCGGAGGATTCGTTCCTTTTGATATTTATGATGAATATCAAGGCGATTATGAAGGAGAAATTCAGATAGGGAAAAAGAGGGGAGGAGACAAGTACCCGCGTTTCCTAAGAGGAAAACAACTTGAAAATATCATTAAACTCATTGCTTGGTATCTTTCTGAAGGACATGCTACGAGTACCGGTGTTGGCATAAGTCAGTTTGATGAAGGGTTTGTTGAAGAGATCAAGTATCTTCTTGATGAATTAAACGCGGTTTATTTCATTAACAGAAATAAAAACCACCCTGGGAACAGAAGTTTTATTATTGGCGGATACCTTGGCTTTTTTATCAAAACGCTTGGTGGAAAATACGCCGACAATAAACAAATACCCTCTTTTGTGTTTAATGTTTCCCGTAAGAATAAAGAGAAATTCTTTAGGGAATTGATTAAAGGTGATGGTTATAAAAGAGCTAAAGGTTTTGCTTATGTAAGCACATCAAACCTATTAATCACTGGCCTCAATTTAATTTTATTGGATTTAGGCTATCGAACTTCAATAAAAACAAGATTTGAAGAAAATTTTGAGGAAAAAGTCGTTGGTTTTAGTAATTCTTCTAACGACGGAGAAAAACTAACACGCTATGACTTGATCATTCATCAAAATAATGATGCTGTATGGCCTCATAACGATTTTGAATCGGCGATCATACATGAAAACGTGGCGTTTAATTCAAAGGCTCCTTATGAATATGATTTAAGCGTTGAAGATAACGAATCTTTTATTGGAGGTGTTGGTTTATTTGCACTACATAATTCAACAGTCGATACCTATCTTGCCCCCCTTGTGCGTAAGGATAAGTTATCTTATCAACAAGTCAAGCAGAATATTCAAGAGCTGATTTATAATCTAAATGTGCCTTCGCGTTGGGGGTGCGTTCCTTTGGATACCGAGATTTTAACTAAAGAGGGTTGGAAATTAATAGATGAAATTTCCACTTCTGACAAAATCTATGGTTTTCAGAATGGAAATATTATTGATGATGAAATATTAGCTATCAATGAATATGATTTTGAGGGTGAATTAATTGTTTTCTCTAATCGCTCACAAGAACAGTTATTAACACCTAATCATAGAGTGTTGAGATTAGGCGATAAAAAGTTCTTTGTGGATGAAGCGGGGGCTTTGTTTGATGCGAATATTCCAGTTGATGTGCCGGTTGCTGGGCATATTTTACAGGATGATTATGCGATTTCAGATGAGTTGATTCGGCAGAAAGCTTTACAAGAAGATTTGCCGATAAATATTTTTAGAAAGTGTTCTGAAAGGCAAATCAAGTTATTTATTGATACTTGTATTCAAGAAGATCGCAAAACCTTTGGTACCATAGATAATAAGTTCAAAGATGGTTTGCAAGAATTAGCGGCTTTGGTTGGGTATGAAACCGAGGTTGTCGAGTATAGAGCGAGTAACAATCTTTTATATTATATTATTGCTTTTAATGATTCCCCTAAAGTAAGGCTGACGAACAAGCTTAAGAAAAACTATAAAGGTAAAGTTTGGTGCCCTACCACCGGCTCAAGCTATTGGATTGCGCGGAGAAAAGGCAGTGTTTTTATTACTGGTAATAGCCAAACTCCTTTCACTAACTTGAGTTTTGACTGGGTATGCCCTGAAGATTTACGTGATCAAATTCCGTATATTGGCGGCGAAGAAATGCCTTTCAGTTATGGCGAGTTGCAAGCTGAAATGGATATGCTTAATCGAGCCTTTATTGAGGTGATGACAGAGGGAGATGCGAAGGGGCGAATATTTACTTTCCCCATTCCTACATACAATATAACGCCTGATTTTCCTTGGGATAGCCCCAATACAGATTTATTGTTTAACATGACGGCACGTTATGGACTTCCCTATTTTCAGGGATTTATCAAGTCTGATTTGAAGCCTAATATGGTTCGCTCAATGTGTTGTCGGCTCCAGCTTGACTTAACCGAACTACTCAAACGCGGCAACGGCTTATTCGGCTCATCTGAAAGTACTGGCAGTTTGGGCGTAGTCACCATCAATTGTGCCCGCTTAGGCTATCAGTATCAAAATGACGAAACCAGCTTATACCAACGCCTAGATACTCTACTAGAATTAGGTAAAAACAGTTTAGAAATCAAACGTAAAATCATTCAACAACATATGGATAACGGCTTATTTCCCTTTACTAAGCGTTATCTAGGGACATTGCGTAATCATTTCTCGACGCTTGGAGTCAATGGCATCAATGAAATGATTCGTAATTTTACAAACGATCAACAGGATATTACCACAGAATGGGGGCAAGCATTTGCGGTGCGTTTATTAGAGCATATTCGTGCTCGCATGGTGGAGTTTCAGGAAGAAACCGGTCACATGTACAATTTAGAAGCGACACCGGCAGAAGGTACAACTTATCGTTTTGCAAAAGAAGATAAAAAACGTTATCCTGAAATTATTCAAGCCGGAACAGAAGAAAGTCCTTATTATACGAATTCATCACAATTGCCCGTTGGTTTCACAGATGATCCTTTTGAAGCGCTAGAACTTCAAGATGAGCTTCAAACAAAATATTCAGGGGGCACTGTGCTCCACCTCTACATGACTGAACGTATTTCTAGCACCCAAGCCTGTAAGAATTTAGTGCGGAGAGTGTTAGAAAATTACCGAGTACCTTATATTACGGTAACACCAACCTTTTCTATTTGCCCTGTGCATGGTTATTTAGCTGGAGAACATGAATTTTGTCCAGTTTGTGATGAAGAAATGTTAACTAAAAAAAGACAAAAAGGAGTATTAAATTAAATGATTGATACAGTAATTGACACCAAAGGGCACATACTTTTAAAAGAATCTGAACGAACTCGAACTGAGGTATGGACTCGTGTGATGGGTTATCATCGTCCTGTTTCCGCATTCAACCCCGGAAAAAAAAGTGAACATTCGGAACGGATCCATTTTAAAGAAAACGGTTTATATTCCCGAAACAACGAACATCGCAGGTAGTTGTTTCGGGAATGAGGAACGATTTCCCGAAACTCAATAGAGGAAGTTATGCCCATCACCCGCCCCGCCATTGGTGGATTAACGCCATTCACTACTATAGATTTTCCGGGGCAATTAGCCGCCGTTATCTTTTGCCAAGGCTGTACTTGGCGCTGCGGCTATTGCCAAAATGCCCATTTGTTAGACTTTCGTATTAAGCCGGCACTCTCTTGGGAAGAAATCGATGCCTTTCTACAACGCCGTCAGGGTTTGCTTGATGCGATTGTCTTTAGTGGAGGAGAACCCCTTTTACAGAAAGGATTATTAGAAGCGGTGCAGCATGTCCGCAGCTTGGGTTTTAAAGTCGCACTCCATACAGGCGGAGTGAATTCAAAAGGTTTCGCCAAAGTATTGCCTTATCTGGATTGGGTGGGTTTTGATATTAAAGCCCCCTTTGATCGTTATGCCAGCATAACTGGCGTACCGAATAGCGGAAAACATCCCTTGGCAAGTGCAAAACGGCTACTTGAATCCGGCGTTGCTTACGAATTCCGCACAACAGTACATCCGCAATTGATAAATGAAAGCGATTTATTGGAACTCGCCACTTTTTTAGCTGAATTGGGGGGGCAACACTATGTCTTGCAAGACTGCCGCACCATAGATTGCTTAGAGCATTCTTTAGAAAACCTATCATATAACCAAGTACTCAGTAATGATAAGCTTATTCAAGCTATTCGAGACTTGATTCCTAATACGACGTTACGGTAGTCCAAAATAAATTTTGGACTCCTGAATCTAACGCCGGTATTAGTATCAAAAAAATCCTATTTTTTAAAAAAATAGGATTTTTAAGCTTAGGCAACTCGAAAATAATCTTAGCGAGCGTAGGGTGCGTCCCACGCACCGAGCGAGCGTAGGGTGCGTCCCACGCACCGAGGTAAAGGTGTAGATCATGGATCGCTCGCGTAGGGTGCGTCCCACGCACCGAGGTAAAGGTGTAGATCATGGACTTTATTTGTGCGGAGTACGCACCCTACGCTTGCAGTTCGGTCAAGACCAATGCAAAAAAAATGTTTTTTTTGAAAAAGACTTGACATCGTTATTTTAATTTGTTTTTTTTTTAAAACCGAACATTCTCGCGTCTCAAAGTAGGCCAGTGAGAATAATAAGTTAGGCGGCGATACGCCCAACGTCTAGCTTATTTTCAATTAATTGGGTGTTGAGGTAATTGGAATGAGGCGATTTAAGTGTTGGTTTATCAGCACAGTATTTTTACTATGGGGAACAACGGCAATTGCACAAACTAAATCAGATTTTTTCAAAAAATCGGATTTTTTTTTGACACTACGCTTTTATCTCGTTCCCACGCTCTGCGTGGGAATGCATTCATGGACGCTCCGCGTCCTGCACGACGCGTCGAGGCAGGCATTCCCACGCTCTGCGTGGGAACGAGATATATTCAGACGACATGTAGGGGCAATCCCTTGTGGTTGCCCTTGGTATATTATTATTTTCGAGTTGCCTTAATCTTAGGAAAACCCAATGAAAGGCAAAAGACTTATCCAAAAGCTGAAACTAGAAAATTTTCTCTCTTATGAAAGAGAAGAAATTGAATTGCAACCCCTAAATGTATTAATTGGACCAAATGGCTCTGGTAAATCTAACCTAATTGAAGCATTTAGCATTTTGAAAGCCACTCCCACTAATTTACTTGTCCCCATTCGTAAAGGCGGGGGAGTAAGTGAATTTCTTTGGAAAGGAAAAAATGAGAATCCCATTGCACAAATTGGGATAATTCTGGATGAGACCGATTATCAACTGAGTTTTACGAGCGTTAATCAGAGACTTGAGATAGTAAATGAAGTCATTCATGGCTTAAAAATAGATAAAGTACATCATAACGCCCCCGAACAATCCGTTATTGCACAAGGATTCCAGTCAAATTCAAAGGACTTTGATAAAACCTTTTACGATACCATTTTCTCTCTCCAAAATAAGTTTTCTAAAATTAGTCTATATCGCAACTGGCACATTGGTCAAGATTCAGTCTTGAGAAAACCACAACAGACTGATTTACCAGAACATCCGCTTGAAGAAGATGGCAGTAACCTTGGTCTCGTTTTAAACGATTTACAATATAAACTCCGTAGTCAACAGATACTTGAACAGTTTCAAAAATTTTATGAAAACGCTGAAGAACTGAGTATCAAAATTTACGGAGGCACGGTGCAAATATTTATCCGTGAAAAGGGATTGAATCAGCCCATTGGAGCACCTCGTTTATCCGATGGCACCTTACATTATTTATTTTTAATGGCTTTACTCCTCGATCCAACGCCACCGCCATTGTTGTGCATTGAAGAACCCGAAATTGGCCTTCATCCCGACATTTTACCCCTCATTGCAGACATGCTTATTGAGGCTTCGCAAAGAACGCAATTGATTGTGACGACGCATTCGGATGGCTTAGTTTCAGCACTCTCTGAACAAGCTGACTCGGTATTGGTTTGTGAGCATGATGATGATGGGAGCCACTTGCGTCGCCTTGATTCGCAACGACTGAAAACGTGGTTAGAAAAGTATTCCTTAGGTGAACTTTGGTTAATGGGGGAGATTGGGGGTAATAAATGGTAAAGGAAATTCGGATTTACATAGAAGGGGGTGGTGATAAAAAAGATACTAAAAAGGCAATACGTATCGGTTTTAGTGAGTTTTTAAAGGACTTAAGACAGATTGCCCAGAAAAACAGAATCCGTTGGCAAATCATTATTTGTGGTTCTCGTCAAAATGCTTTTGAAGACTTTAAAAATGCTTTAAAAGCGAATCCAAATGCTTTTAATGTTTTGCTAGTCGATGCAGAAGCCCCCGTAAATACAACGCCTTGTCAACATTTGAAATTTCGAGACGACTGGGATTTGCCAAATGTTGATGATGAACATTGTCATTTGATGGTACAAACGATGGAGGCTTGGTTGATTGCTGATATTGAGACATTGCAAAAATTCTATGGGCAAGGATTTAAAAAAAATGCCATTCCCAAAAATCCAGAAGTCGAAAAAATTGATAAAAAGCAACTTGAACCTAGCCTAAAAGCGGCTACCCGTCACACTATAAAAGGCGAATATCACAAAATACAACATGCTTCTAAATTATTAGCTTTGTTAGAAATTGAGAAAGTGCGACAAGTCGCACCACATTGTGATCGCCTGTTTAGAACACTCATTCAAAAAATGTAAATAGTATTACAGTAACACCAACATTTTCTATTTGCCCTGTGCATGGTTATTTAGCTGGAGAACATGAATTTTTATCTCGTTCCCTTAGCGAAGCGTGGGAATGCCTTCATGGACGCTCCGCGTCCTGCAAAAAAAAAACTTTGCGGAGCAAAGATGCCTGCATTCCTTTGATCGCGGCGGAACTCGAAAAAAGTGGCAGCCATAAGCAATATAATTTAATTGGATCATTTAATGCCCCCAAATAGATCACAAGAATGGATAAAAGTTGCTAGAGAACGTGCTGCCGATGCCGAGATGTTCAAACAACCGCTTAACTCTGTGGGTGCAGTTTATATGGCAGGTTATGCGATTGAATGTAGCCTAAAAGCTTACTTGCAAAGGGAAGGTAAACCATTTCCAACTTCTGATAGTGAAGGACATAATCTTAAGGGATTGTGGAAAGCATCATGTTTTCGTTTTTGTGATTTACCTGATAAGTACAGAACCATGAATTTTAAGGTATTTTGGAGTCCAAAGCTTTAGCTTTGGGCGTGGGTTTCCAAAGCTAAAGCTTTGGACTCCAATATCTCCGATAATTCATGGTTCAGTACTTACTTACGGCGGGTGAAAAAACTTTCTACATAGAATATTGGAATACTGCTCTACATTACGACTCTGTTTATCATTTTCCCGTACCGCTTGAGGAACTACTCAAGGGCGCTCAAGAACTAACGGGTTGAATTCAGAGACAAATACGCCGACGTTCAATTCATAAGAGGAAAAAACCATGATAGGACAAGATATCCGTTCCATTATTACAAAAAACCTGAATGACGCTGGTTTTTCACTTGAAAAAGAGGGTTTGCGTGTTCAGCCGGATCCCTTTTCGGGGTGGCGTATTGTCATCGTTTCAGCCGGATTTGAGGGAAAATCACCTGATGAGCGGAAAAGTATCGCACTCAAAGGACTTGGAGATTTGCAAATTGAATGGTTAGAACTCCTCACACCCACAGAGCAGACTTGGAGCGGCACTTTGCCATTAGATTCTGATTTTGAAAATTTACCTTTATGGCCAGAAGCTTTACACGGTGGCGTGGGGCGTTCGACTGCCTTAGCTTACGCGGCACACATTTTAGCTGCGCGAGGACGTAAAGTGGTTTGTGTTGATATGGATTTAGAAGCACCCGGACTTGCCGCACTCTTTGGTAAAGAACGAGAAATCGGTGAAGGATGTGGATTAGTGCCTATTCTCGTTGCCATTGATAATGGTGAAGAACCTGACATAAGCAAACATCTGTTGCGTGTGAGCGAGTTTGATGATATGTTTGCCCGCCGGAAAACCTGATGCCAATTATGCGCGTTTGCTCCGCTATATTGATCCGGTTGCTTGGTATCACGAAGAACGTAATCCCCTACATTTATTGATTAAACAACTCAAAACAGGATTACCTTTTACACCGGATGTCATTTTACTGGATGCACGTACTGGTATTTCTGCGCTGAATGGTCCACTGCTTTTTGATTTAGCAGATATGTCAATTATCGTTTTTTTTCCTCAAACTCAGATGGGAACTGCTGCTCTGACACAAGCCATTTTAGCTGCCAAAACACATCGCGATAAACAAAAATTGACACCTGAGCCCCGATTTTTAGTTTCGCCAATGCCAGACATCATGCAACGTTATCAAAATAGAGCGATTGAATGGGTTGCAGATTGGTTGTCGGTATTAGAACATGCTGGTTTTACTGAATCAGAAATGACGCATTTTGTGCCTTATCGTGAAGCTATTGCTACGTCGGATAAAATTATTGAAGATAAAGAATTATGGCAAAATTATGAGCCGGTTGCTGAATGGATTGAAAGTTTTTTGCCAACTTTACAAGCACCTACAGAAAATGACGATCTTGCTACTAACAAAGTCCCTATTTTACAAGAACTCCACTTTTCAGGGGTCTAGTTTTAATTGAAAACAGCTTGCAAACCTTATCCAACAAAAATTTTATCTCATTTGATGATAAATATAGTAATCCTATTTGATTTGTGAATGCCAAGACCTCAAGAACGTGTTAAACTTGCGCTTAACTGGCAGGGGTTGCGGGTGTGGTGGCATCGATTGTGGTCAGTCGAGGGGTTAAGTACGCTGATGTTGATGGCATATTTGTTGTGGCAAAAAGAACAGCTTGAGCCAATTGATAAATTTTCAAAAAATTCATTTATAAAATCATTGGAATTATTATGAGTCAATTTAATTTCTTAGTTTTTGAAGCTGATATAGAAAAAGCTCAAACCGCTGAAAACCATTATCTTAAAACGGGTGATTATCAAGCCTTAGATAAAGCTATCACCTCATGGGAGCGCATTTTAAAGCATCCAGACTTCAATAAAGTCGAAGAAAATTTGAGGTTAGGGATAATAAATAATAGTGCTGGTACTTATCTGCGTCGTTATTGGGCAACCGGCAGTTTAAAAGATTTAGACTGTGCTTTATTTGGTTGGGAAAGTTTGGTGAAAACTTTAGATAATTCTCCTTATCTACCTATTATTCTCAATAACTTGGGCAATGTTTTGCGAAATCGTTATTATCACACGGGTGAATCAAAAGATTTAGAACATTCAATAGCCACTTTCCAAAAAGCGAGAGAAATTATCCCAACTGACTCTACTGAGTTACCCAGTATTCTGAGTAATTTGGCTAATGTACTCCGTGATAATTATATCCGCACCGGAAATTTAGAAGATTTAGAACAAGCTATTGAACTTTACCATCAGGCAATAACACTTACCCCGAATAACGCCCCTGATTTACCAAGTCGCCTCAGTAATTTAGGTAATGTGTTGAGTAATCGCTACGAGATTTCTGGAAAAGTTGAAAATTTAGAGCAAGCCATTGAACTTTACCATCGGGCAATAGCACTGACTCCCAGTCACTCCCCAGATTTACCCAGTCATCTCAGTAATTTAGGTAATGCCTTGAGTAGTCGCTACGAGATTTCTGGAAAAGTTGAAAATTTAGAGCAAGCCATTGAACTTTATCATCAAGCCATCGCACTTACCCCGAATAATTCACCAGAGTTACCAAGTCGCCTCAACAATTTAGGTAATACATTAAGTCATCGCTACACCGAGACTGGAGAAATCAAAGATTTAGAACGCGCCATTGAACTTTATCATCAAGCCATCGCACTTACCCCGAATAATTCACCAGAGTTACCAAGTCGCCTCAACAATTTAGGGAATGCCTTGAGTAATCGTTATGCAAGTACAGGAAAATTTGAAAATTTACAGCAAGTTCTTAAACTTTATCATCAGGCAATCGCACTAACCCCCGATAACTCACCAGAGTTAGCAAATCGCCTAAGTAATTTAGGTAATGCCTTGAACAGTCGCTACGCAGACACGAGAAAATTGGAAGATTTACAACAAGCGATTAAAACTTATCAACAAGCCATTAAATTATCGCCTCATCGATCTTCCAACTTAACTGAAATTCTCAATGAATTAGAGAGTGAGTTACATAACTATGTCTTATGTTAAAGATTCTTCTAATTCCTTAAAGAAAGCAAAGGAAAATTACGAATATGAATACCAGAATGATGAACAAATTCTCCAAATTCAATTAACCCAAGCTATTGAAGAGTATAAAAAGACCTCCAAAACTGGATCAGATGCTAAAGTTCAAGTGGCATTCAGTGAAAGTCGTGAACATATGCGCCGCGACTTTAGCCATCAGGCTTGGGAAAAAGCACAAAAAAGTTATGAGTATATTTACCATAGTAGTGAACAACTTCTTCAAATTCAATTAACAAGGAATAACAAAGAAAGATGGCTCAAAGAAACCCAAGGTTTAGCTGCCCAAGCCGCTTATGCCCTTGCAAAAAACAACAAACTCCAAGAAGCTGTTGTCGCATTGGAAAGTGGCTTAGCCCGTTTACTCAGCGAAGCCCTTGCCCGTGATCGTGCTGATTTGGAACCACTTAAAACCATAGGACATGCTGACTTATATGATCGCTATAAGCAAATTGTGGAAAAATGGCATTTTTTGACTCAACAACCCGAAATTAATCAAGACGCTTTACGTGCCACTCACAATGAATTAGATGCCACCATTGAAGCCATTCAACAAATACAAGGCTTTGAGCAATTTATCAAACCACCCACTTTTACCACTATCCAACAAGCGGCACAAGATACGACACTCATATATATTCTAGCAACTGAAGCAGGTGGTTTGGCATTGTTGGTTGGGGAAAAAATTATTCCAGTTTGGCTACCAGCACTCACTGACATAGATTTACACAATATCTTAAATAATGAAGATAAAACAGGCTATTTAGATAGTTATTTTAATAGCAAAGAAAATCAAAAGGCTTGGCACACTGCCTTAGATACCACCACAGAATGGCTTTGGCAAACCGTCATGGCACCCATTATTGACGCGCTGCCACCCCAAAGCAAAGTTACCCTAATTCCAGTGGGACTATTGGGTTTACTGCCCTTACATGCTGCATGGACAACATATAGTGATACGCCCAATAATCGTATTTATGCTATGGAGGTGTTGAATATTCATTATTCACCCAATGCCCGTACCTTAACTGAAGCGCGTCTTATAGCAGAAAGGGTTACGCCTGATACCCTTTTGGCTGTTGATGAACCCTTACCTGTCCACGCCGAGCCATTGCCACATTCTACTCATGAAGTGCAGTCCATTATCTCGCATTTTCCCAAATTTCACCAGTTTCAACATCAAAACGCCACCCGTGAAGCCATCTTGAATGCCTTACCCCATTGCACAGTACTGCACTTTTCCTGTCATGGACTGGCACAACTTGAGAATCCCTTGTCCAGTGGTTTAGTCATGGCATGTCATGATGACAAAAAAGAACAGTTCATCACGCTGGCAGACGTGTTAAAGTTGCGCCTAACCGGAGTGCGTTTGGCAACCCTGTCCGCCTGTGAAACCAACATTTCTGGCACGACATTGCCTGATGAAGTGGTCAATTTCTCTGCTGGGCTACTACAAGGTGGGGTTGCGGGTGTGGTGGCATCATTATGGTCAGTTGAGGGTTTAAGTACGCTGATGTTGATGGCGTATTTTTATGAATTGTGGCAAAAAGAACAGCTTGAGCCAATTGAGTCCTTGCGTAAGACGCAGCGGTGGATGAAAGATTCGACTAATCAGGAAAAATTGGATTATGTCAAAGCTAGGTTTCCAAAAGAAATGTATAAAAAATTGAGAAATGAAATCTGTTTTTCCTCAGTGGCTGATAATAATTTTGCTCATCCCTATTATTGGGGGGCATTTGGGATGGTAGGTGTGTAAAAATTTCAAACTAAATTCGTAAATTTTCCAATAGGTTTTCGTTATGATTGAACAAAAAACAGATTTTCAATTCGTGTTACCTGCATTGGAAGCATTGATTAATGCGGATATGGATGATGAAGTAATGAGAGTTCTGCAACAACATCCTGAACTCCTAAGTCAACAGACAATATTATTGCTTGATCATCTAATAGACGATGCTCATGCAGACAATGCTGAAAATGAGGCGCAGGTATTTAAAGAATATCGTGACTTACTGAAATTAGCTCAGCAAACATTGAAAAAAGAAGGAATTCATCTTTTTGACCCTGCTGTAGAAGCAGTCAATGAAGCTGTAGATGATTATATCCAAAAAGGCAATATACAAAGTTTGGAGTCTGCATTAGCCATTTCGGAACGGATATTATTGCACCCTGATTTTGCTACTGTTGATATAGATCGCCGTTTGCAGATATTGAACGATATTGGCATCACTTATCTGCGCCATTATCAAGCAACAGGCACACAAAGCCGTTTGAACAAAGCCGTTAAATATTTGCGTAATGTGATTTTACAAACACCTGTTGAAACCTCTGATTTAGCTAGCAGGCTTAACAATCTTGGAAATTGTTTATGTCAACTTTATAATAACACAAGCAACTTGAATGATATAACAGAGGCAATAAAACTATTACAACAAGCAATTCAACAAACTTCACCAGATTCCTCAGATTTGCCTATGTATCTTGATAATCTGGGAATTGCTTTTAATCATCGTTATGCACGAATAGGGGATATAAGTGATTTACAACAAGCTGTTCAGACATGTCAGCAAGCGGTGATGAAAACACCTAATAATTCTCCTGAATTGTCTAACTATTGTAATAATTTGGCAAATACACTATGCAATTACTATGATCGTATAGAAGATATTAAATATTTACAGGAAGCTCTCAAGTATTATCAAAAAGCCGTTCAACAAACCTCCACTGATTCACCTAATCTTATGATGTATATAAATAATTTAGCTAATGGTTTTTTTGCCATTTATAATCATACAAAAGCTTTGGCTGATTTAGAACAAGCAATAACATACTCAAGGAAAGTTGTTCGGCAGACTTCAGAATCTTCACCTGATTTAGCTATGTTTCTAAATGGTTTAGGAATCAGCCTTTGTAAGCATTACGAAGATAGTGGTGATTTTAAAAGTTTGGAAGACGGGATTAAGGCTTTACGTCGTTCTACTGATAAGTTACTTGATAATTCTCCTTATTCACCTTTATTTTATAATAATCTGGGTAATGCATTGAGTAACTTGTATAAGCATACTGGCAAAGGTTTGCAGGAGGTGATTAAAGTTTACCGAAAAGCCTCAGAAACAGGCTTAGATATAGCTATCGAAATTAGTTTAGGTAGTGCTCGTAATTGGCTAATATGGGCTTTCACTCGACAAGCTTGGCAAGAAGTTGAACAAGCCTATAATTACGCTTACAAAGCTAGTGAAAAACTTTTAAAAATACAACTCCTACGTGATCATAAGGAAACATGGCTCAAAGAAACCCAAGGCATCGCTGCCAAAGCCGCTTATGCTTTTGCCAAAAACCATCAACTCCAACAAGCCGTTGTCGCATTGGAAAGTGGCTTAGCCCGTTTACTCAGCGAAGCCCTCGCTCGTGATCGTGCCGATTTGGAACAACTTAAAACTATAGGGTATGCTGATTTGTATGATCGTTATCAACAAATAATAAAGCAATGGCATTTTTTGAGCCAACAATCCGAACCCAATTCAGAAAAACTTCGCGCCACTAGCGACGAACTGGATGCCACTATCTCCGCGATTCAACAAATACAAGGCTTTGACCAATTTCTCAAGCCACCGACTTTCGCCACTATTCAACAAGCTGCACAAGATAGGACTCTTGTGTATATTATAGCCACTGAGGCGGGCGGTTTGGCATTGCAAGTTTGGGATGAAATAACCCCGATTTGGCTACAAGAACTGACACAAAATCCTTTACAGGAAAAACTACAAAGCTACTTTGGGGATTATGCCGACAGTTTGAAAGCTTCGGCTAATGTAAAAGCGGCTGAAAATGCGTTGGTAAAAGCGGTAATCGAGGCGTTAGAAGCTTTAGAAAAAGGCCAAAAATTAGAAAACCCAAAATTAGAAAAAGCCTTTGTTAATTTGAAAAAATCGGCTAATGCAAAAGCAGCTTACGATGCGCTAAAAGCTTTAGAAGAAGAAAACGCCATAAGCAGTAAATTAGAAAAAGCAATGGCAAATTGGCAACAAGCTATTGAAGAAAAAAAGAAGGCTCAGGCAAAATGGGAACAAAACCTAACCGATATCACCTATTGGCTCTGGCAAACAGTCATGTCTCCCATTATTGACGCGCTGCCCAAAAACGCCACCATCACCCTGATCCCAGCGGGATTGTTAGGCTTGTTACCGCTACACGCGGCATGGACGCATGATGACACTCGCAAAACGGGTAAACGCTACGCTTTAGATGAACTCATAATCCGCTACGCGCCTAATGCCCGTGCCCTCAAAGAGGCTCACGCATTGGCACAACAAGTCAATGCTGATAAATTGTTGGCCATAGAAAATCCTAGCAAAGACTTACCATACTCCGTTCCTGAAGTTAATAGCATACAAGCTACGTTTACTAGCCCTGACGTGCTAAGCCAAGAAAATGCTACTCAAGAGGCGGTATTAAACGCTTTACCTGACTATAATGTATTACATTTTTCTTGTCATGGATATACTAACTTTGAAAAACCACTCCAAAGCGGTTTACTCATGGCAAATGGACAAGAAATTACCTTAGAAGAATTGTTGAAAAAACATTTAAAAGTACGTTTAGCCACTCTATCGGTTTGCGAAACAGGACTGTCTGGTACAACATTGCCTGATGAAGTGGTTAGTTTGTCGTCTGGAATGTTACAAGCTGGCGTTGCTGGTGTGGTCGCCTCACTTTGGTCCGTTTCTGAGATCAACACTATGATGTTAATGACACGTTTTTATGGTTTATGGCAACAAAAACAATTGGATCCGGTTGACGCGCTACAACAGGCTCAGCAATGGGTGCGTGATACAACTAAAGAAGAAAAATTAGCCTATTTTAGAAAAGCCGCTAAGCTATCACCGGATTCAAGCGAAGTGCATTTACCAAAAGAAACGGCTAACTGGCTTTATTACGCTATTAAAGGCTCTACTCAATATTTTTCTCACCCTTATCATTGGGCAGCCTTTACTTATGTTGGTGTATAATAATATAAACTGAAACTAAAAGAGGAGACAAATGTCTAAAAAAATTACCAATGGACATGCCTTAATTATAGGTGTTGGTGCCGATTTGTCCTGTACAATTAAAGATGCGGAAGGCTTGGCGGAAATTCTAAAAGATGAAGCACGCTGCGCCTATCCGCCTGAACAAGTCCATTTACTGACTGAAGAAAAAGCTAATCGTGAATCTGTGTTGATTACTTTAGATAAACTGGCTAAATCGACCAATGATGAATCCACTATTATCATCTATTTTTCTGGGCATGGTCATCAAGTGATAACAACCGCTGGTGAATCCTACTATTTGATGACTCATGGCTATGATGTGAATTGTTTGTACAAGACTGCTATCAGTGGTGCAGAATTTTCTGAGAAATTAAAAGCGATTTCCGCTAAAAAAGTACTTGTATTGTTGGATTGTTGTCATGCGGGTGGTATGGCTGGTATTAAAGGAGTGGAAATCACTAAGTCCCCTATTCCCTCAGAAGCCCTGAAGTTATTAACTGAGGGAAGTGGTTATGCACTTATTGCATCTTCACAAGGAGATGAGGTGTCATTTACGGGTAAACCCTATAGTGTTTTTACTGCCGCTTTAATTGAAGCTTTGTGTGGACATGGAAAAAATATCGCTATAAAAGATGGCTATGTCCGTGTTGGAGATTTGGCGATGCATACTAGCAACAGGGTCTCCCAACTCACGGAAGATAAACAGCATCCCATTCTTCATTATAAGCAGGGGGACAATTTTGTCATCGCTTTTTATGCGGCTGGCGAAACTCAAGCTAAAAAGTTACCCTTTCAGGTTGAAACTGAGACGGTTTATGAGTTGAAAAATCATGAGCAACCAGTTGATACACAAGTGAATATCAATAACATGCAGGGTGGTTTTGTACAGCCTGATTGGAAGGTGGAAGGTGGTGTGACACAGGTAGCGGGCAATCTGATTATGGAAAGTGATAAATCCAATAAAGAGAAAAAGTAGCCCATGTCAGATGAAAATGCTTGGGAAGAAATAAAACAGAGTCTCCAACAACTCAGTCAAAATGATGCTTTAACCTCTTCTCAATCTTTTTTGCTAAAATTACAGCATTGGGCAGACACAGAACAGTATTCACTTGAGATATTCAAAGCATTCATAAATATTTTTCAATATATGAGTGCCGATATTCAAACAGGGCAGTCTATAAATACTTTGTTGGAGCAAGCTATTTCTGGTACTTATGTACAACCAGGATGGGATGTACATGCTGTGTATCAAGCCAATGGAGATATTTTTAATTTTATATTCAATCAATTTCGTGAAGACATTGCACCTAAAGAATCAGGTATTTTAATACCTGTTATTTTGCTCGTCATGAATAATAAAGAAGCAGAAGCATTAGACTCTGGAGTGGCTTTTCAAAATCACCATAATGAACTTCACGATGATTTTCAACAGCTAAAAACACTTTTAGTAGAACATAAGATAAATTGGCTTAATAGATATAAAGCATTACCCGAAGAATGGCAACCTTTTTTGTCTGATGAAAATACAATGAGTATTAAACAAATAATGAAGGAGGCATTAAGTTTGGTTGAAGGTTGTACTCGACCATTGATTCCTCATTTTATAGACATTCGTACACTGAATAATTCTGAAAACCGTCCCAAAAAATATAAATTTGGATTAAGAAAGTTACGTGATGGATGTATTGTTATTATGGATATAATTTCAATGCGTCACCCCCAAATACAGCGTGAATTTAGAAAATCATTGTTAGATGCTTTTCCTAATACTTTAGTGGCTGCTATTTATCCTATTCCACCAAGTCATTTAGGCAAGCTGAGTCAAACAATGATTTTGATTGAACAATATACTGAACTCGAATTTTACAAGCGACACAAAACAGATCGTGATCTAAAATGTGATGAAATCAATGAAAAATTTCGTCTTGAACGCTGGATTCAAGAACTACAACAATTTTTGCCAAATAAAGTTAAAATGAATACAACTGATCCAAGAACAAGCTGGGATTTATTATGATTTGTACTTTTTATTCATTTAAAGGCGGTGTCGGGCGTTCGATGGCTCTCGCTAATATTGCCGAATTGCTATATCGACGTGGTTTGAATGTTTTAATGGTGGATTTTGATTTAGAAGCACCCGGCTTAGAGCGTTTTTTTGATGTACCAGATGCTATCAATAAGCCCGCAGAGATACAAGAAAAACGGGGCATCATTGATTTGTTAATGTCTTACAAGGAATTATGTTCATTACCACCAGAAGCAAATTATACGCCTTCTTTTGTGGTTGAACCGTTAGCTAATTTTATAACCCCAATATATGAAGCCAGTGATGGAAAAGGTAGATTATCTATTATTCAGGCTGGTTGTTGTCGTTCTGAAAAACACTTGGCAGAATATGCTCAAAAAATACGTTTTTTCGATTGGAATGACTTTTATTCGAATCTGGATGGTGGGCACTTTTTTAATTGGTTTCGAGATGAGTTAGAAAAAGCTGCTGATATTGTGTTGGTTGATAGTCGTACTGGTTTTGCGGAAATAAGCGGTATTTGTGCCTATCAATTGGCTGATCTTGTTATTCTCTTTGTTGCTGCTAATGAGCAAAATTTTGAGGGTACCAAAATGATGGCTCGTAGTTTGAGAAATGATAAGTTAATTCAAGAAGGACGGCAAGGTAGAGCTTTAGATTTATTATTTGTTCCAAGTCGGGTAGAACAGGATGAAGGGGTACTTCAGGATGAATTCAAAAAACGATTTGAAATGAGTTTTGGTGAGTTTTTTCAATCAAAATTAAAATTTGAACAAGGTATATTCCTTGATTTAAGGATTCCTTATGTGACTCACTATGCTTATAGAGAACAGGTAGCAGTTCGTGATTTTGATGATTCTTCCAAACAAGCAAGATCATTAAATTTGACTCAGGCTTATGAAAAATTGGCTCTGACTATTGCACAATTAGCCCATAAGGATAGTAAGCTATATATCAGATTTTTCCAGAAAATAAAAATAAATGTTGGAACGTTTAACAGCTGTATAAAAAAAAGAGGTTCAATTATGTATCAAACTGAAGAGGTGTTGAATGCTGCCCGTGCTATCCGTTCTCACTTACCAGAACTCTTAGGTGATGAGGCTCAAGAAGTCGCCAAAGAACTTGATGCGCTGTTGGCACTGGATAAAGCCGGCGAAGATGTAGAAATTGAGATTTTTGATCTATTAGGTGAGCATGAGCCTACTAGGGAATGGATGCAAAATCAGCTTGAGGATAAAAAAGTTTCAGGTGGGGAAAAAAGCTATTCTCCACTCTTAGGGCGTTCCGAAACCACGCCGTCAGGCACACAAAAATATCAGTGTCCAGAAACGGAATGCACTGAGGCATGGGTAAGCCATAAAGCACGGCAACCCATTCCTAAGTGCTCCATCCATAATGTCCAACTCGTCAAGGCATAAGGTATATGTTACCCAAATTAACTGAGGCTTTACAAAGCTGGATAAAGATTCCACTGAAATCGGGACTTTTTTTCTGGGTGGGCGGGCTTATTGCTTGGTTTTTGCAGGCCATTGATTGGCAACCTTATTGGCACGACATCAAGCCAGAAGATGGGATAGTGCTCGTTTTTTGCATACTCTTTGTAATGACTTTATTTACGGTTTTGGTCAAACGCTTCGATGTTTTCATTCTGCGTTTTTTAGAAGGTTACCACTGGCCATTTTTACTACGTTTTTGGATAATTGACAAAAAACAAAAATGTTTTTGGGGATATGAGAAAAAAGAACGCCGTTTTCAAGAGTTAGCCAACAAAGCTTATGGTAATCCATACGCTTTAACAGGCGAAGAGCGAGAAGAATATGCGCGTTTAGACCAAGAATTTATGTATTTGCCGGAGTTAGAAAGACGTATGCCAACTCGATTAGGTAATATCCTTCGTGCGGCAGAACAACGCCCACAGGAAAAATATGGTTTGGATGCCATTATTTGTTGGCCTCGTTTGTGGTTAGTGTTGCCCGATGCCGCCAAGGCAGAAATCACTCAAGCACGTAATAATCTTAATGATGCCGCGCAAATTTGGCTCTGGGGTGTACTGCTGGTCATTTGGACTGTCTGGACATGGTGGGCAATCCCAGTGGCTTTGTTGTTAGCATTTGTCGCCTACCATTGGATGATACAAGCCGCAGAAATTTATGTTCAACTGGTTGAATCCAGCTTTGATTTATACCGTTTTTCGCTCTACAATTCTCTACATTGGCCAAAACCCGCTAATCCTGCGGAAGAATACGAGCAAGGTCAACAATTAACGGCTTATTTATGGCGCGGCTCTGAGCAAACTACGCCGACTTTCAGTCACATTTGAGATTAATCTAACCTTTATCCAACTGCAATTTTTATCTCGTTCCTTTGCCTCGCGCACTCCTTTATACATAACTATCCAAGTACTTTAAATAAAAGGATATTTGTAGGGTGCGTCCTGTGCACAAATTAAGAGTCAAGGTGCGTAGGACGCACCCTACAAAACCTCGTAAATGGACTTATGTATAAGAGAGTGTGCCTCGCGTGGGAACGAGAAAAATTTTAAGTGGGCTTAAAACCTCTTAGGTACTTCAGGATCAACATTTTCTTGCTCTAATCTCAGCGGTTTTTCAAGAGAAAGTAGCGTTTTAGCTAATTCTGAAATCTGACTCTGCGAATGAGCTAGACGCTTTAATGTTTTTCGATCAACTGAATTGACTTCTTCACCCCTTTTTTTTAAATAGACACTATTCATCAAGTGAGGCTTCAATTGATGTCTATTAAGTATTTGTTCTATATAAACAAATATTTTTAAGCCGCCAACATCTATATCGCCCCAGTGGTAAAAATGTATCGTTTTTGATACCTTTTTGTCGATTTGTGCCAGAAATTCCTTCAAGCTAGGGGTTGGAAATCCATGTGTATAAATCACAAGGCTATTATCTCTAATCTCATGAACATAACGATTAAATGAAGCTAAATTTTCAATCGTTAGAACGTAGTCAGGTTGTCGT
The DNA here is from genome assembly GCA_000785145.2 of Candidatus Thiomargarita nelsonii. Lineage (GTDB taxonomy): Bacteria > Pseudomonadota > Gammaproteobacteria > Beggiatoales > Beggiatoaceae > Thiomargarita > Thiomargarita nelsonii_B. Next base: position 22,760 of record JSZA02000079.1, read on the forward strand.
TCAATTTTTAGGTTTAAAATGGCGTCTGGTGGTAGTCCGATATAGGGAAAAAGGTTGCTACAGTCAATGGTCGTTTTAGGTGAGATAATTTTAATGGCGCCCTTGAGAAAAATTGGCCAAGGAAATTTAGATAAGCCGATGGTTTCAAACAATTCTTTTGTCTCTAAGTTGTCAAGTCCAAATTGTTTTCGCCAAATAGCCGCAAAACGTCCTTGCATCCGTTCCATCGCTTTAGAATCTCTAAGCACTTTGGCACTGAAGGTGCGTAAGTCCATATCTTTATGTTTTTGATCGGCAACCGCTTCAAGTGCTATAAAGAGCAATTTAATTTCTTCGATCTGTTCAACAGAAAGCCCATGAGCTTTTTTTCCACGAGACCATTTTTCCATTGATTTTTCAATAAGTGCCGATATCCAGATGTGTTTGCCCGATATGACAGATTTTAAGCTGGATTCAAGCAATGCGGCTTTTTCGGTGGCTGGGATTTCTCCCAAATAGTTGCCTAATTGGGTGGGATCTTTAAGTATGATGCTTTTGAGTAGGTGACTTTCTGCATATTTTCCCCATTTGAGGCTAATACAGCCTTCGCGTTCTGCATCACGCAAGGCTTCATGCAAGCTTTCCTGTTCATCGACGTCACTGATCTCAAAATAAAGTGGCGCACGTTGTTTGGTTATCGGTAGCGAAATGGTGCGTTGGCTATTCTGTTTCGCTTTGTCAAATAATTTCTTAAGTAGGATACGACTATATGGATTCATAGGGATTATCAGCACTCAAAAACGCTTGCCCCTTTTCGGTCGGAAATTCAGGGCTAATGTGGAGGGCATCACCGTCACGAGTGACATTGATAATGGTATCTATCATTTCTGATAGTAATCCATGTTTTTCATCAGGTGCTGCCAATAGTATTTGTAAGCCTAAATCTTTCATAAAACCCAAGCAACTGATGGTGTTTCCCACGTCAAGTTTGCTGAAGGCTTCATCAAATACCGCTAATGACATGCCGCCTGTCAATTTTCCATCGGGGTTTTTGCGAATTAAATATGTGGCTGCTAAAGCGGCACCAATAGCAACGTAAAAAGGGGCTTGATTTTCTCCGCCTGAGCCTTTTTTTAGACGATGAGACAGTGAGCCTAATATTCGTCCCTCTTCATCTTTCATTTTCACTTCAAAGTTATAGTAGTGGCGATAGTCTTCAAAAGAATGGGTTGTTTCCTCTTCAAGGGCTTGGCGTATTTTTTCGATAGCATTGTTATGTTGTGTGTTAGGAGACTGTTCTGGATCAAATAGTCCGCCCACATTCGCCTGATCTTCTCTTGAATATGATTTAACCAGTTCTAATATGTCGGCAAATTCTGGGTTCGGCTTTTTGACAAAGGAGTAGTATTCTTGATTAAAAGAGCGCGTTTTGAGGTGATGATTTAGTTCATTGAGATGCCTTTCAATTTCATCAAAACCCGCTTTGAGTTGACCCACAAATTCAGCTCGAAAAGAGATGCTGGCTTCTCGCAATGCCTTTTCAGCATCTTTTTCGTAGTGAGCCAGTTCTGAGTCTTTCAGTTCTTTTAAGGTGTTTTTGATGTATTGTTCTAATTGTTCGTGCGATTGTTCGCCTTCAAGACGTTCATCATGGTAACGAATTTGATGTTCGTTAATACTGTCACGGACTGAGTTTTTCAGATTTTCGGCGCGTGTGGTGTTCTTTTTTCTTAGTTTCTCCGCAGATTCAGTCGAGCCTTTTAGTTTATCTCGTTTTTTGGTTGCTCTTTCCAAGTCAAAGCCTTCTTTGCTGGCATATTGGTCACGATAGCTTTGTGTCTTAGCTTGCTCAGTTTTCAGTGTCGATAGTTTTTCATCTTTGGCAGCTTTTTCCCTTGTAGCCTTTCTGTCCTGTTCTTGACATTTAGCCCGCTCGTTTTTGGCAACACGTAGGGCTTTTTCAATGGCAGCAATACGCGATTTAATGCCGCTTTCGTCTTGTTGTTGCGCCAATGCTTTAATTTCATTTTGGTGATTTTGGATTTCTTGGCGCGTGTTTTGTTGCGTTTGTAGCAAGGTACTGGGTTTTTGAGTCATATCACTGAGCCCATATTGTAGTCTTGTAAAAAGTCGAACAAGCTCTGTCACTTCTTGTTTGACTTTTTTTGTTTCTTCAAGTGATCCGAAAACCCCACCCAATCGTTTTCTTTTCTGTTCTAGTTGTTTTTGACGCTGTGTCCGACCAATCATGGCATCTCGCTCATACATTGCGGTTATGGTGCCGCTTTTATGTAAGAGACAGTCAGCGGTGATAGCTTGGTCATATTTTAAGAGTTCTGCCTCTGATTCAACGCAAGTCAGTTCACCCATTATCCGATTAATATAGGCTTTAGCATCCGCATTTTCAGTTTCAATCCGTTTTGCTAATGAGTCATAGCGTTCAATCCACTTAGCCGTTTGCTTTGTGTTGATAATATGGCAACCTTTAAAATTAAGGTAGTGACGCCGATAAATTTTAACGGCTTCTTCGAGTCGCTCAGAATCTACCAATAAAGCTTCACGCAAGCCACCGAGATAACTTTCAATCGCAACACGCCATCGCTCGTGTTGTTCAGGCACATCTATCATGTCACAAAGCGGCGTGGATTGAATGTTGTGTGCTTTAAGTAATTTTATGAGTGCCCAAGTGTTTTCGTTGAGGGGTGCGTCTCCTTGTTCCAGTAGGGAGATGCTTTCTCTCAGCATTTGTGCCTCTTTGTGCTGTTCATTTTCTTGGATAACCAGCGATTCTAATTTTGTTTTCAAATAGTCGGCTTGAGGTAAAACGGTGTTTTTTAATCCTTCTAGTACAGGAGGGCGGAAATTTCGAGGCCATAAGGGGCAACCATAAAGGATTGCCCCTACAATATCGTTTGTTCTTGTAGGGGCAATCCCTTGTGGTTGCCCTGTCATGGTATCGGGACTTCCGCCCTCCTGCACTAGGATACCGTCGGGCGATTCATTTTGCAGAAGCCTATTAGAAAGCTCTTGAGCCTGTTTTAAAATAGGCACTATTTTCTTAGGTAAATGCTGTTCACCGTCCAAGATGTAGGAGGCTTCACGCAGTACATCCGTCACTTTGTTTATGGCGGCTGTGACAGTACGGAGACTCTGTTGCTTGCTTTTGATTTCTGCTTGCAAGGCTTTTATTTTCATTGTGACGTCTGAACTTTCGAGCTGCGCCTTTTTTTCAATGAATTCTTGATTAAGTAACTCTATTTGAGTTTCTAAGTGTTTAGACGATTCAATGGCTTTATCAATCTGCTGTTGTAATTTTTCTATGTCCTGTTGCAAGGTTTCAATTTCTTGCTTTTTCCTATCAAAGCGGACACTATAAACCACCCAAGCGTATTCTAAAGCATTGCGCTCGCTGTTGATGATCTCGTTACATTGTTTGTCAATTTTTTCTAGTTCGTCAATACGTTTTTTGACACGCTGAGTTTTTTCACGAATAAACTGGTAATTTTTGAGTGATTTTCTAAAGTGCTCCATTTTAACGGGTTTGTGTTCTAATACATACCAGCGTACAAAATCCGTCGGATTCTTAATGGGGCTAAAGGTAATGGCATTTTTAAAATTTCTGAGAAATTTTTTGTGATCAAAACGGCTAACGGTTTCACGGCTCAACTTGGCGACCATTTCAGCCACAAACCTTTCAGCGGTGGAGATGTCGGTAAAGTCTTTGTATTTCCGTCTTAATTCTTCTTTGAGTTGTTTCCAAGGCTTAGGCACAAAACCGGCAGGGGTTTTCTCTAAAAAAGTCTGACGTGTCACTGACATATTGGGGATAATAAAGCGCCCTTCTATTATTTCTTCTTCTCGACTGCGATAAGCGGAGATGCCTATGCCGACGCAGGTTTCTTCATGGGTTTCTGTATCACGAAAGCTCAAAGCAATGTAAGTCTGAGCCTCATCACGCGGCGGACGGAGATTTTCAATTTCAGCCTCATTGGGATCATACATGTAGCCTAAACAATATTCCCATAATTTACGTGTGCCATGTTCTCCTGCGCCGGCATTGAGTGATAAATACCGTTTATTAGCCCCCGTGAGAACGGTCTGGATGGCATCTAAAATAGACGATTTTCCGGAGCCATTAGGACCAACAAAAGCAATATTGCCTTTAACAGGGATTTCTAGTCCTTCAATTAGGTACCAGTTAATGAGTATTATTCTATTTAGTCGTTTCATTTTCTAAAAATTCCTCTAGTCGTTTCAAATAGGCGGCGGGTGTCACGAGACGGATCGCAGGGCGAATAGTTATTTTGATGGTTTTATCCGTTTCTTCTCCTTTGTCTAAAATTCCATGCCGAGAAAATAGAGTTAAAATGTCTTTGAAGTGACTCAGTGTTGGGCGTGTTCGCCCGGTTAGGGTTTCATAGCGATTGAGTAAAGATTCACTGGATTCCAAGGCAAGTCCCTGTTCGACTTTAAAATTTTTAATGGCTTCTTCATATAATAGTCGTAAGCATAATAGCAAAATGGTTTCTTCTAGTTTTAAGTTGAGATAACTCTGTTCTTCATCAGGGAGTAATCCCAGGCATTGAAAGTCGGGCTCATTGACTAGTCGCCAGCCAAGCGCATCAAATAAGTCAATAAAATAGTCTAATTCGCGTAGAATGGTTAAATAATATTCTCGATCACGTTTTTTATCGCCATAGAGAAATTGACGCTCTAAAAGTATAGCAGTGGCTTTTTTGTAATCTGCCGCTGTATAATTTTCATAGCGTTCTGAAATGTGTTTAAGTTCTTTTAGCATCAGGTTTTCCTTTGTATTGTAAAGTGACGACACTCAAGCATTCCTTGTACATTAATAATTTCCAATTTTTCTTCTTCCATTTCAATGATATATTGACTGGCAAGCTTTTGCCACATCCGCCCTAAATATGGCATACGTGGTATCTGAGTAAATGCAAAATAATCTTGCACCGATTCAATGTGGAACTCTTGAGCTTGAAGGGTATGGCGGTTGCCCAATTGACGTTCGATATAATCTTTAACGTATTGAGGCGTGATCCGTCTTTTGGATTCATACTCTTTAATTTGTTCACGGAGAGCCAATATCGCCGGATCAACTTGTTTAGTCTGAATGATTCGCCGCTCTGGTGGTTTGCGACGCTTGGGTGGCGATTTGAGACTTTTGCTTGAAATCGGTTTTGGACGTGCCAAGGTTTTCAAGACGGGGATAGTCTTTAATTCTCCTGTGATCTGTTCTAGTATTTTAGTGATTCTGGTTTCAATCCCCGGACTGGTTTTTTCCATATAGCGCACAGTATCTGCTACGCGCTTTTCTAATCTAAAGCGAAAATCGTCTATTTTTTCTAGCTTTTGATCAATGGATTCAAAAATATTGAAAATAGATGAAATATGTTCATCAACAATACGTTGTGCTTGAGATTGGTCAATATTCAGTTGTTTTTGATAGCTTAAAATAAGTGCCTTTGTTTTTTCAGGGTTAAACTTTAATGTTTGAAGAATATTTAAGATTTTGTGACGAAATCTAAATGGATTATTTTGTGTTTTCAAAGTTTTATAGTCAGCCACGAGGATCTGAGCGACAAATTCTTCAAAAAACCGTGCCAAGATATCTTTTGGTTTTTTGGTCGCTACTATTTGCTTTTGTAAGTCACGTAGCCCATGAGTCATATCGCTTATATGGTTATTAAAACTTTTTGCAGTACGAAAAGCCTCTTGTAAACTGATACCGCGTTCTTCTGGATTTTGGAGAGCCGCTTCAATATTGTTGAGAATACTTAAAACTGTACCTCCATAATGTTCTTTTTGAAGTTGACAGATATTGTTTAATGATCGAAGTAAGTAGCTGACAGGCTGTGTCATGATCAGATAAGTGTTGTAACCTTCTGTTTCTTCTTCTAACCAGCCTGCTTGGACAAGACGATGATAGATACGATTGGCATATTCTGAACGTGTTGGAGCAGAAATATCGTCATCATCATTTTCATTTTTTTCATTTTCTTCTTCTGACCATTTTAATGCGTCTTGTCGGGCTAAGGTTTCTTCAATTTCACGGCGAATTTTGTCTTTTTCGGGAGCACTTTCTTCATCAAAAAAGATATTTTTGCCGAGAGCAATTAATACGTTTTGGTATATTAATCTATTAGGACCACATAAGGGCTGAAAAATGGTTTCTGGGAGTTTTTCAAATAACATTGTTGAATTTTTATTTTACCTCTAGTTTGAATGCGGCTGAGTATAACACAATTAAGTTGACACTTGGGTTGAGTGCTTATAAAATCCACCGCAAAGTGCTATTCTAGTACGCTGTAACATAAGTTATTGGAGTACAAAGCTTTAGCTTTGTACTGTCTGACAAAGCTAAAGCTTTGTATTCCAAGACGTCATAATATTGGAGTACAAAGCTTTAGCTTTGTACGGTCTGACAAAGCTAAAGCTTTGTATTCCAACACGTCAAGAT
>JSZA02000086.1 GCA_000785145.2 Candidatus Thiomargarita nelsonii
ATCCATCAGTTCTTGTGACATATTATAAATATAAAATTTCATATCCTGAAATTCATCAATAATCACAGCGACTCTGATGTTTGTATATGATGCCAGTTGTTCCGGCTCACAGATAAAAGCATCCCAATGAATCAAGGCATCTTCATCACCGTGACGATTATAGCGTTTAAGAAACGCCTCAATAGACTTCTGAGCCATGATACCAGCCTTGTGGGTGGTTTGATAAGTTAACAATTCTTTTAGCTCTATTGGTTTATTTCTAAACAAGGCAGCATCCTGTTCACAATAAGCTAGATACTGTCTAAAAAATGTCGTGGCGTATTCTAAAAGAAACTCTCTTAAAGTCCTTTTCTCCCGCGTCATTTTAAAATAAAAGGGAGCCACTTGATACTCTGGTTTAAAAAAAACGGTATTGACCAATCGATCCAATAAGACCGTCTTTCCTATTCGTCTGGGAGCCATGAGAGCCGTACTCCACGAGCCCATGCGTCCTATCGCCTTGACCCATTGGTCTAATTCCCTCAAAAGTTCTACCCTATCGGTAAATTCATCCTCGTGTACCATCTCTTCTACTGGCCAGATCTTGGTTTCAAGCATAGTTTAATACCTCCTTTTTAATCGTTGAATGAGCATAATTAATTCTTTGCCTAGTTATGAAATATAGCAATGGTTAATGATTATTTATTGGCGCGGATCAAAGCACTTACAAAAATGGCTTCCTGCCTTTGCCAACTCTGCCGCGCCGTTCTGCTCTGGCCGTCCTGTGTTCGCTGTCCTCGTTCCTAAAGGAACACCAGCTACCCCAATGACTCTACGCCGTCTTGCACTTTTAAAAAAAGTGCTCTGGCTACCAGAGGCGACTCGTCATCGCCTATCGGCTTCCATGTCTCGCAGCGAAAACTGAATTGAATATTAAAAATACTCTTTGCGGGACGGGGTTTGTAACCCCAAACGTTTGGGGTCTAATTGAAAATTTCAGGGCAATCCCTTGGGCTTGCTCTCAGTCATCACAAAATTGATTTTACTCTGAACCATCTATTAAGTGTTGTCATCGTCCCCCCCTTTCAAGTTGGTTAATCGTTTCAACATCAAGTCCGGTCATTTCCAAAATGGTTTCGGTATCAAAACCTTTGGCTATCATTTTTTTAGCGAATTCAAAATTGGCTTCTTTTCGCCCTTTTGCTTCGGCTTTTCTTTCCACAATCTTGCGGGTTTCTTCAGTCGCAAAGGCAATTTTAGCCGCCCTTCTCTCTTCAGGAGTCAGGTTGTCATCTTCTATTAATTTTGCGGCTTTTTTAATGGCTCGTTTTTTCAGATTAATCTTAGGATTCTCTGGATTATCAATGGATTCCAATATTAAATCTAACCAATCTTTGATACGAGGCGGTGTCTTATCACTCTTGAAGTTCGGATTGATGAAAATCAGTTGATGTCCATAAAAATTAAAGGTTTCCCCTTTCAAATTATGGGGATTGACATCGGAAATCAGGACCTCCTCGGAAACGGTTTCACCGTCTTTATCCTCTACAATATCCGAGGCCGTTAAAACCACAATGGTATAAACCGTGGGTTTGATATGGTAATCTTTGGCATTCAGTTGTAATTCCGCGATGGCCATCAGATGATAGTGTAAAAAGCGATCAAAACTATAGTCGTAATTGACACGCTGAATTTCGATAATCACTCGATGATCGGTTGATTCGGCGAAGATATCATAAGAAAAATCAATGTAAGCGATTTTGGGCTTAAAGTGTTTTTCCGTTTCAATCTTGCCGACTTTAATGTCAATGCCAATCACATCTTTGACAAATTGAGTGAACACCAATTTGTCTGTGAAGGCTTTTTTAAAAAAAACTTCGTTGTCTAAACGGGATAGGTGCATAAAAATCCTCTTTGATCTATTGAGTAGAATATCTATTAAATGATTGAAGTTGAAAAGAGATTAAACCAAATGGCTGAACCATTTCAACTTCAATTGACCCCATAAAGTATTCGTATTAATTCCATTATTATAAACTCTCATTCATACTTGAGTACTTATAGTTGAGTGAATAGCCGGTTGGGACAACTCAGGGCAACCACTTTCGGATTGCCCCTTTAAGCAAGTGTAGGGTGTATAAGCGGCGTCATACACCTATTCATAGCCGTGTTTGGTGCATGACGCTATCGCTTAGGCACCTTACGCTTGCTTGGGCGATGGACTTATTTTGGCGCTGATTGCGTTTGGTCCAATAGGCCATGAAGCTACCGCCGAGTCAAGTCAGTTCAATTAGTATGAAAAATCCTTTAATCTAGATGTTCAGATAAGTTTTAGCCACTCCAGACCTCAATGCCATTAAGTTAAGAATTTTATGTAGGGTGGGCAGCGTGTTTTTGCTGCCCACCAGCCCCGAACGGTGGGCAACAAAAAGACGTTGCCCACCCTACAATAGAACGTTTTGGGCTTAACTTAATGGATTGGGTTTGCAACCCCGTCCGCAACGTTTTAGAGCTGAAACGTTACGGACGGGGATCTCGACGTGAGGAGAGAACTTCCCCGTCCGGCACAGCGTTTTATTTTAATAAAATCAATAATTTGTCCTTAACTTAATGGCATTGCTCCAGACCTGCCAGGTTTTGAAAACCTCTTCCAAAGACCGATCTAAGTCAATACCGGTTAGTTCTTCAAAGACCAATACAATGTTTGACCACTGCGAAATGGTTAAATTAATCATTCACGGCAAACTGAGGAATGGAATAATTACCTCCAAATGCCTTAAAGAGGTGGTTAATTCCCTCATAATCAGAGGCGTAAATATCTGCCCGGGAGTCAATATAAGTTAGCACTTCTTTGGTAAAACCGCCGGTAGAGACCAGCCAGAGGTGTATCGAAGGGACTGCTGTACCCTCTTCTTGATGCATCTGCTTCAACACCTGTGCGGCACTCTCAAGCTTTCTGACGAGCGATATGTCCATAGTGGTTTTGGTATATTTACACTCACAAAGCCAGACTTTATGACTTCTTTCTTCTTTGCCAAACACATCAATCTGGTAAGAGGGTGTTTTAGCTCCTTTCACCGTCATGGTTTTCACCAATTGGAATAAGGGTACCTCTACCTCACCCGTTTGACCAAACCAGCTCCCTGGCAAACGCTCATGGTTAAACTTCATCATGGACACTTCCACCACCATTTCTAGGAATTTACCTTTCAGGGTATTTATCAGATTCTGTTGGCTCAAGTCAATTTGCTCAAGCCCTTCCAAGTCTTGTTCATATACAAACTTAATAAACCGCATCAGACAGATATCATTAAAGGTATAATATCTAGCAGCAGTCCGATACACTAAGTCCGCCAAATACAATTTTTCTATCTTCCGTTCCACCGCTTGTTTAGGAACCTTAAGCTTCTGGGCAATGGCCTTAATATCCACCGGTTGATTGTTGTATTGGGTGAAATAATAGATGATTTTTTTACCTAACTCTAAATCATCATCAGCATTGATATATTTTCGGTTGTCGTCAAAATGAGTCTGCCAGAAACCGAAAATTTTACCGTTTTCAATCTCATAACGAATCACCTGGTCAATCGCCTTTTCATCCCCAAAATCCTTGCCTTTATACTTAGAGGTTGCTAGACAATATAGGTAATAAGGGTGTCCTCCCACCTGGGCACTGGCATAAAGGGCCAGTTCTGGGGTAATCACCTTGTCAGGGGCATAATATTGCAAGGCGTTGTGTAAAAGCATTGCGCCATCTGGAATAGACAGGGGTTTTATATACATGAAATCAAATCGTCCACCCAATGGTCCACCCATGACCGTTCTGAAAATGAGAGTCACTGCCGATCCGCATACCAGCATGGGTGCCTTACGGCTCTGGGCCTGTCGATCATAAGTCGCTGGCAGGTTGATGGCACCAAAACCATTCAAGCGGTCTTTAGAATCCATCAGTTCTTGTGACATATTATAAATATAAAATTTCATATCCTGAAATTCATCAATAATCACAGCGACTCTCGTGCCAGAATGCGATCCAAGTCGTTCCGGTACACGAATAAAGATATCCCAATGAAGCAATGCATCTTCGGCACCATGACGATTATAGCGTTTCAGAAACCGTTGAATATACTCCAGTGCCATGACACCAGCCTTATGAGTTGTTTTATAGGCTAATAAATCTTCCAACTCTATATCTTTATTAAACAAGTCAGCATCCTGTTCACAATAGGCCAGATACTGTCTAAAAAACGTGGTGGCGTATTCCAGAAGAAACTCTTTTAAGGTCCTTTTCTCCCGAGTCATTTTGAAATAAAATGGAGCCACCTGATACTCTGGTTTAAAAAAGACGGTATTTACCAGCCGATCTAATAATACGGTCTTTCCTATTCGTCTGGGAGCCATGAGGGCCGTACTCCACGAGCCCATGCGTCCTATCGCCTTGACCCATTGGTCTAATTCCCTTAAAAGTTCTACCCGATCCGTAAATTCATCCTCGTGTACCATCTCTTCTACTGGCCAGATATTGGTTTCAAGCATAGTTTAATACCTCCTTTTTAATCGTTGAATGAGCATAATTAATCTCTTGCCTAATTATGAAGTATAACAATGGTTAATGATTATTTAATGGTAACGACTCAGAGCAACCACAAGGGCACTGCCCCCTACGTATGAATATTTTCGTCACTCTACGTCATTGTTGTAGGGGCAATCCTTTATGGTTGCCCTGAATCGTTACCTTTAATGATCAATCACTTAAATTATATCAATGTTGTTGATGCAAGCCGCTCATTTCGTTAGTTCTTAAACATTGAGCCAACTTGTCAGCCAAGGTTTTGACGTGTGGGAGAGCCATCATGGTGAGATGTGTACCCGGAACCATAAGCTCTTCCACTTTGGCGTGGGTGCATTCGGCCCAACCCCACGCTTCACGGGTATCTTCAAATTCAATATTTTCATCAGGAGTCATTTGTTCTTGAGCGCGAAATAGATGAATCGGACAGTGTAGTTTGCCGTGGATTTGATAGTCGGCGTGTCCTTGTACCGTGATGCGATAGGTGTTTACCAACGCTTTGAGTTCATCCACTGATGAGCCAGGGGCAAACAAGATTTGTCGCTCAACAAAGGCTTGCATCACTTTGGCATAAGCGATTTCTATATCTGGCATCGCTCGTAACTGTTCCAAAGACAGATTCAAGTCAATACCGAGCATTTCTTCAAACACCTGTACAATGTCTAACAGCCAGTTTAATTTAGTGTAATCAGCCATGGGATTCGGTTGATTTGAGTCCGGTGCGCTGGTATCCAGAATCGCTAACAATGCCACTGTTTCGCCTTGCTGTTCTAGTTGCCAAGCCATTTCAAAGGCCACTCGGCCACCGGAGGAGTGACCGACAAGCTGATACGGCCCCTCGGGCTGTTGTTGCCGCAATGCTTGCAGATGGGACTTGGCAAGGCTCTCAACGGTCTCTGGGGTTGTTGAGCCATCCAATCCGGGGGTTTGCAAGGCATAAAAGGGTTGCTGTTGACCCAAATAGGAAGCCAAGGGATATAAATACATCACTGAGCCAACGGCACCCGGCAGACCGTAAACCGGAGGAGCGAATCCGGCAGTTTGAATCGGTACTAGGTTAGTCAACAGCGGGGTGGTATCTTGGTGCAGTTGTTGTGCTAACATGGCCACTGTAGGACTTTGGAACAGCGCACTGACTGGCAGTCGCACGCCACACTGTTGCTGAATATGGCTCATGAGTTTCACAGCCAACAGAGAGTGTCCGCCTAATTCAAAGAAGTTGTCATGTATGCCCAGCGGATGGACATCCAATACGGTTTCCCACACACCAAGCAGTTGTAGTTCAATCGCATCACGCGGCAAGGTGTTTTCGGTCGGCGTGTTTGCGTCTGGTGCGGGCAAGGCTTGACGGTCAATTTTGCCATTGGGTGTCAGTGGCAGTTTATCCAACACGGTGAAATGACTTGGAACCATATAGTCAGGCAAGCTGGCTTGAAGTCGGTCTTTCAAGGAAGCTACTATGTCATTTGATTCGGAATCGGTGGTGATGTAAGCCACGAGCCGTTTGTTGTCATCGGTCTCATACAGTGTCACGACGGCTTCTTTAACGGCTGGGTGTTGATTGATGATGGTTTCAATTTCACCTAATTCTATGCGGAAACCCCGTAGTTTGATTTGGTGGTCGATACGTCCTAGATATTCTAGGTTGCCATCAGGGAGCCATCTGGCTAAGTCGCCGGTTTTGTAGATGCGCTCGGTTTTGCCGAATAATTCGATTTCGATGAATTTTTCGGCGGTGAGCTCGGGGCGGTTGAGGTACCCTCGTGCCAAGCCAGCACCTGCAATGCAGAGTTCGCCGGGGATGTTAGGTGGCAGGAGTTGGTGTTGTGCATCTAGGATGTAGATGCGGGTGTTTGTACGTGGTCGCCCAATCGCAATGTATGTTGTGTTATCGGATAAAATCACCGGCAAACGGTAAATGGTGGGAGTAATCACCGCTTCTGTGGGTCCGTATGCATTAAAACAAGTCAATGCCGGAAAATACTCAATGGTTTGTTGTGCCATACTTATTGGAAGAGCTTCTCCACCTAAAATAAGTATTCGTAAATTGGACAGTACGTGAGCAGTCGTTTCAATATCCAGCATTTGCTGCCAGTATGCAGGTGGTAAATCCGCAACCGTAATGACATTATTTTGCAAAAAGGATGATAAATCTTGTGCTGCAATCAAGTTGGTCTTCACTAGAACAGAACCGGCTCCACTTAACCAAGCAACCAACAACTGTTCGAGTGAAGTATCAAAGCTAAAAGAGGCAAATTGCAATACCCGGTCGTTTTCATTGAGCGTGTATTGTTGCAATATGGCTTGACTGTGTAAAGCCAGTGCTTGATGTTCAACCATCACACCTTTCGGCTCCCCCGTCGAACCCGATGTATAAATCACATAAGCCAAATCCTCCGCTAGTCTACAAACCAACGGATTCTCACTCGGCTGGTCAGCCAAATCCACTTCATCCAAACACACCACAACACATTCTGGCTCTAACTGTGCTTTCAGGTGGCTTTGAGTCAGCAACAACGGTGCCGCACTGTCATCCAGCATATAACGAATACGAGCCGGTGGATAGCTAGGATCAATCGGAACATAAGCACCACCCGCTTTGAGAATAGCCAATAAGCCAATGACCATGGACAATGAACGTTCCACAGCAATAGCAATCAGGAACTCATCAGTGCCCTTTTTGAACTTGAGTAGATAATGGGCCAGCTGATTGGCTTGACGGTTGAGTTCGCTATAGCTTAGTTGTTGTTCTTCAAAAACGACGGCGATATTATCAGGCGTTTTTTCCACCTGTTGTTCAAACAAATCAACAATCGTTTGGTCTTTTGGATAATCCGTTGTCGTGTCATTCCATGTCTGCAATTGTTGTTGCTCAGCTTCGGTTAGCAGGGGTAATTTAGATAAACGTTGTTGTGGATGGGCTAATGCACCTATCACCAAGGTTTTAAAATGCCCCGTTAGTCTATTTATTGTACTTTCTTCAAATATATCAGTGTTATATGTCCACTCACCACGAATAGAACCAGCTTGGTCAAAGAAAGTTAACGATAAATCAAAAGCGGCCCCACGCTGCTCGGCTGCTAAAAGTTCACTGACCAATTTGCCGGCATTCCCGCTTGATGTGTCTTGATGCCGTTCTTTATCCCAAACAAACGCAACTTGATAGAGTGGAGAACGACTTGGATCACGGATCGGTTGAAGTTGTTCAACTAATAACCCAAACGGATATTCTTGATGGTCTAAGGCTTCCACTACCTGCTTACGGACCATTTCAAGTAATTCTTCAAACGTCAGATTCCCGTGAAGTTGGTGTCGTAAAATCACTGGATTGACAAAGTAACCAATGAGTTCTTGTAATTCCGTTGTGTGACGACCTGACATGGGTGTGCCGATGAGTATATCTTCCTGCCCGGTATAGCGTCGTAACAGGATTTTAAATACCGCTAACATGAACACATAAGGCGTATTACCAGTGGCCTTTGAGAATTCCACAATTTGTTGATTGATGGATTCATCAAAATCGAACGTTGTGGTAGTGCCATTATAGGTTTGTACCGGTGGTCGATGGTGATCGGTGGGTAAGTTGAGTACTGGTAACTCACCACCGAGTTGTTTCTGCCAGTAAGTCCAGAGTTGCTTTCCTCTCGTACTGGCAAGCATTTCAGTTTCCCAACGGACGTAGTCTTTATAATCCCACTTCAACGGCGGAAGAGAAATAGGCTGCTCTGAGCTAATGGCCTGATAAAGGGATTCTAATTCGTTAATGAGAATTTCAAGCGACCAAAAATCGGCCACAATATGGTGCATGGTCAGTGATAAAATCGGCGACTCTGAATATCCGGGCAACAATTCTATTCTAAAAACAGGGCCTTGTTCTAAGTTGAATGGCCGATCCGCTTCCTGAGCCAGCCACTTCGTTAAATCTTCTTGACTCCAATTGTCCGCCTCCGTGACTTTGAAGTGGATTTCTTGAGCTTTGTGAACCTGTTGCATGGGCTCACCATCGCGTGTTGTATAGGTTGTGCGAAGAATGGCATGACGCTCAACTAATTTTTCAAACGCTTGTTGTAAAACTTGAAGTTCTAAATCAGGTCGCAAACGTGCGACATAGTTAATATTGTAAGCGGCACTTTCCGGAGCCAGTTGATATAAAAACCATAGCGCACGTTGCCCCTGCGACAGGGGATAAGTCTCAATGCTGTCATTAACACCATCCCGCAATAAGGTTATAATGTCACTTTTATATTGCTTGATCTTGGATAATAGATCAGGCGTTAACACTTCCTTGGGCGCACGGCAACGTAATTGCTCGCCATCAACAACTAATTTGATATTCTGTGCATCAAGTTCTTTGACAAACTTCATTAAATTCATATTTCCACCTCTATCCACTCATTGTCAGTACTTTTCTGATTTTGAGTGGTTTTATTTTCTGTTGTTGCCAGTTGTAACTCAATTTCGGTGGCCAGTTCTGAAACACTCGCACCGGTTAGGAAAATTCCAATCGTCAATTCGACACCTAATTGGGTTCTAATAGCATTCCTTAATTCAACCGCCATCAAAGAATCTAGTCCCAACTGATTTAAAGGTTGCTGGACATCTAGTTGAGACATTCCTAAATATTTGGCCGCCGACACTTGCAGGTAATCAATAAGCAAAGTGCGACGTTCCAATTGAGATGTTGTTTGTAACTGATTGATAAGCGGAATCGTCTGCTGATCTTCCGGCTGATATTGGTCTGTTTTCTGGACTACCAATTCAGTTATAAATGGCGGTACCGGTTCTTGAATAAATGTAGACCAATCAATCGGTGCAACCCCAACTTGTGCGGTTGTATTCTGAGAGACTTGAGTTAAGAATAACTGTTCTAAAACTTGTAACCCCATTTTCGGGGTAATCGGAGCTATACCTTTCTGCTTCAATTGTTCATCTGCGCCACGTTGAGCCGCTGCACCGATTTCTGACCAGCTTCCCCAATTAATACTGAATCCAGGTAATCCTTGCGTTTGACGATAAGAAGCCAACGCATCTAAAAACATATTTGCGGCCGCATGATTAGCTTGAGCCTTTGAACCGAGTAAAGCTGCTACTGACGAAAAAAGTACAAAAAAATCCAGATAAATATCCAAAGTTAACGCATGTAGATTCCATGCACCTTGTACCTTGGGTGCCAAAACCTGAGAAAAACGCTCCCAAGTTTGATTCATAAGAATACTGTCATCGAGCACTCCCGCTGCATGGATAATTCCTCGTAACGGTGGCAAAGATCGCTCAATCTCAGCTAATACCTGAGCCACTTGTTTCGCTTGAGATACATCAGCTTGGAGGGTCATGATTGTTGTGCCCGTTTGCTCAAGTGCCTCTAATTGATTATGAACAGCAGCTTTAGCGCCGCTACGTCCAACCAGCACCAGATATTTGGCTCCCTGTTCTACCATCCAGTGAGCAACTTCTAAACCCAAACCGCCTAAACCGCCGGTTATCAGATAGGTGCTATCAGCATGGAAAAGGGAATCAACTTGATCATCGTTTTTCTGGAGACGATGATGTATCAGCCTTGGCACATAACGAGCCTTTTGGCGAAAAGCAATTTGAGTTTCTTGACTATTTGAACAGATTTCATCAAAGAGGGCTTGCGCCTCATTTCCTTCCGTTTTTGGTTCTAAATCTATTTGTACACAATTAAATTCCGGATGTTCTAAAGCAATGACTTTTCCGAGTCCCGACAAAGGAGATTGAGCGAGATTGATGATGGTTTGAGCCTTCGCGCCTGAATTTGAAAAGGCAAACGGTATTGCACCTTGGCTCACTAACCACAATGATGGCGGTTCGGAAAAATTAGCTTTTCCTAAGGCCTGGACTAAATATAATAGGCTGCCACAACTGAGCAGCCCCGCCGGTTCTAAATCCTCTATTGTCATTTTTTCAGTAACAACAGTGTCCAAACTCCAACAATGGACAATTCCTCGCAAACGAGCTGGTTTGGTACTCACGGTTTCCAAAAGCTGCTGAAAGTGTTCAGGATTGGTATGATCTATCTTGAGGGTTTGTTCATCGACTCGTTTATACGCTTTGCCCGGTAGAACCAGCGTATAAAAGGCCCCTTGGTTTTGCAGGTATTGACTTAATTGCAGCCCCACACCTTGAGTATCTGCAAAAATGAGCCATTGTTCATTTTCCATCACTGGCAACTGAGAAGATAGGAATGAAGGTGCGGTTTGAGCGACAATCACCGTCTGTTGCAAAGTTTTGTTCTCTTCATTGGGTAGAATGATGGGTTGTGTGAATCCTTGTTCTTGCAACAAGCTTTGCCATTGGGCGGCAGAAAGTAAGGGGTAGTTGGGACGTAAGTGTTGGTCCGTAAACCGCCACCAACCTTCAAGTAAACCAAAGGTTAAATCCACCCAACGCTGGCGAGCTGTACCTTCCATCAGAATCAACATGCCGCCGGGGGCTAATAAACTGTGTACATGTTGTAATGTTTCTCCTAAATCTTTAGTTGCGTGTAAAACATTGGCTGCAACAATGAGATCGTACTCATGTTCACCAACCCCTTGAACAGAAGGTGATTGTTCAATATCTAATGCTTGATAACGCACAAAAGGATAATCAGCAAATTTTTCTGGTGCCTTAGTCGTAAATAAGGGTGAAACATCAGTAAAAACATAGTCTGTCTGCTGAGCGGGTAAATGGGGTAGAATGTAAGTTGTTGTGCCACCTGTGCCGGCCCCAATCTCTAACACTCGTACCCCACGTCCTTGTGGTAAATGTGCCAATGCCATTGATACCACTTTTTGTACAATGGTATTCATCACCTGTGGTCCCGCAGAGTCCTGATAGAATTGAGTCAATCTGGTTAAATCATTGTCTGGAAATAATAATTGTAGCGGTTCACAAGTTCCACGCAGTATTTCAGCCAGTTGACTACCACAACATTCCAGCAAATTTAATTCGGCATTAGCTTGCGGGTATTGTGCTAAAAGCTGCTTCATCTGCTCTGGTAGAGCCTTTATAACCGGCACGGAGATGACCTGCCACTCTTCGCCCTGCTGTTGAAGGATTTTTTCTTCAGCTAATATCTCCAGTAAACGACCCAGTAACCGTTGGTGCTGTTTGACAATGCCTAATCTCGAAGCTAGGGTTGTCTTTTTAAAACGCTGACTGACTGTCCATGTCCATCCCATCAGCTGGAAGGCGTTCAATATAAAATCCACACTTAAAGCCTCAATTTGGGGCTGGAAGGTTTCGTAAAACTCAATTTGTCCAATAGCATTTGCTACATCTGACTTAAGGTTGGCATTTATTTCGTGGGGAGTTGGTATGTAATCAATGGGTTGTCCAAAACGCGCTTGAGGCCGCCATTCAACTTGATAAAGCCAATCTTGTAATTGTGCATTTGGTGTCGTAGCCTCCGCTTGGTCAAGCCAATAACGCTGACGTTGGAAGGGATAAGTCGGCAATACCACTCGATGGCGTTGATAATCACCGTCAAAACCTGACCAGTCTATTGGTGCGCCACGCACATACAACTCACCTAAACTTTGTAGAAGTTGTTGCCAATCATCCTGTCCTTTTCGCAAACTCGGTAGCCAAACACCCACATCTTCTTCCGGCAGACATTGACGAGATAAGCCTAATAACGCCGGCCTCGGGCCTATTTCCACAAAGACATCATAGCCTTGCTGGTAAAGCGTTTTCAAGCTTGTTGCAAATTTCACCGGCTGACGAATATGACGACACCAATATTCAGGCGTTGTTATATCCGCTGTCGCAAGTTCACCCGTGAGGTTAGAAATTAAATCTATTTTCGGCGGTGAAAATGTGATTTTTCTCGCAATGGCTTCAAAATCTGGTAACATTGGCTCCATCAACGGGGAATGGAAGGCATGAGAAACGTTTAACGATTTTATCGAGATACCATCGATTTCCAATGTGGTTATGATGGCGTTGATAGCATCGCGCTGACCTGAAATAACAATATTTTCAGGGCCATTGATAGCGGCAATCGAAACTTGCTGGTTATGAGGTTGAATAACGGCTGCTACTTGTGCTTCACTAGCAAACACTGTCACCATCTTGCCGTTATGTGGCAATGCTTGCATCAAACGGGCACGTTCTGCAATCAGTTTTAAGCCGTCTTCGAGACTGAAAACCCCTGCCACACACGCGGCAACATACTCCCCAACGCTATGCCCCATCACATAAGATGGTTTGATGCCCCAAGATTGCCATAACTCTGCTAAGGCATATTCTAAGGCAAAAAGGGCGGGTTGGGTATAAGCCGTCTCATCCAATTTGGATTGATTGTCGGGTGACGAATAAAGTACCTCAAGCAGCGGAGGCGAAAGATAATCACGTAAAATTTCATTGCAGTACTCAAGGGTTTTGCGAAAAGTTGGCTGCGTTTCATAAAGTTGCCGCCCCATATTAACATATTGAGAGCCTTGCCCGGTAAATAAAAATGCAATCTTGCCAGTGTGTTCTCTCTCAGGCGTTTTATAGATACCATTTATGGTGCTATTACTAATATATTCAGATAATTTCTGCTTAATTTCTTCCTTTGAATTTCCAACCACCGCTAAACGGTTTTCAAAATGACTCCGTCCAACATTGGCGGTGTAACAAATATCCGCTATAGATGCCGTTTCTTCTAGTGATAAATAGTCCACATAACGGGTGGCTAAATCTGCTAAGGCATTTTTAGTTTTAGCAGATAACGTTAATAGATGTGCAGGTATTTCTAGCTCTGACACTTGAACTTGGATGCGCGGGGCTTCTTCAATAATAATATGGGCATTGGTGCCGCTAAACCCAAAGGCACTTAAACCTGCAAGACGCGGTTTATCTGAATATGGCCATGTTGTCAATTGAGTGGGGACTTTGAGCGGTAATTCATCCCACGGAATATAAGGGTTGGGTTGATTAAAATGTAAATGGGGTGGTATCGTTTCATGTTGCAACGATTGAACAATTTTAATCATTCCCGCTAAACCGGCTACCGGCTCGGTATGACCTATATTAGTTTTGGCACTGCCAATCAGTAGAGGAGATTCAGTAGTATGACTGGCTTTAAAAATTTTGCCAAGTGCTTCAATTTCAATCGGATCACCTAAGGAAGTGCCGGTGCCGTGTGCTTCTATGTAGCTAATATCGGCTGAGTTGAGTCCAGCATTGTCCAATGCTTCACGTATCACCTCTTGTTGAGCCAGTCCATTGGGCGCAGTTAAGCCACTGCTGTTACCATCTTGATTAATCGCACTCCCCCGCACTACCGCAAGGATGTGATCGCTGTGGGCATCTGATAGGCGTTTGAGTACCAACATGCCGCAACCTTCACCTCTGGCATAACCATTGGCTGAAGCATCAAAGGTTTTACAATGGCCATCGGGAGACAGGGCTTGTAATTTAGAGAAACAGATATGTAATTCGGGGGTCAACATTAAATTGACCCCACCCACGAGTGCTAAATTAGATTCTCTTAAACGTAAACTTTGACACGCCAGATGTAGTGCCACCAGCGACGAGGAACAGGCAGTGTCAATCGCCATACATGGGCCTTTTAAGCCATAAAAATAAGATAGACGACCCGCTGCGGTACTGGCAGTTGTTCCGGTGATTGCGTAGGCATTGATACGCTCATTCTGACCGGAATGTCGATGAAATTGGGCGTAATCATCACTAGAAATCCCTACAAAAACACCGGTTCGGCTTTCCTCAAGTGTAGAGATTTTTATCGCGGCATTTTCTAGGGCCTCCCAACTGATTTCTAATAATAAACGTTGTTGCGGATCTAAACTATGTACTTCTTTGGGCGATAGTTTAAAAAAGGCGGCATCAAACTCATCAATAGGGAGATTAATAAATCCGCCTTTCGTTGTGTACATTTTACCCGCCGCTTCTGGTTCAGGATCATAATAGGCTGCACCATCCCAGCGGCTCTGCGGTACATCGGTGATGGTATCAACGCCATTTTTGAGAATGTCCCAATATTTTTCTGGGTTATTAGCTCCACCCGGAAAACGACATGCCATGCCAATAATGGCTATGGGTTCGCGGTGAGCCGTTTCTAATTGGGCCGTTTTTGCCTTAGCTGTTTTAAGGGCAATATAAAGTTGTTTTAAAGTTTCGGTTTCAGTCATTTATTTATCAGTTATATGCTTTAGTATTTATCATGCCACTAATTCCAACAATGCCTGACGAAAAGTTTGAAAACTTTTTGAGGTATTGCTGGCTGGTTCCATGTGTGGTGTGATAGTTTTTGCCAATTCAATTTTTGGTAATCCACCTTTGTAATAGCCGGCTTTTTGCAGCAGACGTTCCAAGGTTTCCCAAGTGCCACCACGAATTCGGTCTGGATTGCGGAAAGCTGCTTTTTTGGAAATATCAGGCAAGCGTGGGTATGCCTTACGCAATGCCATCACATCACCGAAAAACCAAGCTTCCAATTCTTCTACCACAATGCGATTAATTACTTGCGCCGGTCGTTTTTTAGTACCAGCGGCAGTTTTCGAGATAGATTAATCCGGCTGTATGGCAAAGTTTTTCCAGTCTAGCTTTTAAACGTTTGCAATCTTCTTCATCTCGGTCCACTAGCACTATAATCCGCCAATTTGACGGCAACCAGCTCGTATAGCCCTGTAGTCGGTTTGGCAATTCCTTTAGTAAGGTTTTTTTGCCTCCCAGCACATGACACGCAAAAGTGGCACTTTCTGGCATCATTTTCGGTATTAGTATTTGTAAAACAGCCTCGGTGGAAGGTTCTTCCAGCAAAAACTCAATGTGTATCAACGCGGGCCACCGTTGTTAGTCATAGGATCGCCTACCTCAAAATATCCCTCTATCCACAGTTGCCCCAACAATGCACCTGCCGCCATAAACTCCTTAATACCAAGCATGTCGGAAGCACGCCGTGCCCTAGTAAAACCAAGTTCGTCCCGATATAATACCCACAATTCTTCAGGACGTAGGCCATTGACAAAAAACGGCGAATGGGTAGTCACCATAAGTTGAGTTTGCGCCGTGGCATTGCGACATTCTTCGCACAATTCGGGTAACAGGCGCGGGTGCAAGTGGTTTTCAGGCTCTTCAATGCCGATGAATTGCAGTGGTTCAGGGTTATACAATAGCATGAGATAAGCGAGCATCTTTAGCGTACCGTCAGAAGCGTATTTAGCCAGTACCGGCTGTTCAAAAGGTGCGTCTTTGAGCCGCAGCAACAGCCGGCCATCAGTTAATAACTCTATCTCTACTCGCTCCATGCGTGGTATGCGGCGGCACAGACGGTCTATAATGTTATCTAAGCGTTGCGGATATTGTTCGCGGAAATATTGAATGACATTGGGTAGATTGTTACCGCTTTGTGATAAATATTCTTGTGGACCGGCTTCAGGAATACCGCGTGTATTCTCTGCAGTTAAATAAGACAAATGCCAATCGCTAATAAAACGCCGCAATGCACTGATGCGGGGATGCTTGCTAAACTGGCCTAGTGTGTTGACAGCCAACATTTCTGCTGATTCCAATTTTTCTGTCATGCGCGTATCCGTTATGCCGGGAAACTCACCGGGGAGAACAAAACCTTCCCCTAGACGGAAATCTAAAAAACGGAACGGTTTTCCCTTAGAATTTAGCTGCCATTGTAGCCATTCTTCCTCGACAATCGGTCCCCTAGTTGTTTCATT
The DNA here is from genome assembly GCA_000785145.2 of Candidatus Thiomargarita nelsonii. GTDB lineage: Bacteria > Pseudomonadota > Gammaproteobacteria > Beggiatoales > Beggiatoaceae > Thiomargarita > Thiomargarita nelsonii_B. The sequence goes on from JSZA02000086.1 coordinate 16,231, forward strand.
GATGGCGAGATAATAGGTAATAAGTGGGCTGTTTGGGTTTTCCCGGTATTTCAATACAAACTTCAGCGGCCCTATGCCACCACGAGTTCGTAGCTCACGAAAACGCCCACGTTGCTCCCAAGCGCGGCGGAGTCCAAGGGAAAAACATTCCGAAAGAAACGCAAACACATCAAATAGCGTGGATTTGCCGCTACCGTTAGGTCCCAAAAACACTGTGAATGCTGTCAAGTTTTTTAGTTCCAAAAATTTAAGCGCACGGTAATTTTCCACACACAGGTATTCTATGCGGGGTGGCTCTATTTTGGAGTTATAGATATTCGATTCAAATTGTTGCATTAAATGGCCTCAACTCCAACCTCTTGCTTAAGCAACGACTCAAGCTCTTCATGGCTCAATTCATCCAAGTAATCAAATTCATTACTTTCTGATTGCGCCAAATTCTCCTCAATTTTTAGAATTTCCTTTTCTAAGTATCCAACCAGCTTATTAATACTAGGATAGTTAAACAAAAGACTAACGGACAATGTTGTCTCAAGCCCCTTGCCTAAACGATTACGCATTTCAACTGCTTGTAAGGAATCCAGTCCGAGTTCCATCAGTGATTTGTTGGCGTCCAAGGTTTGAGATGGCTCTGTACCAAGAACTTGCTGTGCGGTTTCATGGACAAAGTTTGACAGGATGGTGTGTTTTTCTTCATATCCTCCGGCTTTCTCAAGTTTTAGTGACAATTCTGCCAATGGTTTTGCTGGTTTATCGGTCGATTTTTGAATCAAATTTGTAAACAAAACGTTATCAGCAGTTGTGTATTTATGCCAGTCACACGGCATTACGCCTATCTGAGTGATATTCTCTGAAATAATACGTTCCATCAATTCCAAACCTTCTAAGGTATTGATGGGTTTGAATCCTTGTTTGGATAAATTTTCTTGGATAGTTGTCGTGGATAGTGCCATACCTCCCTGTGCCCAAGGACCCCAGTTTATTGTGGTAGCCACTAAACCTTGCTGGTGTCGCTGATGTGCCAAACTATCTAAAAAGGCATTAGCGGCGGCATAATTGCTTTGTCCCCGATTGCCAAGGAGGGAGGCGGCTGAGGAAAACATGACAAAGAAGTCTAATGGCATGTCTGCTGTGAGTTGATGGAGATTCCAAGCACCATACACTTTGGCAGCCAGGACTTTTTCAAAGCGTTCCCAGTTTTGGCCTATTAACATGCCATCTTCTAGGACACCGGCTGCATGGATAACTCCACGCAACGGAGCCGTTTGGTTGATTTGTTCTAATACCCTATTAAGTTCATTTTCATCAGAAACATCTGCGGTGGCGATTGAAACAAAAGCTCCGGTTTGTTCTATTTGGGCGATGGTGTGTTTGACAATATCGGTAGTCGTTGTTTGGCGACTCATTAAAATCAAGTGCTGTGCGCCTTGCTCTGCCAGCCATTGGGCCATTTGCAAGCCCAAGCTACCGGTTCCACCCGTTATCAAATAACTGCTATTACCATGTACAATAGATTCCTCTGACATTGAAGGTAAAGAAATCACGACTTTACCAATCTGTTTGGCTTGGGCTAAGTAGCGAAAAGCATCAACTACCTTTGCAATGGGAAAACACTTATAAGGTAATGGTCCCAGACTGTTTGCCTTTATGCTTTGCATTAATTCCTTGAGCATCAACGTGATTAAGGCTGGATTTTCTAGCGCGATCTCTCCTAAGTCAAAATTGAAATAGGCAACATCGGGCCTAACGTTTTGTACTTGTTGTTCATCCCAAATACCGATTTTGCCAATTTCGACAAAGCATCCCTTGTTTCTGAGTATCCCTAAACTTTTGGGAATGAAATCGCCATTTAAGCTATTCAACACGACATCTACGCCTTGCCCATCAGTGAACGCCATTACTTTATCCGCAAAATCAAGGGAACGTGAATTCATAATATATTTCACCCCCTGCGATTTGAGAAAATCCCATTTACTAGGACTTGCAGTGGCAAAAATTTCCGCGCCTACCTGTTGAGCTAATTGAACTGCCGCTTGACCAACACCACCGGCAGCGGCATGAATTAATACTTTATCGCCTTGCTTGAGGTGTGCCAGTTTTTGGAGTCCATAGTAGGCGGTGAGTAGAGCAAGGGGAATTGTAGCCGCTTCTTCAAAGCTTAGATTTGATGGTTTATGAACCACCAATGCTGTAGATACTGTGATAAAACGACTCAAACTGCCTAAAGCCATTGCCGCAATTACATCATCACCGATTTTTAAATCGGTCACATTTTCCCCGATCCTCACGATTTTTCCGGCACATTCAAATCCAAAAGGGACATCAGCAGGGGTTTTGAAACCACTTTCTTTTGCTTGTTCTTTAAGCATACCTAAAGCATGAAGCACATCTCTGAAATTGAGTCCGGTTGCCTTTACTTGTATTTCAACTTCTCCAAGCTGAGGTGGGCAGCGCGTCATCGGTATGAGTGCCAAATTCTCCAATATGCCATAGCTTGATATTTTTACTTGGAATGGAGCCATTGCCGTTTGAATTGGCACTTGCTGCGGCTCTAGTCTGGCTACATGACGCACACCATCATGATAGGCGATTTGGTTTTCTTCATCTGGCGACCATAATTCGGCAAACAAGGTTTGGATCGTATCCGTTTTGCCTTCTAAATCTATACAGACACACTGGAATTCAGGATGTTCCAACATGATAGTCCGCCCGAGTCCCCACAGCGATGACTGTTCGATATTATGCTGCCCAATAGCTTGTCCACCCTGAGTGACTAGCCAGAGATGGGGAAATTGAGACCATTTGGCTTGGATAAGGGATTGAACTAAATGCAATACACTGCCACAGCCAAGAATTTGTGCGTGTCGTAAAGTGGCTATATTGTGATCGTTTTCAAAACCGTTGTCCTGACTCCAAAGATGCACGATACCACGACAAGGCGGGTAATGTGCGGCTAAACTGTCTTCAAGCAACCGCTGGAAATCGTCGGGATTGCTTAGATTGATAGTGTAATGATTTTCTGTGACTTTTTCATAATTCTGGCCTACAAAGACTAATACACAACGCTCACCTTGTGCTTGTAAAAGTTCAATAAGTTTCTGTCCTATGCCGCCTTGATCCGCAAAAATAATCCAACTGCTTGATTTTCCGTGAATCTCTCTTCTATTTAGCAGCAATAGTTCCTTGGGTTGCCACACAATATTATACAAATAGTTACTAAAATCTTTTTGAAAACTATCTGGTACTGCAAAGCGATCCGCTTTGCGGCCTTCAAATCCTAAAAACTCTATAATGGGAGTGCCTACCTCATCAAAGACACGTATATCTCCTAGTAGCTTATCTTTTCCTGAACTCGACCGTAATTGACAATGTCCCCATAATTGCGGATGATTGGGACGCTGATAAAAGCGAACTTTTTCTATGCTGAAAGGAACAAAAGTATCCTCTATCTTACTATCCATAGCTAATAGTGATAATTCCAAGCCGCCATCTATCAGCCCCGGATGTAATTGATATTCTTCTAATCCAGACAATGCGGCTGACGGTGGAGTTAGCTGGCAGATCGCTTCTGAATTTCCCCGCCGAATGGATTCAAGCCATTGATAACTTGGACCTAAGTCAATATGACGATCTCGCTGAGTTTGGTAAAACTCATTTGCTGTTATGGTTTGTGGACAGCGATTCCATAATGCTTGGAAATTTTCAGATTTCGAGGGACTGTCAATTTGTCCCGTTTGGATTTTTCCGGTGACATGGGTGATCCAATTTTCCGTCTTTTTGCCAAAGCTGATGAGTTTAAAAGCGGCTTTGTCATTTTCTTCTGGGATGATAGCTAATTGAACCGTGCAGCCTTCCTCCGGTATCACCAGTGCCTGTTCAAAAAGTATCTCTTCTAACACACAGCCTTGGACACCGAAAGTAAGTTCCGCTGCGCCCAGTATCATAGAAATATAACTCGCACCGGATACTACCATTTTATCGTAAATCAGGTGATCCGCTAAAAAAGATAATTTATCTTGATGGAAATAGGTTTCAAACAAGGTTTCCTTGAGCAGTGGCGACTGTGTCTTTTTATCAAGCAAGGGATGCAGCTTAGTAGGCGCCGTTATTTCCATACGCGCTGTCGGTCTATCAAGCCAATAACGCTGACGTTGGAAGGGATAAGTTGGCAATACTACCCGACGACGCTGATAATCCCTATCAAAACCTGCCCAGTCTATTGTTGCACCACGCACATATATTTCACTTAAACTTTGTAGGAGTTGTTGCCAATCATCCGTTCCTTGCCGCAAACTGGGCAGCCAAACGCCCACGTCTTCGGGCAGGCATTGACGAGCTAAGCCTAATAAGGCTGGTTTCGGGCCGATTTCCAGAAACACGTCACAGCCTTGCTGATAAAGCGTTGCCATGCTCGCGGCAAATTTGACGGGATGGGTGATATGACGACACCAATACGCTGGTGTGGTTATTTCTGCCGTGGCAAGCTCTCCGGTGAGATTGGATATTAAGTTGATTTCGGGCGATGATAAGGTGACTTCCCCAACGATATGGGAAAAAGCTGGCAACATGGGTTCTATAAGGGGCGAGTGAAAGGCATGAGAAACGGATAAGGGTTTGGTTTTTATGCCTTGAGATTCTAAAGTCGCTTTAATGGTGGCTATGGCTTCATGTTGACCGGAAATCACAATATTTTCAGGGCCATTGATGGCGGCAATGGCAACTTGCTGGGTATAGGGTTGAATAGCAGCGGCTACTTGTGCTTCACTGGCAAACACTGTTACCATTTCGCCATCACGCGGTAAGGCTTGCATTAAACGGGCACGCTCGGCAACCAATTTTAGGCCATCTTCTAAGCTAAAGACTCCCGCGATACATGCTGCGACATATTCCCCAACGCTATGCCCCATCACATAAGCGGGTTTGATGCCCCAAGATTGCCATAATTCGGCTAGGGCATATTCTAGGGCAAACAGTGCGGGTTGCGTGTAAACCGTCTTACTTAACTCCTCGTTCCCACGCTCTGCGTGGGAATGCCTGCCTCGACGCTCTGCGTCGCGTGACGAATAAATTACCTCTAATAATGGTTGTTCTAAATAATCGCGTAAAATTTCATCACAACGGTCAAGGGTTTGACGAAAGGTGGGTTGTGTTTCATAGAGTTGCCGCCCCATGCCGACATATTGCGCTCCTTGTCCTGTAAATAAAAAGGCGATCTCTTGGATTTGGGATTTAGATGTAGCCTCTTTTATGTCAAGGAGACAAGTACGCAGTTGTTGATTGGATTCGGCAACGATGGCAATACGCTGTTCAAAATGGACTCGCCCGGTGTTAGCTGTAAAACAAATATCTGCTAATGAGGTTTCGGGGTTATTTGACAAAAATTGCTCGTAACGCTGTACTAACTCATGCAGTGCTGTTTCACTTTTGGCAGAAAGCGTCAGCAGATGCTGAGGGCGTTCAAGCTCATTCTTGAATGCTGGTATTTCAGGTGATTCTTCCAAAATAACATGGACATTGGTGCCACCAATACCTAAAGAATTAACCCCGGCACGGCGAGCTATCTCGTTGGTTTTCCAATCAGTGAGTTGAGTGTTGACGTAAAAAGGACTATTGGCAAAATCTATATTAGGATTAGGCTCCTCAAAATTGAGGCTGGGCGGTATTTGCTGGTGATGCAGTGCCAACACGGTTTTGATAAAACCGACGATGCCAGAGGCAATTTGGAGATGTCCTACATTGGTTTTAACCGAGCCTATGGCACAAAAGTCTTTTTTATCCGTTGTCATTTGAAAGGCTTGCGTGAGTCCACCTACTTCAATAGGGTCGCCCATAACGGTACCAGTACCATGTGTCTCTACATAAGTAACGGTATCGGCTGTTATACCAGCCATCGCTATCGCTTCAGAGGCGACTTTTGCTTGACCATCGCCACTAGGTGCCATATAGCCTACTTTCATGCCACCATCATTATTGGCAGCAGAGCCTTTAATAACCGCATAGATATGATCACCATCCGCAAGTGCCTCCTTTAAGCGTTTTAGCACGACAATACCGGCACCGCTACCAAATATTGTTCCCTCAGCTTGTGCATCAAAAGCACGACAATGCCCGTCGGGTGTGACGATCATACCCTCTTGATATAAATGTCCGATTTTTTGTGGCACTTGGACGGAAACGCCGCCTGCTAATGCTATATCGCATTCGCCGGTTTGCAGGCTTTGTATGGCATTATGAATAGCCAATAATGAAGTCGAACAGGCCGTTTGTACATTGACACTGGGACCACGCAAATTGAGTTTATAAGAAATGCGGGTGGTTAGATAATCTTTGTCGTTAGCTACCATTATTTGGAATCCGCCCATGGAATCCAAAGTCGCAATGGCAAGATCATCATTGCTATCCAATTTATGCCGGTTGGGATAAAGATTATTCAGCAAGTAAGTATTCATCGCCGCACCGGCATAAATTCCAATCAAACCTTCATAAGCGATTGGATTGTAACCAGCGTCTTCCATACTTTCCCAAGCACATTCTAAAAGTAAACGTTGTTGCGGATCCATCCATTCTACTTCTTTGGCAGTATAACCAAAAAACGCGGCATCAAAGGATTCAATATCTGTCAATATCGGATTGGCTTTGACGTAATTAGGATTATTCACTAAATCGGGAGCGACACCGGAGGCAATGACTTCTTCAGCCGTGAAAAAATCAATGGATTCAACACCATTTGTTAGATTTTGCCAAAATTCATCAATATTATTGGCTCCCGGAAAACGACAAGCCATGCCAATGACTGCTATATCTGAATCATCAACCGTTGCTTGATGAGTGCGAAGCTGCGCCCTTTCATAGCCTTGTTGGGCAGCGGTGGTTGTTTCGCTTGATTGCGATTGACTTAAATAGTTGGCTAATGTCTCTATTGTTGGGTAGGTAAACATGTCAACAATAGATAGTTGTACGCCAAGCTGTTCTTGTAATTGACTTTGTGTTTGTACTAATAGTACTGAATGTCCGCCTAATTCAAAGAAATTGTCATGTAATCCTACTTCCGGTAAACCTAAAACGTCTTGCCAGATTTGAGCAATTTGCTGTTCAATTTCAGTCGTTGGTAAGGTTGATTCTTTGTCAGACACATTGCCGTGGGCTAATTGGTTTTTGTCAATGGCACCGGTTTCCGTGAGCGGCATTTTTGGCAGTTGGATAAAATGGCAGCTCGTTGGCGTTTTAAAGCGATCCGCGACGTGCAATTCCTGCATCGTCGGTAAATTATGGCTGGTTGTGGTGAAATAGGCGGTTAATTGTTGTAATGCAATCGAATCGCTTTCCAAATAGCTACGGATATGAGCATTATTTCCATCTAATCCTATTAATAGTTGGGTTTGATTGTGGTATAAACCGGCTAGAAAAGAATGCAGCCCTTGAGTTGCGCTAATGGTATTGTATCCAAGCGCACGGGATAATTCGGCCATTTGGGGTGGAAATTTTGCGGCGGTGTCTTCCCATAATGTCCAGTGAAAACAATAGGATTGCAAGGCGGTTTGCTGTTGTTGGTAGCGCGTTAAGCTGTCTTGAAAACGACTGGCGGCGGCTATCGCACCGACGGTGGCACCGCCGAAGAAACCGTTAACTGAAGCAAAGTTAATGAAAATCGCATTGGGCTGCGCTTTGATAAGTTGGTGCAATGTCCAAACCCCAACAATATCTGCGCGAAAGCTGGCGGAGAGGCTGTCATAAGTCTCTTCAATCAACAGGCGTTCTTGGGGAATGCTGGTTAAATGAATCACGCCATCCAGTGGGGATTGTTGCAATTGTTCAAAATCACTGACATCCACCGCTTGATAAACGATTTCTCCTCCCGCTTGTCGCAGGGTTTGATAAGCGTGAATTTGTTCGGCGACGGCATCTGCCTGTACTAAATGAATTTCCCATTGGCTTTCGTCCGGTAGTGGCGTTTTACCAATAATGAGTAACCGTGCTTCAAAATGTTGGAGCAAATATTTGCTAATTTCGATTCCAATGCCTTCTAACCCCCCATTAATTAAATAATGGCCACCTTTTTTAAAGGGTAGGGGGTTGGGGGGTGTGGTGAGTGCGCTTTCTAGGCGCGGCACCCAACGCTGTCCTTGGCGATAGGCGATTTCTGGTTCGGTGGAAATCACTCGGCGTTCACGGTGGATAAGGGTGGCATTGGCACTGTCTATTGGTAAGTCAATATGGCGAGCTGTCAACCAAGGGATTTCTTGGGATAGGGTTTTGATAATCCCTAATAATGGGGTTTTCTCATAAGCCATTTTATCGCCAGCAGCGATTATTTGTGTTTGGCTGGAAATAGTCAATAAGCGAATCGGGTGCTTAGTGCCTTTGGTTAAGGCTTGCAGCAAATACAAGAGACTATAAACACCTAACACTTGTGCGGATTCAAAACTTTCTAAACTCGATACTTCACCGGCATAGTTGTCATAAGTCCATAGATGCAGAATTTCATCAATCTGAAAATTGGCTTGGGCAAGAGATTCGAGTAGTTGTTGATAATGTGCCGGCTGGTTAGGGGCAATACGATAGCGGTTTTCACTGAGTTTGGCAAAGTCGGTACTTATTTCAACCGTAACCATTTTATTATCAACCGCAATTTGGGCACCTAAGCCTAAATTGTCGATGAATATCAGGCTATTAACGGTTTGCGAGGCTGGACGCAGCGTGACAACTTCATGCCGTCGCCAAATGGTTTGATAAAACCAATCTGGCAAGGTGTTGTCATTACCGCTGAGAATATCAAGTTTTTTGATAATCGGGTCAAATTCTCCCGCTTCAAAACGTTGAGTTAATTGTGAGCGTTGGATTTTACCAATGGCGGTTTTTGGAATGGCTGGTTTTTCAACGGGGATCAAGTAATCGGGTTTGACTCCAATTTTGCGGGTGAGTTGTGCTTGAATTTTTTTGATTAATGCTAACAAGTCAGAGACTGTGCTATGAAAAAAAATCGCCAGTTGTTCAGTCACCGTCCCAGTTGGACGCACCGCACAAGCGGCGGTATAAGAGACTTCGATTTCTTCAATTTCTTCAACAACGGCTTCAATTTCGCTATTGTAAAAATTGGCTCCATTAATAATAATGCTTTCTTTGGCTCTGCCAGTCAAAACCAGATGTTCTTCTGAGATAAAGCCTAAATCTCCGGTATCAAACCAACTGTCTGCTAAAAATGCGAGTTGATTGGCTTGTGGATTTTTATAATAACCGGGCGATACGGCTGCGCCTTTGACTTGAAAATGACCAATGGTTTCTTCTGGCAGCAGATTGTTTTCGTCATCAACAATCCGGATAGTCACGCCGGGAATGACGGGTCCTAAACTCATAAATATAATGCTATTAGGATCATCGGGATTTAGATGAACCAATGAGCCTGCCAAAGCGGTTCGATCTACACTGAAAAATTTTAGCGGTGTGGTATTGGTTGTTTGGAAATAGGTAATACCCGATCCCATTTCAGCCATGCCGAATGCGGTGCTAATGGCGGTTTTATTTAGCTTGTAGGGCGCCAGATTTTTTAAGAAATCCTGTACGATTTTAATGGATATAGATTCGCCCGCTGTGAGTAAAGATTTGACTGACGATAAATCCCAGTTTTTTTGAGAAACCGATTTAATGGCATCATTGATAAGGGAATAGGCAAAGTTGGGGGCCCAGCTCTGGGTAATTCTATATTTATCAATCAGTTCTAGCCAATTGATGGGCTGAGCGAGCACATATTCTTTGGGGGCGTAAATCAATTTGCAGCCTATATCAACACCGCGTAGGTGCCAATCTGAAATACTGCCAATATGGTCAAATGGCAACCAATTGAGTATGATGTCGTCTTTTCTGTGTTGACAAAGTTGATTAGTGCCCCTCGCCCGCGATAAGATGTTGCGGTGAGTGAGCATAATACATTTAGGCACGCCGGTACTGCCAGAAGTTAGGTTAAAAAAGGCGACTTCATCGGGTTGTGCTTGGTAATAACTGTTGTCAGGTTTATTATTTCTTAGGCTTTCAATCAAACCAAGACGGGCATTTTTAAGGGGATGCGTTTGAGATAGCGTCAGCATGGATTTTTCCAGCACGCTACTTGTAATAATTAAAGGCTGTTCTAATAATTGCCAGACTTGAGCCAGTTGCTCTAAGCTACGGCTAGATTCACTATAGCTGCTTGGTAGTACGGCGATGACGGGTATAAATCCGCCCAGCAAACATCCCCAAAACGCTGGAATAATATCTTGATTATGTTCTAGTTGAAAAATGACTTGTTCTTGTGGTTTTAATCGTTGTTTTCTTAATCCGGCTAAAATTCGTTCGGCTTGCTCTAATAATTGGGCATAAGTTTGAACGATTTCTGTTCCATCTAGTTGAATATAAAATATATTTTGGCCGGGCACTTTTTGGGCTGCCCGTTGCAGGATTGCGGGTAGGGTAGTCGGTGCTTGGGCATCTTCTGGTAAGGGCTTGCCATGACTTAGGGCTAATGGTTTTGGTGTGGACTTTGCTGCTACAGCGACAGATTTATCAATGTCAACAGTTTCACTGGTGATAAGTGCGGTTTGCCAATTTGGCACTAGACTGGACAGATGCAGCGGTGGTAAAACTTGGTGGTTTTCTTGTACTACGACGGCAACTTGGTTAATTTCCGGCAACGATTGTATGCGTTGCTCCCAGTGTTCTATCAAGTCGGTGTCAATAACGGGTATACGGGCGAGCGCGGCTTGATCTAACTGTCCTTCGCTTGTCAGTGGCAGGGCGGATAATGGGATATAAGCGGATGGTAATAACTCAGTCGCTAATTTGGTTTGTAGGTGAGTATGCAAGCGTTCTGGCATCAACGGGCGGTTTGATACTACATAAGCGATTATTTGTTGCTCACCATTGTTGGTGTGTCGCATTTGTACTAGACATTCGTTAACCGATTGTTCTTCTAATAATGCGGTTTCTATTTTAGAGATTTCTATAAGGTTATTATTTTTCATTATGATATATATAAAATTTTAGTTTTAAACTTGAGTGCTTTGAGGCGGCGCCTTAATGCCTAGATCAACACCAACGCCAGCTTGGCGAGCGCATGACTTAGGTGCTTGATATAATTCAACATTAAGACTGACAAACCACTTGTTTGTTTGGCGATAAACGGTAGCACCTGTCCACGTAATGAGGCAGACACCTCGCACATATATGTATAGGGGGCGGTAAGGATTTCAATCCTTTATTCCGTAAATCCAGTTTACGGAGCTGGTTGCAATCCTGCTCCGGCAGATATCTGAAACGTTTCGGACGGGGTTGCAAACCCCGTCCAGCACAAGTTTTGCTGGAGCAGGTTTTTTTGCTGGAGCAGGTTTGCAACCTGCTCCGTAACGTTTCAGCCCAGAGCCATTATATGAGCCGTTAGGAGTCCAAGATTTATCTTGGGCGCATGGCATTAGCCTTACCGGCTCACTTTTCGACGCTAGACTTGTCATTTCGACGCGAGGAGAAATCTAATTTAATACTGAGATTTCTCCTAACGTCGAAATGACAAATTAATCGAAATGACAAATTAATCGAAATGACAAATTAATCGAAATGACAAATTAATCGAAAAGAAATCCGATTTTTTAAAAAAATCTGATTTCGTGGCGACATGGACTACTTTAGTTTGGGCTCCTGAGTCCAAAATTTATTTTGGACGAGTTGAACTGGGCTTAATGTCATAAATGCCGTGCTGAGTTTCAAATAATTTGACCAGATTTTTTCACTAGAACTTCTCCCGTAAATCTTCAACTGTATAAAGGGGCGTTTTTTCATCTTCCATTCCACGCATCGCTAAATTAACTGTGTTGGATTCTTCATTTATCGTGAGAATTTCTGACAAGTCCAGTTGAATAAATTCAAATATCCCATCAAGTATCAATCCGAACAGTAAACTTCCCATCATAATGGTTAATAAATACACTATAAAACAAGTCTTGCCTAGAGATTTATAGACAACACTCATAGTGACGGTGCTGGTTGCTGGTCCGGCTGTTAGCAAAATAAAGGCGGCGCCGGGTGAAATCCCAGCCAAAATCATAGCGGCTGCCATTGGGATGGAGCCCGTCGCGCAAATATAAAGCGGCGGGGCTATCAGCAAAACTATCAAATAGGTCAAAAAGACATTTTCGCTCACAAAGCCTTGCGGAATCAGTGTCATCATTAAGCCACCCAGCACGATTCCAAAAGCAAAGGGTTTGGCAATGTCTTTAAATATTACATTAAATGACTGGTCAAAAAAGGCTTTGATGCTTTTTGTGGGTTTAGTAGAGTGATGTGGTTTGTGATTTTCTATCTGATGTTGGGTGGCGGGGGCAATAAGGCCAGCCAAAATAGCAATAATCACAGAGGAAATCACTCTAAACAAGGTAAAAATCCATCCAAATACGCCGTAAGTGGCAATAACGGAAAAAAGATTATCATTGCCAAGGTGTTTTGTGACGAAATCTGTCGGCATGAATAGATGTAGGAATCCCGCTGCAAGCACTCCAATGATAATAAAGGGTGCCATCATGTTGAGCAACTGCCAACTGTTTAATAAAAAATGAAAAATAATGTCCATAAGTTTTTTTTATCATATTCAAAAAAAAAAAGGTTTTATAAGCGGAAAAAATGCTTGCAAATAATAATCATTCTTAATACAATAAGCAAACTTTAAATCACAATAGACTTACGCACTGAGTACAACGGATTAGCGGAATAAACATATAATAAATTCCTATCGTTAATATTAATTAATAGGGTTTTAAAATCCGTTTATTCCGCTAATCCGTTGTACTCATTATTAATCAAAAAGGCGAGTAAAAATCAATTATGTTAATGAAAACTCAAAACATAACCCAAGCTTTTCCCCTCGCCATGGCATCCCAAGGGGAATG
>JSZA02000078.1 GCA_000785145.2 Candidatus Thiomargarita nelsonii
GTCAATTTGTTTTTTTGGAGTACAAAGCTTTAGCTTTGTACTGTCTGACAAAGCTAAAGCTTTGTACTCCAACCCCAAAAAAACAAATTGACATTTTGGAGTACAAAGCTTTAGCTTTGTACTGTCTGACAAAGCTAAAGCTTTGTACTCCAACCCCAAAAAAACAAATTGACAGAGTACTAGACTTTTACTTATTCAGTACTTAGTTATATAATATAACCCATTTTTGGTAAACTGTCCTAATTTTTATGCTTGAAGAAAATAATACACTTTCTCTCTTTTATCGTCTGATACCAATCATTGGAATTTCAGGCGTTTTTCTCTACATTCTCAGTTTGAGTCTACCAGCAGGGCTTAATATCGCGGTAGTTTTCGCTAGTATTAGCGGAGTGCTTGTTGCGGTTTCAGGATATGTTAACAGGTTTAGCCTGCCCTTGGTGTTACCGATTGCTATTTTTGTCATCTTAAGTTTTTTGTCTATTTTAATTTCTATCCATCCACCAAGCAGTTTATCGCTGACTTTACCCCTGATACCCGCCATACTGATTTATTTTTTGATAGTTGAACTTTTTAATGTTAACCATATCCGATTACTTTATCTGGCTTTCTCTATCGTTGCGATAATTATCAGTATCACAGTATTGGTGGCATTTTTTCAAAGTACCACGAATTCTCAATTCGTTTGGATAACGGCTGCTAAACATCCTCTCTTAGTCGTACCTAACGATTTAATATTCATTTCTCTCATTGCGCCGCTTTCAGCCTCTTTAGTGTACCAAAAACCCCGTAGTCTTATAAGCATCGTGGCGATCATTTCAATTTTATTGAGCGTCTCCGTCATAATCATCTTTCAAAGTCGGGGGGCATTACTCACTTTACTTTTCTCTGTCACTTGTGTGGCAGGATTATTATGGCCTAGAAATTTAAAAGCTTTTGCTATATTGACTGTTTTGCTTATCCTGCTAGTCAGTCTGGTGATAGGGGTTGATGTGATGCATAATTATGCGTTATTCAATAAATTTGCAAGAGGTGGAATGAGCGACAGATCATCTGCGTGGTTAATAACTTGGCATATGTTTCTTGATGCGCCCTTACTGGGTCACGGCATACATACTTTTTGGTTGCTTCTCAAGACTTACAGTGAGGCAATCAATGTTTCAATTGGAGGTACGTCATGGGCACATAATTTATATGTTGAGACATTAGCGGAACAGGGCATCGTGGGTTTCACAAGCTTAATAGCCGTTTTGCTAAACAGTTTATGGGTTTCGTGGCTATCATTTCTGTGCTTTCTTTTTTGGGACAGAGCAAAAATCGCACTTATCCCTGCTAATAATTAATCCATTCATTCGCTTTCGTTCGCATTTTAAATTAATTGTTCGCTAGTCGTTGACATTTTATTTGGTGTGTTTATAATTGGACTGTCTCATTTTAGAGACATTAAGTTATAGGAGTATGAAAAAACCTAAACCGCCCTCTCGTTTGATCAATGCCATTAAGTTAAGCTTTTTTGTAGGGTGGGTAGAGCTTCGCTGCACCCACCAAATCGTTGAAATTTATAACAATGGTGGGTTTCGCTCTCGCTCTACCCACCCTACAAGATTTCTTAACTTAATGGCATTGTCTCGTTTGATACGAAGGCTTGTGGTTGTGACGCTGGCAATAGCAGCGGGATCACTACCCATGCTGATGCCCCAGTGGATGACTTCACTCGCAGCATACGGCTATAATCCTGGATATTTCAAATTATCAGCGTATGGATATCAGGTCAATGAAAATAACGGACCTGCAATCATCACAGTGCAACGCACTGGTGGTAGTGATGGTGCAGTGTCGGTGGACTGTGCCACCAGCGACGGCACAGCGGAGGACGGCTTGGACTACATTGGCATACTAACAACGCTATCGTGGTTGGGCGGCGATGCCGATGACAAGGAGTGCTATGTACCCATCATTAATGACAATGTGTCGGAAGGTGACGAGGACTTTGTTGTGAGCATCGGTAATCCCACGGGAGGGGCACAACTTGGATCACCAACAGATGCAACTGTGACTATTCTTGATGATGACACAGCAACTTTAACAATCACCACTATAATATCCCAAAAAATTAAGGTGAAGGTTAAAAAGAAGGTGAAGCAGGATGGCGTTACCTATATATTCGATAAATGGTCTGGTGATTGTAGTGGCACAAAACCAAATACTCAAGTAAACCTAGATTCAGACAAGAATTGTGCTGCCGAATATATTCCTAAATAGTGAAGTATAGATGGCTTAAATGATTTTTTATCGTTCTCACGCAGAACGTGGGAACGATAAAAGTCTTGAAATCAACCTGTTAATATTATCTTTCATTTCACCCCATTACGACTGAGTTCTACCAACAATTCTGCGAAGGTTTTCATTTGACGGTGGCCTTTTTCCCCGAAATTCTTCTAGCATCAACTTGAATCTAAATGCACGATCCAAGATGGATTCCTTTTTTTCATGACCAACAATTTTCTTTATACGGCTTATATCATTTTTCATCAAATTATGCTCCTACCATCTCTTCACGAATAGCCCAAACGACCAATGATTGCCCCCGACGCAAACACCTTATCTACTTATCTGGGGAAAAATTTTTCTGGGTTGCAGGACGCGGAGCGTCCAAGCAGGCATTCCCACGCAGAGCGTGGGAACGAGAAATAACGACTCCCTGTCGTTAAGGTTTTTTATCAGTTTCCTGTAAAGCACGTCGATAATCAACCGGCATGATTTTCACAAAGCGCGGCAAATAATCACTCCAATTGTCGAGGATTTCTCGTGCGCGGCGACTATTGGTATAATGCCAATGTTTCTCAATCAGCGTTTTCAGACGCAAAGCATCATCAACAGGCTCCAATTCCACCATCGACAAATTACAACGTTGTTCAAATTCTCCCGTATCATCAAGCACATAAGCAATCCCACCGCTCATCCCAGCCGCAAAATTACGCCCCGTGACACCAAGAACAACCACAACGCCACCCGTCATATACTCGCAGCCATGATCGCCAACTCCCTCAATCACCGCAATCGCTCCAGAATTACGCACCGCAAAGCGTTCTCCAGCAACACCTCGGAAAAAGCACTCTCCACTGATTGCTCCATACAAAACCGTGTTACCCACGATGATATTCTCTTCGGCAACAATGGGACACTCTTTGGGCGGATAAATGATTAAGCGTCCACCACTTAATCCTTTTCCCACATAATCATTCGCCTCGCCTTCCAATTCAATCGTGACTCCCCGCGCTACGAATGCACCAAAACTTTGGCCAGCACATCCAGTGACTTTAATATAAATCGTATCCTCTGGCAGCCCCGCATGTCCATAACGTTTTGCCACTTCCCCGGAAAGCATGGCGCCGAAAGTGCGATTATAATTATGAATCTGCATACTCATCCGCACGGCTTGACGCTGCTCCAGTGCCGGCTTCGCTTGCTTAATCAATGCCTGATCAAGGGCTTTTTCTAGCCCATGATCTTGTTTTTCACAATTATAGACTGCCACATCAGGGCCAAGCGTTGGCTGATACAAAATACGTGAAAAATCAAGCCCTTTAGCCTTCCAATGCGAAAGGGCGCGACGCATCTCCAATTTATCGGAACGACCAATCATTTCATTGACAGTGCGAAAACCCAATTTTGCCATCCATTCTCGCGCTTCTTCTGCAATGAACATAAAATAATTGACGATATGTGCAGCTTGCCCGCTAAAAAGTTTGCGTAATTTTGGGTCTTGCGTCGCAACGCCCACCGGACAAGTATTCAAATGGCATTTTCGCATCATAATGCAGCCCGCCACAATCAGTGCCCCCGTGGCAAATCCAAACTCATCCGCACCCAGCATCGCCGCTATCACAACATCGCGCCCGGTCCGCAAACCACCATCCGTCTGCACCGCAGTACGTCCACGTAATTTATTAAGGACTAAAGTTTGATGCGTCTCTGCCAAACCCACTTCCCACGGTGAACCGGCATGTTTAATTGAAGTCATAGGACTGGCACCCGTGCCACCATCATAACCCGCAATCGTAATATGATCAGCATGAGCTTTAGAAACGCCAGCGGCTACCGTACCGACACCGATTTCAGAAACCAGTTTGACACTAATACGGGCTTGTGGATTCACATTTTTTAAATCGTGGATCAATTGCGCCAAATCTTCAATCGAATAAATATCATGATGCGGTGGCGGCGAAATCAGTCCCACGCCTGGCGTTGAGTGACGCACACGGGCAATCGTTTTATCCACCTTATAACCGGGCAATTGCCCTCCCTCTCCCGGCTTTGCACCTTGCGCGATTTTGATTTGAATATCATCCGCATTAACCAAATATTCCGTCGTCACACCAAAGCGCCCAGATGCCACTTGTTTAATGGCAGAACGCTTAGAATCTCCATTAGGCAGCGGCTTAAAACGTTCAGATTCTTCGCCACCTTCTCCCGTGTTAGATTTAGCACCGAGACGATTCATGGCAATGGCTAAAGTCGTATGGGTTTCATAAGAAATCGAGCCAAACGACATGGCACCGGTTGCAAAGCGTTTGACAATCTCTGAGGCGGGTTCGACTTCAGAAAGCGGTATCGACTGTTCAGCAAATTTAAAATCAAATAAACCACGCAGCGTTAATAAACGCTCATTTTGTTCATTAATTTCACGCGCAAATTCATCATACAAAGCGCGATTATTGCTGCGAGTGGCATGTTGAAGCTTAGAAATCGTTTCCGCAGTCCAAATATGATTTTCTCCGCGCAAACGATAGGCAAATTCTCCACCCACATCTAAGGCATTGCGATACAATGGCGCATTGCCAAACGCCATACGATGCCGCCGCACGGTTTCTTCAGCAATTTTGGTTAAGCCAACGCCCGATGTTTGACACTTCGTACCGGTAAAATACGCCTCAATAAATTCATCCGAGAGCCCGAGCGCATCAAAAATCTGTGCCCCACAATAAGACTGATAAGTGGAAATGCCCATTTTTGACATCACCTTTAAAATGCCCTTATTCACAGCCTTGATATAGCGTTTTTCGATTTCTTCTTGAGAGATTTTTTCTGGTAGCTGAATGGTAAAAAGCGTATCAAAGGCAAGATAGGGATTGATCGCTTCTGCCCCATAACCTGCCAGTAGGCAAAAATGTTGAACTTCACGCGCTTCGCCGGTTTCCACAACTAAACCGGATTTGGTGCGTAAACCTTTGCGAATCAGGTGATGATGAACGGCAGAAGTCGCTAATAGGGCAGGAATAGCAATATTATCAGCATCCAGCGCACGATCCGACAAGATTAAAATATTATTACCCGCCAACACCGCCTTTTCAGCTTGATGACATAATTCAGCCAACGCGCCTTCCATGCATACCGCCCCCAATTCAGCCATATAGCACATATTCAAGGTTTTGGTACGAAATGCGCCCTCAGTACGATATTCAATACGTCGTACCTTTTCTAAATCGGTATTAGTCAAAATCGGTTGATGAACTTCTAGCCGCTTTTGTAAATCTTCCTTATTTAATCCCAATAAATTAGGACGCGGACCAATAAGCGAAACCAAGGACATGACTAATTCTTCTCGAATGGGATCAATCGGCGGATTTGTCACCTGAGCAAAATTTTGCTTAAAATAGTCATACAACAATCTGGAACGATTTGATAATACCGCCAGCGACGCATCTGTCCCCATTGAGCCAATCGGCTCTTGTCCACTGACAACCATCGGTATCAAAAATAATTTTAAATCTTCTTGCGTATAGCCAAACGCTTGTTGACGATCTAAAAGCGTCTCCTGATTGGGTGGCATTGCCGTCACTTCGGGGGGCAATTTTTCCAAGATAATTTGCGTCTGATCCAACCAATCTTGATAGGGCGCCCGCTTTGCCAATTGCGCCTTTAATTCGGCATCATCAATGATGCGCCCTTGTTCGGTGTCAATCAAAAACATTTTGCCGGGCTGCAAACGCCATTTTTTGACAATTTTTGCCTTTGGAATATCAAGGACACCCATTTCAGAAGCCATCACCACCAAATCATCATTAGTGATTAAATAACGCGCAGGGCGCAAGCCATTTCTATCCAAAGTGGCGCCAATTTGACGACCATCAGTAAAGCCAACGGCGGCGGGACCATCCCAGGGCTCCATGAGGGCAGCGTGATATTCATAAAAAGCCCGCCGTTTTTCATCCATCAATGGATTATTGGTCCACGCCTCAGGAATGAGCAACATCATGGCTTGCCCCAAGGAATAGCCAGCCGCGACTAACAATTCTAAGGCATTATCAAAACAAGCAGAATCGGATTGCCCTTCTGCAATCAAGGGCCACAATTTGTCTAAATCATCGCCTAACAATTTTGAGGACATGGTATAACGACGCGCTGCCATCCAATTGAGATTGCCACGCAAGGTATTGATTTCACCATTATGACAAATCATGCGAAAAGGCTGCGCCAAATCCCAAGTTGGGAAAGTATTGGTCGAAAAACGCTGATGGACGAGAGCGAGTGCTGTCACCATGCGCTCATCTTGCAAATCGGGATAATACTTGCCCACTTGATTAGCCAACAACATGCCTTTATAAAGTAAGGTACGCGATGATAAGGATGGGATATAGAAATCGGCATAATCAATATTCAATTGATCACGCACGCGATGCTCAATCACTTTGCGGATAACAAAAAGTTTACGCTCAAAGGCATCCTGATCGGCGCAATTATTAGCTATAAAAACTTGCCGAATGACTGGCTCAATGCCTTTAACGCTTTCGCTCAAACCCTCATTATTGGTTGGCACATTTCGCCAGCCCAGTAGACTTTGTCCCTCATTCGCAATCACTTTTGTAATAATTTTTTCACAATCAGCACGAATGTCATCATCGCGTGGCAAAAATATCATGCCGACACCATATTCACCTAGCGGCGGCAAAAGCGTTGCAAACGCTTGGCGTAAAAAGGCATCAGGCGTTTGGATAAGAATGCCAGCCCCATCACCAGCAAGGGGATCAGCACCCACCGCACCACGATGGGTGATATTTTTCAGAATTTCCAAGCCTTGATTAATAATTTCATGGTTTTTATGGCCTTTAATATGGACAATAAAACCAACACCGCAGGCATCGTGTTCATTGCTTGGATCGTAGAGCCCTTGTTTGGGTGGTAATGCGCCCATTATAATTCCTCCGTTATCAGTTAACATCTCCAGGCGTACCTTGCGCGTCTATTATAAAGGCAGAAATTAAAAAAATCCTATTTCTTAAAGAAATAGGATTTTTAGATTGCTATAGCTTTTCAGATAAAGATTTTGCTAGGAGTCCAAGATTTATCTTGGGACAGCCAAGATAAATCTTGGACTCCTATTTTCTGAAATACTATAGTGATAAAATGGTATTTAAATTATTGTACAACAGGAGCAATAAAATGCCAATAACAAAAGTCTCGAAACGGTTTTGACTTATCCCTTTTTATCCGTGTAGTTTTGTTGTTATATATGTCTCAAAGCCCAATAATGAGAAATCCTATTTTTTAAAAAAATAGGATTTCTTTAACTCTTCGAGCGGCGTTTTTTTTGTTTTGCAACGCTGAAGGAACACTAAATGTTGATACGATTAGCTAAAATAGAAGACTTGGAAAAAATGATAGAAATTTATAACCAAGCTGTCGGCACGAGATGTGCCACTGGTGATACTGAACAGGTTGATTATAAAAAACAACTTGCTTGGTTTCATACCCATTGTTCCCATAAAAAACCAATATTTGTGGCTGAATTTGATGGAAAAGTCATTGGCTACAATTATTTGAGTGACTATCGGGGAGAAAGATTAGCTTTTCGTTTTACTATGGAAACGAGCTATTATATAGAACAACATTATCAACGAAAAGGCGTTGCCAGCAAACTAATGGAACAAGTTATTGCATTTTGTCAACAGAACGGCATAAAGAATTTAATTGCATTTGTTATGGAACACAATAAACCCAGTATCAAATTTTTAGAAAAGCAAGGCTTCCAACAATGGGGATTATTACCTCGTATTGCTGATTTTAATGGCATAGAATATAACCACACCATATATGGGAAACGCATTGAAGCGAGCGTAGGGTGCGTCCTACGCACCATTGCGAAACAAAGACAATAAGGTGCGTGGGACGCATTCTACATTTGCTACCCGTTCCTAAATTAAAATCGCGTCACTCCCAAAATTTTCTACGTTCTTGGATTTTGTCCTCATTTTTAAAATCACCTCAAAAATACGCCAGCCCCTATTTTTATACCTTCCGAAATTTTGTTTAAAATAAAAAAATAGCAGCCCCTATTCTTAGGAGGACGCACCTACGCTTGCTTCTTCATCAACTCATTTATCTCTTTAAGATAAGCAATTTCCTTTTCTTTTTGCTCTATGATTAAATAAGCTTTTTCTAATTCGTGTTTGTATGTTGTTTGGTTAGTCGTATTGTTGTTAGATTGCTGATGAATAAGACTATGAAAATTTTCTATAAAATTAAATACATTTTTTTCATTTAATCCCACCAATTGTGCTAATTCCACTCCGAATATTTCTGAAATTTGCTTTAATCGGGAAAGATTGATATCCACTTTTCCCTGTTCGATCTTGGCGTACCCATTAAGTGCCATTTGTAGTTTTTCGGCCATTTTTTCCTGAGACCAGCCTTTAAACAGACGAATAAATTTAATTGTTTCATTAACTTCCATAAATACATCCTCACAGTGGGTAAAATGGGTACTAAGTACTGAATCACAAATTTTACTTCGTTACTTCGTTTCAGGTATTTTGAAACAGCGGTAATGTAGGGTGCGTCCTACGCACCTTTTCGCATCATCAGGGTGCGTAGGACGCACCCTACAAAAAACTAAAATACCTGAAACGAAGTAACGTCTTGCTCCGCTAACTCTGAAAAAACCTTAGCTAATTTATTTTTAATCTCATTTTCTGACATTCCCTGCCTTAGTAAATATTTTGCTATGAGATTCAATCATAAATTTTCTGGATTTGTCTGCGTTTCTTAGGTTTTGTCTTATGACTTCTGGTTGTCTTGAATAAGCTACTTCTTCTGGAGTAAGAACATCAGGATGAATCATTATTGGTTCAGATTTTTTCATTTCATTTTTAGATAATAAAAAGCGAACGTAGGGTGCGTAGGGTGCTCCCACGCACATTTTTGATGTCAATTTACCGCCCAGAAAACCCATGTTGTCGTAAAAAATCCTCACTGATTCCACCGCTAACCTTTGCCGCCTCTTCACCCAGCAATAAGCGTTCCAAATAACGAGCAATAATATCGACTTCCAGATTAACTCGTTGCCCCACTTTTACCTTAGCCAAGGTTGTCATGTTTAAAGTGTGTGGCACAATATTTAAGGTAAATTCTGCACCTTGCACGGTATTGACCGTTAAACTGATGCCATCAACACAAATAGAGCCTTTTTGGGCAATGTATTTTGCTAAGTCATTGGGGGCTTGGATGTGTAAGCGGATTGATCGTCCATCGTCATAACTTTGAGTGACAGTGCCTACGCCATCGACATGTCCACTGACGATATGTCCGCCTAAGTGGGTTTGCGGCGTTAAGGCTTTTTCCAGATTCACTGGACTAGACTGCGATAATTCTCCCAACGTGGTGTGAGCCAAGGTTTCGCCTGAAACATCAGCCCAAAAGCCATCGCCGGGCAACGTCACAGCGGTTAAACAGACTCCATTGACGGCAATACTGTCTCCCAGTTGTACCGTTTTGATGTCTAATGTATTGGTTTGCACATGTAAACGAGCGTCTTTGCCCGTGCTGTTTCGATGGACAATTTGTCCTATAGCTTGAATAATGCCTGTAAACATAGTTTCCTCTATGGACGAAAAAAATGTAGGCGCCATCCTTTGCTCCGGGTGGGAACGAGGCGGGACGTAGTTTTGATCTTGATAAATAAGTCAGGAAACGGTATGAGGACAACAGTGCCTACTGTAAATGTGACCATGCTTTGTCCTCCTCAGGTTTGTTCCAATCTTTTCTTAATGTTTCTTCACTTTCAATACTTGGTTCGTCTTCATTATTTAAGAGCGTGACTAAAGCCCGTTTAGCTTTCGTGAGTTTAATCGGTTCCAATAAGCGAATTTGACCGCCTATATCTATAACCGCTTCGATAGTTTGTAACATGATGATACCTCATATATTTTTGTTCTCGTTCCCGAAGCTCCGCGCTTATCGTTATACACAAGTCCATTTACGAGATTTTGTAGGGTGCGTCCTACGCACCCTGACGCTCAAAAGGTGCGTAGGACGCACCCTACAAATATATTTTGATTTCAAATGCTTATATACTTGTGTCTAAAGGAGTGCGCTCTGCGTGGGAGACGCAGTAACGGAGCTTCGCTACGATCATGCCTGCCTCTTTGCCTCGCGTCGTAATCCCTAACTAAGCATAAATAGGTTTCGCCGTGATGCGCCAATCGCGTCCAACGGCACGTATATCAACAATATCCAATGGGACATGTTGCTCAAGGCTCTCAATATTTGGTAAATCAAACAAGCCGCGTGTCTTGTTACCCATTAGAATCGGTGCCATGTAAATCTTCATTTCATCAATTAAGCCAGCGCGTAGCATGGCGCCGCTTAATGTGGCACCCGTTTCCATTAAAAGTTCATTGACTTCATATTCTTCGGCAAGCAATTGACAGGCTGCCGCTAAATCAACTTCTCTTTCTCGATTGGGCAAGTGAATGACACGCGCTCCCGCTTTTTCGAGTATGACTTTAGCTGATGTACTATCCGAAGCTGTAAAAATCACGGTTTCTCCGGGGAGAGTCAACATACGGGCTTCTGCTGGCGTACTTAAATGGGTATCAATCACCACGCGCAAGGGTTGTTTAATGCTTGGTTTTTTATCAGCTTCCAACTCGCAAGGGAGTTCCGCCTCGCGCACGGTCATTTGTGGGTCATCAGCCAAGACGGTACCTGCGCCCGTCATGATGGCTGAACTACGTGCTCGTAAACATTGCACATCACGGCGAGCGTCTTGGGAAGTAATCCATTTACTTTCTCCAGATGCCATCGCTGTGCGCCCATCTAAGCTCATTCCCAATTTGGAACGAATATAGGGACGTTTATGGCGCATACGCATCAGATAGCCTTGATTCAATTGTTCTGCATCGTGACTCAACATGCCCGTATTGACCATAATACCCGCTTTTGAGATTTGTTCTATGCCTTTGCGAGAGACTAATGGATTGGGATCCATCATTGCCACGACGACGCGACTGAGTCCCGCTTTAATCAAGGCATCGGTACACGGCGGTGTGCGTCCCTGATGACAACATGGCTCTAGGGTGACATAACAAGTTGCGTCCTTCGCCTTTTCTTTAGCCATTTGCAAGGCATAAATTTCGGCATGGGGTTCGCCTGCTACTTGATGCCAACCTTCGCCGACTATTTCACCTTCTTGTACAATGACACAGCCTACGCGAGGATTCGGATCGGTCGTCCATAATCCTTTTTTAGCTAAGCCTAAGGCGTATGCCATATAATATTGATCATTTAATTCTGGAGGAGTCATATCAAGCATAAACCGGAAAACGGGCGCATAAGGCAAGCACTTGTGCTTTCACCGAGGCTTGCAGTTCAAGATTTTCTACGTCGTCAACAATGTCACAAATCCAATGGGCGACTTGACGAGATTCTATTGTCCCTAAACCGCGTGTGGTGATAGCGGGCGTGCCAATACGGAGTCCGCTGGTGATAAAGGGTGATTGTGGATCATTAGGAACTGCGTTTTTATTCACTGTAATATTGGCTTGTCCTAATGCTGCATCGGCGACTTTGCCGGTGATGCCTTTTTCTATTAAATCGACTAAAAACAAATGATTATCTGTTCCACCTGAGACAATTTTATATCCCCGTTCTATCATCACTGCGACCATTGCCCGTGCATTTTCTAGCACTTGGGCTTGATAGGTTTTGAATTCAGGCAGTAAGGCTTCTTTGAGGGCAACGGCTTTTGCGGCAATGACGTGCATCAGTGGGCCACCCTGTATGCCGGGAAAAACGAGGGAATTGAGTTTTTTCTCAATGTCGGGATTAGCCTTGGCGAGAATTAAACCGCCACGAGGTCCGCGCAAAGTTTTATGAGTTGTCGTTGTGGTGACATCGGCAATTTGCACGGGACTCGGATATAATTCGGCTGCAATTGGTCCGGCGACATGGGCCATATCTGCAACCAAGTAGGCGCCGACTTTATCAGCAATGTCACGTAATCGTTGCCAATCGACGATCCGTGAATAGGCACTAAAGCCGCTCATAATCATTTTCGGCTTATGTTCGAGTGCCAAGCTTTCGACTTGTTCATAGTCGATTTCACCCGTGTCGCTTTTTAGGCCATATTGCACGGCTTGATAGAGTTTGCCAGAAAAATTGACTTTGGCACCATGCGTTAGGTGTCCTCCGTGCGCTAAACTCATGCCTAATAGGGTGTCACCCGGCTTTAATAAGGCCATATATACGGCAGTATTGGCTTGTGAGCCTGAATGGGGTTGCACATTGGCATAGTCTGCCTTGAATAATTGTTTGGCACGCTCAATCGCCAATTCTTCTGTTATGTCAACAAATTCGCAACCTCCATAATAGCGTTTGCGGGGATAGCCTTCGGCATATTTATTGGTGAGGACAGAGCCTTGGGCTTGAAGTACGCGAGGACTGGCATAATTTTCTGAGGCGATCAGTTCGAGATGCTCTTCCTGCCGTTTAACTTCAGATTGTATGGATTGCCATAATTCTGGATCAAAATCTGCAATATTGAGGTCTTTGGAATACATGGAATACCTTTGGTTTTAAATTAAAGCTTAAATTATAACATTGCTTGTCTGCAAAATTTCAGAAACGGTATAAAATGAACCAAATACAACAATTCTATCCCCTTTTTGGGCGTGCGTGTAAGCGGCTGCTATTGAGGGATAGCTATGAATATGGCTGGCACCGATAGCGGTTAAATGTTCGACAAGGGACTGAGCACTGGCACTGCGCGGCGTGTTTAAAGGGGCAACATGCCAATGGTGTATCACGTCTTGCATGATAGCCAAAACAGTGGCAATATCTTTATCTTTGAGCATACCCACCACGGCATGAGTTTCTCCTTGACAAGACTGTTGTGCGAGTAATTGGGCTAATACTCGTGCCCCTAAAGGGTTATGCGCGACATCCAATATGCACCCGGGTAGTATTTGAAAACGTCCGGGGAGTGTGGCATTTATTAAGCCTTGATGTATTGCCTTTTTTGCCACAGGAAAGTTTAACAATTCAAGCACCATCAATACACCCGCTGCATTTTGCAATTGAAATTCGCCGGGTAGATTGGGCAAAGGTAATTGCTGTGTTTGTGTTTTATTCATTCTTTGCCAAATCCATGTTTTGTCACTGGATTTTTGGTAAGCAAAATCACGATCTAAATAATATAAGGGGGCTTGCAATTGTTCTGCGTGTTTAATCAAACTTTGCGGTGGTTGAGCATCGGAGCAGACGGCGGGGCAACCTGCTCGAAAAATGCCCGCTTTTTCAAATCCAATACTTTCTCTATCATGCCCCAACCATTCAACATGATCGATATCTATGGCGGTGACTAGGGCAATTTTCGGATCAACGATATTTACAGCATCCAATCGTCCCCCTAATCCGACTTCAAGCACTGCGAAGTCAACATCATTGCGCTGAAATATTAATAAAGCGGCTAAGGTAGAAAATTCAAAAAAGGTCAGAGAAATGTCGTCGCGGACTTCTTCAATTAATCTAAAGGCTTGACATATTTCTGCGTCATCTGCTTCATGCCCTGCAATACTGATGCGCTCGTTATAACGTAATAAGTGGGGAGACGTAAAACGACCCATTCGATAACCGGCTGCGGTTAAGATGGCATCAAGTAGGATTACACTAGAGCCTTTGCCATTGGTACCAGCAACGCTGATGATGGGAAATCGAGGCGGTAATAAATTCAAACGCTGGGCAACCGTGCGACAGCGAGTGAGTCCTAATTCTATCTCATGCGGATGTAGCGAGGTTTGCCAATCTAACCATTGGTTTAGTGTATGCATATTTGCCTTGTGTCCAAGATAAATCTTGGACTCCTAAAGTTAAAAACTAAAGTTAAAAATAAAAAAAAACTTGTAAACAATTAATGTTTATGATATAATTCTTCTTCAAAATATCTAAGCAACCAGCGAGTTAAAATAAAAAATGGATGACAGCAAAAAACAAGCCCTGACGACCACGCTCAAACAAATCGAAAAACAATTTGGTAAAGGTGCGGTTATGCGTTTAGGCGATGCCGGTGCAATCCTTGATGTTCAAACTGTCCCGACAGGTTCGTTGGGATTAGATATAGGCCTTGGCGTTGGTGGCTTGCCAATGGGGCGTGTTGTTGAAATTTATGGTCCAGAATCTTCTGGTAAAACAACCCTGACGCTGCAAATTGCAGCAGAAGTCCAGAAACAAGGCGGATTAGCGGCATTTGTCGATGCAGAACACGCGCTGGATAGTCGTTATGCCGAAAAAATTGGCGTTGATGTCGGAGAATTATACTTGGCGCAACCGAATAACGGTGAAGAGGCTTTAGAAATCACCGATACTTTGGTACGTTCTGGCACTTTCGATTTAGTGGTGATTGACTCCGTCGCTGCTTTGACCCCAAAAGCGGAAATTGAAGGCGATATGGGTGATTCCCACATGGGGCTACAAGCCCGTTTGATGTCACAAGCTCTGCGTAAACTCACTGCCAATATCAAACGCACCAATACTTTAGTGATTTTCATTAACCAACTTCGTATGAAAATTGGGGTGATGTTTGGCAATCCTGAAACCACCACGGGTGGTAATGCCCTGAAGTTCTATTCTAGTGTGCGCTTAGATATACGCCGCATTGGTGCGGTTAAACGGGGTGATGAGATCATCGGTAATGAAACCCGTGTCAAAATCGTTAAAAACAAAGTTGCGCCACCGTTTAAGGAGGTGCTGTTTGATATTCTGTACGGCGAAGGCATTTCGCACGAGGGTGAACTGATTGAGTTAGGCGCCAAATATGAGATTATTGATAAAGCTGGCGCGTGGTATAGCTACAAAGGGGAAAAGATTGGTCAGGGTAAAGATAATGCGCGTAACTATTTGAGAGAAAACAAAAAGGTGGCAGATGCCATTGAACAGCAAATCCGTGATAAGTTGCTGCCTAAAGAGCCTGCCCAAGAGAAAACACCGCCTAAGAAAACCAATGCGGGTGGTAAGAAAAATTAGTCTCTGAAAAGACCTCAGAGGTTTTAAAAATTTCTGAGGTATGGTAATGTTAACATGATTGAGCCACTTGCACAAGCACGAAAGAGTGCGATAGGGTATTTATCAATACGCGAACACGCCACCTTAGAGTTACGTAATAAATTGGTCAAAAAAGGATTTGAAGCCAGCGTGATTGATAAGGTACTTATCCAATTGCAGGCAGATAATTTGCTAAGCGATGAGCGTTTTGTTGAAAGTTATGTGCGTATTAGAATTAATAAGGGTTTTGGTCCGCTGCGAATTCAACAGGAATTGCGAGAGCGTGGTATTAGTGATGAATTGTTGAATGGGCGCGATGAGGCTTGGGTAACACGCGCTCGTCTGGCTCGCCAAAAGCGTTTTGGTCAAGAGTTGCCACAAGGTAAGCGTGAACTCGCTAAACAAATTCGTTTTTTACAATATCGGGGTTTTACGACTTCTCAGATTCAGGGAGCGTTATAATCCCTGTCCTTAAACTTCAGCCAACGGTTTTTCAACTTTCAAAGAAATCCTATTTCTTTAAGAAATAGGATTTCTATAAATGTTACGGTAAAAAAAGCTCACACGCCACACGGAAACCGACAATGCCGTACCTGCCACCCTGGTCGAACCAGTAGCGGTAGCTGCTGCGACAGTTGTCGGCGACGAAGCTCCACCCTCCGCCACGAAGCACTCGCTCTTTTCCTCCTTTTTCCCATACACTGCCATCAGTAGGCGCCCCCTGATAATTCTCATGGTATGTATCTGCACACCATTCATACACATTACCGTGCATATCATATAAACCAAAGGCATTGGGGGGAAACTGACCGACTTCTGTTGTCTCTTCACGATAACGACCTTTTGGTCCTAAACCATAAGGATAATTACCGTCATAGTTAACTAAATCGCTAGTGATCGTTTCACCAAAATAAAAGGGAGTCG
Organism: Candidatus Thiomargarita nelsonii; assembly: GCA_000785145.2. Lineage (GTDB taxonomy): Bacteria > Pseudomonadota > Gammaproteobacteria > Beggiatoales > Beggiatoaceae > Thiomargarita > Thiomargarita nelsonii_B. Next base: position 16,240 of record JSZA02000078.1, read on the forward strand.
TCGTCCCTGCACGACAGGCATACTCCCATTCTGCTTCACTGGGCAAACGATAAGTATCACCCGTTAGCAGCGATAATGTCTGACAATACTCGACGGCATCATTCCAAGAAACATTTTCTACAGGCCTCTTTTCACCTTTAAAATAAGAATGATTCTTGCCCATCACCGCTTGCCATTGAGCTTGGGTGACCGGATATTTACCAAGATAAAAGGGTTTTATCGTGACTTGATGTGGTTTTTCATGGCTATATTCACTGGAGCCCATTTGAAATGTGCCACCCGGTATATAAACCCTTTCTAAAGAAACACCATTAATCCACTTCGTTTCTTGGGTCGCTTTATGCTGACAGCGTTGAGTGATTTCTCCCTTGGCGTTAACTGTGAGCATTTCAAATTCAAATGCTTCGCCGGTTCGGCTAGAAAAGGGTGTCCACAATTCATTAAATTGACAATCAAATAAAATGGGTAAAGTCCAGCGTAATTGCCAACCAATATAAGGTACTCCGCTATCTTCAAATAATATCGGTACCCTATTAATATTAGGATCAGGACGCGCCCTATTGAGGGGACAAATATTCTCTAAAACTTCCCAGGGATTGGCTACCATTGCCTTTCGCATTTTTTCAGGGGTTAAAATCATGGCCGAAGACAGTATTTCATCCCCCAACGCTCGTTGCACAGGCTCTAAACAAGCCCTGATTTCCCGTAAATCTTCGATTTTTTGTTGACGGGTTTTGGTCACATCCAAAACCAGTTCCATGTTTGGGGCATATAAAATATTATCTGATAAGCGTTCTACCTTACCTAAATGCTGATTCATTTGTTCAAGGCATAGAGCTTTTTCATCGCCTTTAAAAAAACCACTGACATTTTTATAAAGAGCGGTATTGATGCCAGAACCCAGGTTGAGGAAAGTTTCTAACATTTGTATTTATTCCTATTATTCATGTTGTTATATAATTATCATGAATTCATTGACTTGGTGAAAGCAAGCTACGCTCGCGTAGGGTGCGTCCTACGCACCATATTTAATCTTCACTCTTCACAACCAACCTATCAAACCCCACCGCCACAACGCTATAAGTCCGTAACCGCAACAAATTCCCGTATTTGGATTCCAACACCAAGCGGTATTTATCCAATTGATTTTTTGACTCTGCCAGTTTGTCTTGCACAGCGGGTAAAGCTTTTAATTTTTCAATGTCCAATTGTTTCGCTTTCTTGCCCGTCAATTTAGCGGCAGATAAATTTAAATACTGACATTCAATCAAAATATCTTTAAGCGGATAGCGTCGCATTTGGGGGCGTACTATCATAACCAAATCGGCGGGTAGGGGCAATCCTTTATGGTTGCCCCGATCAAGTTCCCTTTCTGAGTCCATAATGTAAAGTGACTCATTAAACAACACTGTCAAAAACACCGTTTTGATAGTCAATTCATCTGCCCAAGAATAATCCCGATTGTCAAACACTTTAAAGTAGCTGCGTTCAAGAAATTTGCACAAAGGCTGCATGTCGCCCGTTTGATATAGCGTTTTCGCGGCTTGTTGAGATTCCTTTTGATCGGCAAGCACTGGCAAAAACATGTCCCGTATTCGTTCCACGTAAAGTTTTCGCACCACCAAATTTGGGATTTTTAAAACCAATTCTCCGATTTCGCTTTTACTAGCTAAAGTTAAAACTCCAAAATAATAGAGCAATGACACCATAAAAGTCGTATCTTTGGTGGCATACAACATATCTTCCACGCCAAAGCGATTCGCTCGTTCCCAAACTGCTAAGGGCGGTTTTTCTTGGAGAGCATTCATAATCACTTCTTCTCCGCCCGGTAGCCTAGAGATATATGTGATTTTTTCCTTGTCCATTCCTAAATTGCCGTCCAACATTCTGCGCGGATATTGACAGTCTCGCTGAAAAAATTTCAAAAAATAAAGGGTTAAGGTGGGGTTATAGATCAATTCATCAGTGCGATCACTAAAACAATATCCATTATAAAATGTATGCATTATTGTCAAAGCATCATTGGCTTTTTCTGGTGGTAAATCACAATCCTTGATCACTTGTGTCAAAACGGAGGCAACTTCTGTCTCTCTAAATCCGCATAATTCGTTGAATTCATTGAGTAAGTAAATATCCTCGGCGACATTGTAGCCACTGGTGATGTCGCTCAACACTATCGGCGAGATTCCCGATATAAAGACGCGATCCAAACCACGCCCAGCACTTGCTGATTTGACGGTTTTGAAAACGGTTTTTAATAAACCTTCGCCAGATAACAGGGTGTCATAACGACTCTTGCTCATTTCTTGGCTGCCCATCATCATTTCATTGGCATCAGAGGAAAAAGTTTTTGCTCCGCAAAAACATTTTCCTCTGATGTTGTCGTATTCATCTATCAATAAATACAGGCGATACTCGCTTTGTCCAATGGCAGTTAAAGCAGATTCAAATGAAGAAATCGCATTATGGCTATTAATTGAAATAGAGTATGGTAACAAGTCTTGATAGCGTGTGGCAAAATTTGAAATGGCATTGTTAAGGTGTTCGTGCAATGCTTGGTGAACCTGTTCTATTTCTCCATGCGAGCTAACGACCGAAAAATCCCAAGTCATCACTAAATATTGATTATGCTTAGGTGTCGGATTTTGCCCTATCGCTAAATGTCCAAACAGTCGCTCAAATTCGTCCGCTTTTGCTACATCGTAATAATTTTCTAGCATGGACAGTAATAGGGTTTTTCCAAAACGACGCGGGCGTAGGAAAAGTAATTGTTTTCCCGCCTTTTCAATTAAGCGAATGTGATTGGTGCGATCCACGTAAAAATAGTCTTCAGTGATAAGCGTATAAAAATCACAAATACTATATGGAAATTCAAGCATGTTTTTCTCCTATTTTCCCAGCAATAACTACAAGGCTCATTCATAAGTGATAAACCAATTTCTTGGTATCCTCTAAACTGACAGACTAAAGAGCCGTCGATATAGCAGTTAATAATAGGGTGCCGTTTTGATTAAGGGGGTATTCTAACTTAATAAAAAACTCAAGTCTAGTTGTTTTTTTTAGTGGTCAGGAGCGTACCTTGCACACTATTTTTGTGATATAATCAAAGCGTTTTTTTTAAGGAGACATCAATATTTTTATGGTCTTCTTTTTTCCACAAGTTCATGCACTGGTTGATTGGAGCCGTGGTTATGAATTTTGGGATAAAGAACTTCAACAGGATGCTGAATTAGGACGACGCTGATAGGTTGGTCAAAGTCTGGCTCAAAAAGGGTGGTGAGGCACGATTGTATATACATATTGAAATACAGAACAAATTTGAGGAAAACTTTGCTGAGCGTATCTTCACTTATCATTATCGACTGTTTGATCGCTATAAACAGCCACTCATTACCTTAGTTTGTTTGCACTGCAATTCAAGGCATTTACCACTGAATATGAGGAGGCAAAGAAAATGCCGTATGTAACGAGTATTGAGAGACTCGGCGCGTTGGAGTAATCACAAGAAGATGTTGTAGAAGTGTTGCGCGTCCGTTTTAAGGATGTTCACGAATAGCTGGTGAAAGCGATTCATGCCATTTATGACCACTCGTTTTTGTCCAAACTTCATAGAGAAGCCATTTTGGTAAACTCTCTTGATGCGTTTGAAAAACTGGTTAAAAAACCAGACAATGATTAAAAAATATCTTTCATGTAGGGTGGGTAGAGCGAAACCCACCAAGCATTTGAAACGAAGTAAATTTTTAACTAATTTATAAGCCCGCTGCCAGTCCAAAGCTAAAGCTTTGGACTCCAACATGTCAAGTCAAAAAAACGTATAACTAAGAGTTATAGAAATCCTGTTTTTCAAAAAAATAGGATTTCTTTGAAAGTTGAAAAATTTCTAGTCTAGAAATCCTATTTATTTGAGCATTTTCAATACGGCTAATCATGGTTGGAGTGGTGTAAACAAATCTTATTATTGAGGTTCGACGTTTTTTAATCCTTAATGACGACGTCTCTCGATACGTCAGTATAAATGGCCCCTCCTAAACCAGCCCCACCACTAACCCCGCCAAGACCACTATTGTTGAGGAATACGCTGTTGGTCAGGAGCGTACCTTGCACAGGATTTTTGTGATATGATTGATTTTTTTTGATATAACCAAGGAATTAACAATGAGACATTTTCATTCTTATGGACCAGTTGATTGTCAGGAGCACTTTTGTGTCCAACGTCAAGCACTGATTGCACAAGGCGTTGAGCAGCTTATTGGTAAGCCTGAAAAAGGCGGTCATTACTTTACCATCTGGGCGCCGCGCCAAACGGGCAAAACTTGGTTGATGAGACAAATAGAGCAAGTCATCTCACAGCAATATCCAGAGGAATTCACTGTCTTTAATTTCTCATTAGGTAGATTGAGAGGAATGAAGGATTCTCTCCCAGAACTTGATTTTCCGCCCGCATTTGGCAGGCTCATCAAGAGCCATTTGCCAGGACACCCCTCACCCCAAAACTGGGATGATTTTGCTCAACTCTTCTCAAAAACAGAGGGACTTTGGGATCGTCCGCTCATCCTATTGATAGATGAAGTGGATACCATTCCACTGGCTTTGATAGACTTAATGGTTGCACAATTCCGTGAACTATATCTTGACCGTAAAAACAATTGGCTCCATGGACTGGCACTGATTGGCGTTCGAGCCGTACTGGGTATTGAAAGTCAACGGGGCTCTCCGTTCAATATTCAAAAATCGCTCAAAGTGCCCAATTTAACGTCGGCAGAAGTCAAGGACTTATATCAACAGTATCAAGAAGAAAGCGGTCAACCAATTGAACCGGCGGTAGTCGAGCAAATTTATCAAACGACAAAAGGACAGCCCGGTTTAGTGTCATGGTTTGGAGAACTGTTGACTGAAAAGTATAATCCGGGTGTGGATAAAACGCTTGATGAAAAAACATGGAAACTGGTATGGCAGTTTGCCCGAACAAGAGAGCCTAATAATACCTTATTAAATCTGATTGCCAAAGCGAGAGAACCGGCGTATCAGGATTTTTTGACCTCCTTGTTTACAACGTCGAATGTTCCTTTCTTTTTTCATCAACCTAAACACAATTATCTTTATCTTCATGGGTTGATTGAACCGACTCTTGAAACGTCGCCAAGCGGCGAAACACAAGATGTTTGCCGTTTTACTTCTCCGTTTGTTCAACGCTGTCTTTATGATGCCTTAAGCAATGATATTATAGGACCAGAAATGCCGATTCTCGCACTGGCGCCCTTGGATGAACTCACTGATGTTTTTGGGGGTACGGGCGTAGGGGCAATCCCTTGTGGTTGCCCGCCCCTACTTAATTTGCCTGCCTTGCTGACTAGGTACAAGGACTATTTAGTTCGCTTGAGAGAAAAAGGTATTAAAGATCAACCACGCAGAAAAAAAGATTTGAAATTAACAGAATCTGTGGGACAATTTCATCTGTTTACTTGGCTTAAAGAAGCCGTGGGTAGGCGTTGTGTGGTGAGTCCAGAATTCCCTACGGGCAATGGGAAGGTTGATTTGCATCTTCAGTGTGGCAAGCAACGAGGCATTATCGAAGTCAAAAGCTTCGTCGATAGCTATCAAATCAAATCTGATCGTGATCAAGCGGCAGATTATGCCAAAAATTTAGGCATCGATAGCGTGACGATTGCACTGTTTATTCCGGTACTTGAAGAATCCGTCCTTGAAAAATTGTCAACTCAAGTGATGATTCAGGGGGTTGAGGTGACGGTTGTTGCGATTGGGTGGGTTTGAAAAAGGTGTCCAAGATAAATCTTGGACTCCTACTAAAATTATGCATTATACAATTTCGCATACAATCCATTTTCATGAATTAAACTCTCATGCCGCCCCTCTTCAATAATCCGTCCCTCATCAAAAACAAATACCCGATCCGCCTGTTTCACGGCACTGAGACGGTGGGCAATGATGATGGTTGTTTTATCCTTTAGAAAATCATTTAACGCCTTATGCAGTTTAGTTTCGGTTTCCGTATCTAAGGCAGACGTGGCTTCGTCTAAAATCACCACCTTAGGATTAGCCAAAATCATCCGTGCTACCGCCACCCGTTGTCGTTGTCCCCCAGAGAGCCGCACGCCCCGTTGTCCCAGTCGAGTATCTAGCCTATTTTCCATATTTTTGACAGTTTCCGTCAGTTGTGCGACTTCTAAGGCTTGCCACAATTCTTCATCAGAATGTTCACGTCCCATACTGAGATTCATGCGGAGGGTGTCATTAAATAAAGCGGGATGTTGTAATACCGTAGCCACATAAGTACGCACAACATCCATGCCAATTTGCGTCATGGGTACATTATTAAAATAAATATTACCCAATTGAGGCGCGTATAAGCCTAGCACCACTTGCACTAAAGTCGTTTTGCCACCCCCACTGGCGCCCACTAAGGCGACTTTTTCTCCGGCTTTAATTTCCAGCGAAACATGATCAAGTACCCAATCTTGTTGATTATAGGAAAAACAGATATTCTCTAAGCGAATCGAAGTCGTCGAGTGATTTTCAAAGGGATTAAATTGATGAGGATATTTGGGTTCATAAGAGAGGGCAAACAATTTATTGAGGCGCTGTAAGGCCGCTTTTGCCGCCTGATAACTATATTGAATCCCAATGATTTCTTGCATAGGAGCTAACATAAACCAGAGATAGCCAAATACGGCAAACATTTGTCCTATCGTTAAATCGGAAAATAGTACCATTAACATGCTGATAGCGCGAAACATGTCAAAGCCTAATAGAAAAACACTAAAAGACAAGCGATTAGCCGCATCGCTTTTCCAAGCATAGGCAATGGCGTGATTTTTTATTTCGTTGGCACTGTCGATGACATGCCCTAAATAATATCGTTCACGATTATAAGCACGGATTTGTTGGATAGCATCTAAGGTTTCGCTGAGCGTTTGTTGAAAAGTGGCATAAGCCTTATTTTCTTTTTTCTTTAAAGCCTTAACCTTACGCCCTAACTGGATCGTGATAAAAACCACGATTGGATTGATCAATAAAATGAATAAAGCCAATTGCCAGTGCATCCACAGCAAAATCACGCCAGTGCCGATAATGGTCAACACCGCGATTAAAAGTCGGCTAATACTCACGCCGATAAATTGATCGAGCGTATCTAAATCTGTCACCAAATGGGATATGACTTGTCCACTGCCCAAAGTTTCATATTCTGCCATCGACACGCGCTGAAGGCGGCTAATCAATTCTTTACGAATACGATACACGACATCTTTACCAATAATGCTAAATTGACGCATTTGCCAAACGCCCAAAGCCAATGCTTTTAAGCGCAATAATAGGCTAAATAATGTGATGACTGTAATGGTTAAAATGGCGCCTTGCCAATTGAGGGGAAAAATAGAATTGATAGTATTCACCAGGCTTGCCGGTTGATTGAGTAAAACTTCATCAACCAATAAGGGCATGAGCAATGGGATTGGCACACTTAATAGGGTTGCAACAATAGCGATAATATGCGCTAAGACGATTTCTCGCTTGTGGCGCAAGGCAATGTCGATAATGCCTTGCCAAGTGTAATGGTTTGATTGTTTTAACATAGTCAAATAAAAGGAGTTGGGCAGATTTATCTATCTGCTTGTAAAAATCCGTTGTATTATATATCATATAATCCAAGAAGGCGGAAAAGAAACCCTATTTGATTTTAGGAACAAAAATATGCAATATCCCTTAAACGAAAAAATTGGCGAACCGGCATTATTCGTTGGGCGAGAAAAAGAGTTTAACTCTTTCAACAAATGGCTAGGCAATATTCCAAAAAGACTCTCCAAATCCAGAGTCATCATTGCCCGACGTAAGAGCGGCAAAACGGCCTTTGTGCAACGGATTTTTAATCAGTTGTGGACTGACAATGGAGCAGTGATCCCGTTTTATTTTGAGTTTGGGGAAAATAAAATGTGGTATCCCAATTTGGCGATTAAATATTACCGTATTTTCGCCTCGCAGTATATTGCTTTTCTCACTCGAACACAGAAGTTAGTCAAACATCCACTGTCTTTAGAACAAATCAGAGAATTTGGTGTCAGTGAAGCCATTACCCCTTTAATTGATGATGTTGACTTTCTAATTCAAAACAAAAAAGTTGGAGGTAGCCATGATTTAATGTGGGATTTGGCTTGCTCGGCACCACATCGTTTTGCTGATCTTTATGATCAAAGATTTTTGGTGATTTTAGACGAATTTCAATATATCACTTACTATATTTATAGAAATGAAAATGGCGAGGGTAAACCGGATGACACCCTAGCCGGCAGTTATCACCATCTGTCGGAGTCAAAAATTGCACCGATGTTAGTAACCGGTTCTTATGCTAATTGGTTGCTCAATATCATGAAACAATATTTAGAAGCTGGACGCTTGAAGCAAATCCGCTTTTCTCCTTATTTGACTAAGGATGAAGGTTTACAAGCCGTCTATCAATATGCTCTGCTTTATGAGGAACCCATTACCAATGAGACGGCTTTGCAAATCAATGAATTATGTATGGCGGATCCTTTTTTTATTTCTTGTGTCATACTCAACGAATCTGAGGGGAAAGATTTAACCACCTCAGAAGGCGTGATTAATGCTGTCAATTATGAAATTTCGGCTAAAACGGCAGAAATGTGTCAAAATTGGGCTACCTATATTGAACTCACCGTTGCTAGAGTGAACAATATCAATGCGAAACAGATTTTATTGTACTTGAGTAAACACAATTCACGCTATTTCACGCCTCAAAAATTGAAAGAGGAGTTGCATCTTGATTTAGAGACTAATGATATTTTCCGGCAATTAGTCATTCTCAAAGAAGCCGATTTGATTGATCAAGGTGTCTCTAACATTCAATTTAGAGGTTTACAAGATGGCACACTCAATTTGGTTTTACGCAATCGCTTTGAAGAAGAAATCAAAACGGTGGCTCCCAATTTGAAAAAAGAATTTGCCGAGGAAATAGCCAAATTAACCCACAAAAATCGCCAATTACAGGGCAAATTGAATCATTATGCGGGCAAATTTGCCGAACATATTTTAGCCACCGCTTTTAGGAGTCGCAAACGCTTTGCCTTATCCAAGTTTTTCCAAAACGTGCTTGATACAACCCCATTAAACCTTCAAAAGGTGAAAGAACGAGTCGTCATTCAGCGTGAAGATGGCAAAGCGATGGAAATTGATATTGTGGCTGAATCGGTTTGTGGGCGAGTGGTTTTAGTTGAAGTCAAAAAAACTCAAACGCCAATCGGGTTGACTCTGGTTGAAGATTTTCAAGAGAAAGTGGAAGTTTATCAAAGTCATTTTCCCGACGCTATGGTTTTGCCCGCCTATTTTTCTTATGGTGGTTTTGTTGATAAGGCGCATGATTTTTGTGTAGAGCATGGGATTGGGATGGCTCAAGAGATTTTGGAATGGTAATCCGCTGTCCAAAGCTAAAGCTTTGGACTCCAAGTGTTTTTGATGTCAAGATCAAAAAACGTAGAACTAAGAGTAACAAGAAAATAGGAATCCAAGATAAATATGCAATATCCCTTAAACGAAAAAATTGGCGAGCCGGCATTATTTGTTGGGCGAGAAAAGGAGTTTAACTCTTTCAACAAATGGCTAGGCAATATTCCAAAAAGACTCTCCAAATCCAGAGTCATCATTGCCCGACGTAAGAGCGGCAAAACGGCCTTTGTGCAACGGATTTTTAATCAGTTGTGGAGTGATAATGGAGCAGTGATCCCGTTTTATTTTGAGTTTGGGGAAAATAAAATGTGGTATCCCAATTTGGCGATTAAATATTACCGTATTTTCGCCTCGCAGTATATTGCTTTTCTCACTCGAACACAGAAGTTAGTCAAACATCCACTGTCTTTAGAACAAATCAGAGAATTTGGTGTCAGTGAAGCCATTACCCCTTTAATTGATGATGTTGACTTTCTAATTCAAAACAAAAAAGTTGGAGGTAGCCATGATTTAATGTGGGATTTGGCTTGCTCGGCACCACATCGTTTTGCTGATCTTTATGATCAAAGATTTTTGGTGATTTTAGACGAATTTCAATATATCACTCAGTATATTTATCCCGATCAACATTATAAAACGGCACCAATTGACACCCTAGCCGGCAGTTATCACCATCTGTCGGAGTCAAAAATTGCACCGATGCTAGTGACTGGTTCTTATGCTGATTTGCTGCTCAAGATCATGAGCAAATATTTAGAAGCCGGACGCTTAAAGCAAATCCGATTTTATCCTTATTTGACTAAGGATGAAGGTTTACAAGCCGTCTATCAATATGCACAGTTTTATGAGGAACCCATTACCAATGAGACGGCTTGGCAAATCAATGAATTATGTATGGCGGATCCTTTTTTTATTTCTTGTGTCATACTCAACGAATCTGAGGGGAAAGATTTAACCACCTCAGAAGGAGTGATTAATGCTGTCAATTATGAAATTTCGGCTAAAACGGCAGAAATGTCTCAAAATTGGGCGATCTATATTGAGCTAACCGTGGCTCAAGTCAATAATCTCAATGCTAAACAGATTTTATTGTACTTGAGTAAACATAATTCACGCTATTTCACGCCTCAAAAATTGAAAGAGGAGTTGCATCTGGAATTAGAGCCTAATGATATTTACCGGCAATTACTCATTCTCAAAGAGGCGGATTTGATTACTCAAGGTGTAGCAGACATTGATTTTCGAGGGTTAGAGGATGGTACGCTCAATTTAGTGTTACGCAATCGCTTTGAGAAAGAAATCAAAACAGCGGCACCTAATTTGAAAACAGAATTTGCCGAGGAAATAGCCAAATTAACCCACAAAAATCGCCAATTACAGGGCAAATTGAATCATTATGCGGGCAAATTTGCCGAACATATTTTAGCCACCGCTTTTAGGAGTCGCAAACGTTTTGCCTTATCCAAGTTTTTCCAAAACGTGCTTGATACAACCCCATTAAACCTTCAAAAGGTGAAAGAACGAGTCGTCATTCAGCGTGAAGATGGCAAAGCGATGGAAATTGATATTGTGGCAGAATCGGTTTGTGGACGAGTGGTTTTAGTTGAAGTCAAAAAAACTCAAACGCCAATCGGGTTGACTCTGGTTGAAGATTTTCAAGAGAAAGTGGAAGTTTATCAAAGTCATTTTCCCGACGCTATGGTTTTGCCCGCCTATTTTTCTTATGGTGGTTTTGTTGATAAGGCGCATGATTTTTGTGTAGAGCATGGGATTGGGATGGCAGAAGAGATTTTGGAATGGTAATCCGCAGAAAATAGGAGTCCAAGATTTATCTTGGACTTTTATTGAGTCGAACTCACGTTAATAATAATCTAAAACAAACTGTAACGCTTGTTCCACAGCATATTCAGGCGCGGCGTGACGATCTCTTGGATTTGCAAGGGTTTCATCAAAGTAAGATGAGTATGTATCATTATAGACATACTTATTATACCCAAATTTCTTCTTTTTTGTCGTCGAATAATCGTCCATATAAATGGCGGAATGGTAAGGAATAAAGTTGGATGTCAATCCCTCATTATACATATATGAACTCACCGGATAGAATTTCGTATGGATCAATCTATCCTCCCAATCCACTTTCCAGTATCCTTGTTCACCATCGCTCAAAGCAATGGCACAAGTATTCATTGGCTCAATCACTTGAGCCATAAAATCAGGATGATTTTCAATACTTCTCAACCAATTGTAATGTTCCTCATACAAATCGTCTCCGTTCAGCATCTCAAGTCCCGCATAATAATCAAACCAAATAGCCGCCAGATCGTTACAACATTCGCTTAGATAAACGCCCCAATGTGGCGCATCGATAGAAACATAGCTATCTACTCCCATATTACTACCTTCCTGTGCAAACATAGTCCTAGCCACAATACCGCCCATAGAGCCACCCACAATAGCCAGATGATAATTTGGCTCGGCATAGATATTGACCAATTCAATAAAACGCGCCAAGTTATCTGCATTGTGTTTGAGATCAATCGCACCATCAACATAATCAAAAACGACTATATCCCAACCCATTGGTGAAAGATAATCCACCACTGAGTGGTATAAACCATACAATTTATCAACCGGGTGCTCATCATTTTCAGTGTCAAAACCTCTAACAAGTATTAAAACTTTATCTATTGGATAATTGACTTCTGATGCCATTACGTAGCCGGCATGACCATTAACAATGGGCTCTTCATAGATAATGGTTTCCGCAAACGAAGTGTTAATCAGAAATATTGTGCATAATATTAAACTTATTTTCATATCATTGTCCTCCTTTATCTAAACATTTATAGTTATATATATAGTCTAAAAATTTGTTAAAGTCAAAAAAATTTTTGTTGGTTGCAGGACGCGGAGCGTCCAAGCAGGCATTCCCACGCAGAGCGTGGGAACGAGAAAACAGGAGAGAACGAGAAAAAAAAACAGAGCGTGGGAACGCACCTACTCAATTCGTTTATTCCCCTAATCCGTTGTACTAGTACTCTGTCAATTTGTTTTTTTGGAGTACAAAGCTTTAGCTTTGTACTGTCTGACAAAGCTAAAGCTTTGTACTCCAAC
>JSZA02000084.1 GCA_000785145.2 Candidatus Thiomargarita nelsonii
GTTTAAGAAGGGTGAGGAAAAAGGTTTTGATAAAGGTTTTGGTGAGGGTAAGGAAGAAGGTATTGAGCAAGGTATCGAAAAAGCTAAGATGGAAACCGCTCGTAATCTTAAAGCCCTTGGTATTTCTGAGGAACAAATAGCCAGTGCGACTGGATTGAGTTTGGCTCAGGTGAGGGCGTTGTAAGAGGTGAAAAGCCCCTTGGCATTGTATTATGCTAAGGGGCTTTTTTTATAGGTTCAATTTGACTTTGAGTAAAGTACTATGAAACAAGTAGCTCCGTTACGTTATGATGTGATTTTCAAGAAGGCTTTTGGTGATAAAGAGATTTTCACCGCTTTTATCCATGATTTGTTGGGCATTCAACTTGAAATTGATGTGGTGGAAAAAGATAAAGCTTATGATCCACCAATAGGCAGTGTTGCGACTAAATTTGATCTTTATGCCGAAGACGAGAAAAATCGGGTGATTGTTGATATGCAACATGTACGCTTTTCTGATCACTATCATCGTTTTTTACATTATCATTGTGCGGCTTTATTGGCACAGGTGGTTAAATCAAAAAATTATTCTCCCGAATTGAAAGTTTTCACCATTGTTATTTTGACTTCTGGTGATAGGCATAAAGAGGATGTCTCTACGATTGACTTTGATCCTAAAAATAGAAAAGGTGAGCCATTAGGTGAAATAGATCACAAAGTGCTCTTTATTTGCCCGAAATATCTTCAAGATGACACGCCGAAGGCGTACCGTGAATGGTTGGAGGCTATCCAAGATAGCCTTGATGAAGAGGTTGATGAATCTCATTACTTGAATCCACAGATTCAACGTGTTTTCAATATGATTGAGAAGGATAAAGTAACACCCGAAGAGCGTGCGCGGATGTTTGATGAATATAATGAGGAAGAAATCAAACAGGGTGAGTTTAAGAAGGGTGAGGAAAAAGGTTTTGATAAAGGTTTTGGTGAGGGTAAGGAAGAAGGTATTGAGCAAGGTATTGAGCAAGGTATCGAGCAAGGTATCGAAAAAGCTAAGATGGAAACCGCTCGTAATTTGAAAGCCCTTGGTATTTCTGAGGAACAAATAGCCAGTGCGACTGGATTGAGTTTGGCTCAGGTGAGGGCGTTGTAAGATCTGTTATACTTGTCCAATGGCACGACTAGCAAGAGTCATTTTACCTATTGATCCTATTTTAGGGGATATTAATCAAGCCTTGGCTATTTAAAATTATGTCAACCATCACTCATCTTTATCGTTATCCCATTAAAGGGATGAACCCTGAAGCTTTGCAGCGTGTCTCTTTGCAAGCCGGTGAAGCGATTGGGCTAGATCGCTATTTTGCCTTAGCGCATGGGACGACTGAATTTAATCCCGATGCGCCGGCGCATCTTTCTAAGACGCATTTTTTAATGCTGATGAAAAATGAACGCTTGGCTGCTTTGTATAGTATTTATGATGATAGTACCGGCGTTTTGCAGATTGAGCGCGATGGTAAAGTGCTTGTCCGTGGTAATTTGGAAGATTCTGAGGGGCGGCAAAAAATTGAAAATTTTTTTGTTGAGTATCTCGGCGATGAAATACGGGGTGCGCCTAAATTAGTGCAAGCCCCAGATCATACGTTTTCGGATGTCAACGCGAAAGTGTTATCATGTATTAATCTTGCCACTGTGCGAGAGTTGGAAAAAGTGCTGGGCACATCTGTCCACCCATTACGATTTCGTGCTAATGTGTATTTTGATGGGGCATCGCCTTGGGCAGAAATGGATTGGGTGGATAAAACATTGATGTTGGGCACGGCGAAAGTGCGGGGATTTAAATTGATTGAGCGTTGTGCCGCGACTAATGTGAATCCAGACAGTGCGGTGCGAGATTTGCAAATTCCACAAACTTTGGTTAAAACTTATGGGCATCGCCATCTGGGTATTTATGTGCAAGTGATTGAAAATGGTGAAGTTGCTTTGGATGATGAATTGAAGGTGCTGAGTTGATTTACGACAAACTCATTTATTTATTTATTTAATACATACTTAATAGGAGATATATTTTGGCTAATTCTGCACAAGCGACAAAACGAGCTCGCCAAGCTGAAAAACACCGTAAACAGAATGCGAGCCAGCGTTCTATGTTGCGTACTTATTTGAAAGCTGTGGTTAAAGCGATTGCGAGCGGCGAACAGGCAGCGGCACAAGCCGCTTATAAAACGGCGGTACCGATTATAGATCGCATGGCTAATAAGCGTTTAATTCACAAAAATAAGGCGGCTCGGCATAAAAGTCGTCTGAATGCTCGTATTTTTGTTATGCAGGCTGCATCTTAATTTTCGTCCAAGATAAATCTTGGACTCCTGAGTCTGGAGTCCAAGATTTATCTTGGGCGCCTCGTCCAAAATAAATTTTGGACTCCATCGCGGTCCAAGATTTCGTTGTTTCGCTCATTGCGCGCAGCGGATTTCCCGAAACCCTCGAACTTTTCTGGACAACTATACTTACTGCTTTTTTGGCACATCTTCATCAAGCAACCTAGCTAATTCATCACGCAAACAATCAAGTTTATCCGCAGAATACAGTGCCTGATTGTTATAATCGGTAATAAAAAAAAAGTCCTCAACACGGGTGCCAAATGTCCCAATTTTTGCTTTCTTAACCCGTACTTCACAGCTTACAAACGCTTGTGCAATACGCGATAACACGCCAGGGCGATCAGTGCTAATAATCTCTATTATAGTATGATTATTAATATGATCTTGTGTAAAAGTGACCTGAGTGGGCACAGTAAACTGCTTTAGATGTATAGGCACACGGCGGCGGATGATGTCAAACTCCGGCTCATCGCTCTCCAACGCTTGTTTGAGTTCTTGTAAAATATCGCTAATAGGCTTTCCTGGACTCTTATTGTTCTCCAAAATTGTATATCCACTAATAGTATATTCGCCTTGAGTGGGAACGATATAGGCATCAACAATGCTCAAATTGTGTTGTTCTAAAAAATAGGTGGTGGCAGCAAACAAATAATCACGTTCTCGTGTGATCATAATAAATTTTGTGCCACCTTTCACGCCTTCGCGTTCTAAGACAATGGGAATATCAGGATTGCTATGATTTAAGATAGCCTGTGTTTCGATGGCAACGTTGTGCGGTGCAGAATACAAGAAGTATTCATCGCCTAATTCTTTCCATAAGGCGGAGATACGTTCATTATCTGCATCATTCAGTAATAAACGACGTGCCTTCTTCTTAATATTCTGAATGTGGAGTTCTTTATCTAAGACATGCCCTTTATCTTGCTCCAAAATCGTATATGTTTTCTGGTAAAGTTCAGTGAATAAGGCATTTTTCCAACTATTCCACAAGTCAGGGCTCGTTGCCCTAATATCTGCGACAGTCAGCAGATATAAATAATCAAGGTGTATCGTGTCTTCAACCACTTGGGCAAAAGTTTTTATCACATCAGGATCGTCGATGTCTTGACGTTGTGCTGTGGTGGACATGAGTAAATGGTGACGTACTAACCATCCCACTAAACGGGCATCATTATCACTTAAGCCATGCGCTTTACAAAAATTCAAGGCTTCTATTTCGCCTAATTCTGAATGATTGCCACCTCGCCCTTTTGCAATATCATGAAAAAAACCACCTAGATACAACAATTCTGGTTTGGGGATAGACTGCATCCGTTTTGAACAGAATGGGAATTCTTGATGGAATTGAGCTAAGCTAAAGCGTCTCAGATAACGTACTACAAAAAGCGTGTGTTGATCGACAGTGTAGGCATGGAATAAATCATATTGCATTTGTCCCACAATTTTTCCAAACGCCGGAATGTAGGCAGCAAGGATGCCATAACGGTTCATGCGCCGTAGTACATGAGTTAAGCCTTGCGGTTGGCGGAAAATTTCAAAAAACAGACTCCGTGCTCGCAAATCTTGTTGAAAAACATTATCAATCAAATAGTTATAATGAATAATCAAGCGAAGGGTCGCGGCGCGTATCCCTTTAATCTTTGGATGTTGTTGCATCAACAGAAAAATTTCGAGCAAGGCAAAGGGATAATTCACAAAGACTTCATCGTGAGTCACTTCGATAAAGTCATTACAAACTTGAAAGCGTTTGTTTAGGGGGTAAACTTTTGCGGGGGCATTTGCATATAAAATGGCTTCTTGAAATAATTGCAAGAGCATATCATTAAGCGTGTTTATTTCCTTGGCGGTGCGATAGTACCGCTTCATCAATTTTTCAACGCCTAAGCCAGCGTCATCATCCTCATAGCCAAATGCGGTAGCGAGGATGCGTTGATATTCAAACAGTAAACGATCTTCGTTTCGTTTTGTCGTTAAGTGTAAGTGGCAACGAATCTCCCAGAGAAATTCTTGTGCATTGATCAGGGTTTGATATTCCTTTTCACTTAAAAATCCATGTTGCACTAAATCATGTAAAGTGGTGGCACCGAAATAACGTTTAGCCACCCAGCCTATCATTTGAATGTCGCGTAATCCGCCGGGACTTTCTTTGATATTGGGTTCTAAATTACAGGTGGTGTCATTATATTTCAGATAACGTTGAGTTTGTTCTTCGATTTTAGCGGCAAAAAAGTTTTTATGAGACCATATCCGATTGGGTGCGATGGCGGCTTGCAAGCTTTGAAACAAGGGCTCATCTCCAATGAGCAAACGCGCTTCTATGAGATTAGTCGCCACTGTAATATCATCCGCCGCTTCTTGCACGCACTCTTCCAATGTACGCACACTATGCCCAACTTTAAGGCGCAAATCCCACAAGAATCTCAAAAAATTTTCAATACCGTTTTGCATTTCGGCATCCATTGCCGATTCTGATAAAATCAATAAATCGATATCGGAGTGGGGATGCAATTCTCCGCGCCCATATCCGCCTACGGCGATAAGCACTATTGTATTATTCTTAGGCACTGAACAAAGCGGTTGCCATATTTTTAAGACGATTTGATCGATTAACAAGGCGCGTTGGAGTACATAATTGCTGGCGTTTTCATTGGCTTGAAAGCGTTCGTTGAGTATTTCATGTCCCCGCTTTAAGGCGTCGCGAAATACATTAGTGCCAGCATCGTTTTCAAATTGTTGAGGATTGAAAAGTTCAATATCGGTATAATTTGTTGCGTACATTTTTTTAGTGTTTAGTTAGTTATCAATAGATAGGAATTTTTATGAAACCATTTTATCGCGGTGCTTATTATGTATTACTGATTATCAGCTTGACAGGTTGTTATAGCCTATTTGCTAAGGATAGCAGCTCGCAAAAAGGCTTATTATGGCAAATTGATAAACCAGGGCTCACTTCGAGTTATCTTTTTGGTACCATACATTCAGAAGATTCCCGCGTCACTCAATTACCGCCCATCGTGGATTCCCGCTTCAAACAAGCCGATAGTGTCTCCCTTGAGTTGGATATGAGTCTGTCTAACATGACGAAAGTAGCCTCAGCGATGTTTTTTGTTGGGGAACAATCTTTAGATAAACTCATTGACAAAGCACTTTTTGATCAAATTGTCAAAGCGATGGGCGAATATTATATACCAGGCATGCTCGTAAAGAGACTTAAACCCTGGGCGGTGATAGCCACGTTAAGTACGCCGCCCACTAAAACGGGAGAAATTTTAGATTTACAATTGTATCAAAAGGCACAACAACTTCAAATACCAACTTATGGTTTGGAAACGATAAAAGAGCAGTTGGCGGTTTTTGAAAGGTTCTCTTTAGATGAACAATTGATCATGCTGAAAGAAACTGTAATGCAGCTCGATAAAATGCCCGCTATATTTGACAAATTACATGAGTTATATCTTCAACGTGATTTGACGGCATTGATGAGGTTTAGTATTGAATATATGCACAGTAGCAGCGATAACCAAGCTTTGGTTGATGCGTTTTATAAACGGATTGTGGATGATCGTAATGTAAGAATGCTTGATCGCATGGAAAAGCGATTACAGGAAGGAAATGCTTTTATTGCCGTTGGTGCCTTGCATTTACCTGGTGATAAAGGTTTGCTTAATTTGTTGCAAGCGCGTGGTTATCAGTTGTCTGTGGTGTATTAAGTTGGACGTCCAAGATAAATCTTGGACTCCTTTATTCCTCCGGAAAAGTGCCTTTTTTCACTGCACTCACAAAAGCATCAATCGCTGCTGGTATCGAACCCGTTTCTTGCAAAAAATCTTTAGAAAATGACGGACTTTTGCCAGGTGTAATGCCCAACATATCATATAAAACTAACACTTGCCCATCACAAGCGGCACCCGCCCCAATTCCTATCACAGGAATTTTTAAAGAAGCCGTGATCTTCGCCGCTAAATCGCTAGGCACACATTCCAAAACCAGCAACGAAGCCCCAGCCGTTTGCAAAGCCAAAGCATCATCCTGTAATTGTTCGGCCTCCGTTTCAGTACGCCCTTGTATCCGATAGCCGCCTAATTGATGGACAGATTGTGGCGTTAAACCCAAATGGGCACAAACGGGAATACCCCGCTCAGTTAACAATTGCACAGTATCTACCAACCACGCGCCCCCTTCGAGCTTAACCATTTGAGCCTGTCCCTCACGCATCAAACGCGCTGCTGTTTCTAAAGCTTGGTTCGGAGTGGCATAACTCATAAATGGCATATCTACAACTAACAAAGCTCGCTGACTGCCACGCTGCACTAATTGGCAGTGATAAATCATATCTTCAACCGTCACCGGCAATGTACTATCATGGCCTTGAATTACCATGCCTAATGAGTCTCCCACCAATAAAATCTCAACTCCCGCTTGATCAAGGAAATGGGCAAAACTGGCATCGTAGGCCGTTAAACAACTTATTTTTTTACCCTTTGCTTTTAAATTACGCAACTGGGTTAAGGTTATGCGACTCATCATTAATTGCCTCAATAATTCGACGCGGAGCGTCGAGGCAGGCATTCCCTTAGCGAAGCGTCAATGCCATTAAGTATCGCAAAAATCCATACATGTAGGGTGGCTATTGCTGCGCGTATCCACCTGATTATTATGTAAATATCGGTGGATACGCTATCGCTTAATCCACCCGACATAGTCTTAACTTAATGGCATTGACGCGAGGCAAAGGAATGCCTGCCTCGACGCTCTGCGTCGCGTGAAATGGCTAATCCACCCGACAAAGCCCTTGAGCCGGACAACGCAGCATCAAATCATAAACACTTTGTCCATCCGGCAAAACTAAATCGGGGGCACACTCAGCTAGAGGATACAATACAAAAGCCCTCTCAAACAACCCCGGATGCGGTAAAATCAATCGGGCATCTTGTGACTGCCTATTACCATAAAGCAACATATCCAAATCCAAAGTCCGAGGACCCCACCGCTCAGCATTACGGACACGATCCTGCTGATTTTCAATCGCTTGCAACTTATCAAGCAAAATCAACGGTGCCAATTCAGACCTTAACGCCGCAACCGCATTAATATAATCTGGCTGATTTTGTGGACCTAAAGGCTTGCTGCGATACAAGCCCGAATGCGCTCTTAAATCGGTAACAGGCAAAGCCTCAAGTGCCCGCAATGCCTTTTTAACCTGATAAATAGGATTAGCAAGGTTACTGCCTAATCCCACATAAACAGTAGTTTTCACTCGTGACCTTTTTTAGATTTTCTAGGCCGCCGTGACCGTTTTTTTCTCGCAACGGGCGATAATAAAGTCTCACGCTCCGGATCATTCGTTTTTAAAAACTGAGTCCACCAATCCACATCAGCAGCTACTTGCTCATCACCCGCATTAGCACGTAATAGCAAAAAATCATAAGCCGCTCGAAAACGGGGATGTTCTAGCACACTTAAACTCTTCTTTTTACCACGACGGTTTCCTGTTAAGCGCAATTGTAAGCGCCAAATATCTTGCATCACCACGATGATACGTCTTGGTATAGCAACATGCACTTGCTGCTTTGCCAAAATCTGTTG
Organism: Candidatus Thiomargarita nelsonii; assembly: GCA_000785145.2. GTDB lineage: Bacteria > Pseudomonadota > Gammaproteobacteria > Beggiatoales > Beggiatoaceae > Thiomargarita > Thiomargarita nelsonii_B. The sequence continues at coordinate 7,944 of JSZA02000084.1, forward strand.
AGCGGCATTTAACAACAATTCCTGTTGATTAATACCCTTACCGGGATTTTCTGGCAAGAAGCGAGACAAGGGAGGCCATAATAACGCCGCCAAGAAAAAACCTGGGGCAACGGGTTTATTTTCAATCTTACGCTGATCAGTATTGCGTAAAACCAGATCAATTAAGGTACCCATGATAGGATCATCTAAACACGCCTCCGTATAAGGAAACAATTGCTTAAATAAATCATAGTGCTGCAATTGCACAAACGATTGCACTGCATGTCCACTCAAAAACAGTTTTAGCACTTCCTCAAACAAACGCGCTGGTGGAATATTGCTCAATAATCCACCCAATTCAGAAATCGGCGCCGCTGTCTGAGGCTCAATCCTAAAACCAAGTTTAGCTGCAAAGCGAACCGCCCGTAACATACGCACCGGGTCCTCTTGATAACGCAACAGGGGTGAGCCAACCAAACGTATCAAACCCGCGCGTAAATCTGCCATGCCATTAGCATAATCGAGAACAGAAAAATCTCTGATGTCATAATAAAGCGCATTAATGGTAAAGTCGCGGCGCAAAGCATCTTCATCAACACTGCTTGCATATACATTATCACGTACAATACGCCCATTTTCCGTCGCATCATCCCCGTGATGAGCGCGAAAAGTAGCGACTTCAACCATTTCACCCCTCAAATGCACATGCGCTAATAAAAAACGCCGCCCAATCAAGCGACAATGATGAAATAAACTTTTCACTTGCTCAGGGTGTGCATTAGTAACAACATCAAAATCTTTCGGAACACGTCCTATCAGCACATCACGTACCCCGCCACCGACTAAAAATGCCTGATAACCCGCCCTATTTAAGTGATACAACACATCAAGCGCCGCTTGGCTGATATGATGACGTGACAAAGTATGATCGGGACGCGGGATGCGAATAGGTGTATTTTGCACAGTCTTAATATTATATTTTGATACCCCGTTGACGCATATCTGCCAACACCACATCAATCCCTTTTTTATCAATGGTACGCATCCCTTGGTGGCTTAAACGCATTTTAACCCAACGCTTTTCGCTAGGCACCCAAAAACGATGGATATGTAAATTCGGCAAAAAGCGACGCTTGGTTTTATTATTCGCATGAGACACATTGTTACCACTCATGGGACGTTTCCCTGTCACTTGACAAACTTTGGACATTATAATTACCCTTTTTTTTATGTGTATATGAAAATTATTAAGGTACTTTAATAACAAAAAATGGGGAGAATAACAAGTCTAAATTGGCAATTTTTTTGCTTGACATCGTTTGGAGCCAGTTGTTTTGTAGCCGCGATGGTCAGTGTGTGAGACGAATAAATTGATTTAAATACGAGAGTGTATCCGTGCAAAACCGCTTTCTGTCTTGAAGGTGGCGTATCATTCGATATGATAACTGATAACTGCTAAAAAATAGCAAAGGAAATTCTAATGTTTATGGCTCCTGTTACCGTATATCTTTCTGATACTGGTCAGCTTCCTCTTTCCAAGAGCTTACGGAATAGGCTCAAATGGAAATCTGGTATGAAATTAACGATTGTTTTGACTGATAAAGGACTTCTTGTAAAACCGGTATCCCAAAAAGCTAAATATCGTTTAGAAAATTTGCGTGGTTTTCTTAAACATGATGGCCCCCAAATTTCTGATGAGGCTTTACTTTCTCCAGTTGATTACTTTGAGCAAAAAAATCTGATATGACAAGTGAACGGATGATTGCTTTTGATACCTGCCTATTAGTACGGTTTCTTGCGGATGATGAGAAAAAACCAAGACTTTTTTTTAAATTTATTTTTAGGATTAGCTGAAAATGCCAAATAAAAATACTCATTATAAGGTAAAGAATCTACACGGCACCAGTAAAGACAGATATAGTAAGAAAAAGTGCGAGTGTGATAATTGGCTCGCTCATTGGAGGAATAATACAAAGTCTCAAAGAACGACGTGTGCTGTTCTGGAATGTGCAAGAAAAGCGACCGTTGGTGCCCATGTCATCTGCGTAGATGGAAGAATGAGTAACGAGTGGTATATTGTCCCGTTTTGTAAGTACCATAATCATTACGAAAAAAAAGATGAATATTTTTTGGATAGTCGAGTTCATTTAATACCAGTCTATAAATTAGACGGTTGTAAGCGAGGGTAGTAGTCAACTGGGGTGGTGAAAAAGCAAGAGTAGCAAGAGTAGGGTGCGTCCTACGCACCCTTTTTGTCAGTGTAAATCAATTATACGTGACTTTATTTAAAGATTATTACAAGTCATGGAAACTTATTTCTCGTTCCTTTGCGGAGCAACGGAATGCCTGCTTGGACGAGTTTTTATTGCAGGACGCGGGAGCGTCCAGGCATGCATTCCCACGCAGAGCGTGGGAACGAGAAAAAAATTTATTTTGGACGAGGTGCCCAAGATAAATCTTGGACTCCTAAAGGCTCAGGAGTCCAAAATTTATTTTGGACGAGGCGCCCAAGATAAATCTTGGACTCCTAAAGGCTCAGAAATCTCTGTGGATACTACTTATGTCAAATTATTGTATTTCTCTAACATTATCTCGAACTTAGATTCACCTAAGTATCCAATCCGTTTAATAAGATCATAACGCGAGAGAAAGGGCTGAAAGGAAGGTTTCTGTCTTTCCTTTATAATATTTCTTGAAACCCTTACATCCGGTTTTATCCGTTCCAATTTATACTCCAGTTCAATGAGAGGTAATGTATTGAGCTCTTCTAGTAATTTCCGTTCTAGACTATCGGTCTCCTTTATTTGTTTCGGTTCCGGCGGCGGTACAGGGGAGAGCAAATCTTGTAATGTTTTTATTTGTTCGCTTTGAGCAGCGATTTTATCGCCCAGATGCTTTATTGCATCAGGCAGCACATTCAGTTCACTCACCGCCTTTTCTAAAGCGACAATACGCGCATCCTGGCTCACATCACTGGGATTAAGCACAGGCTGGGATGGGGATGGTTGCGGCAAAGATTTTCGTTGCCGAAAAATTTCGGCTTGTTTTTGATAAACGGCAACCTCTTCTTCAGATTCAACAAGATAAGCATTGATAGTCTCACCTTTTAAGTCATCGATTTCTCCCGCCCTGAGCGCCGCATAATATTCAAAATCTCCCTCAATAACCTTGTAGGAATCTAGCCCGCTTTGCAATAAAATGGGTGGCGTGATGACACCTTCTATTTTTAACAAAAGCTGAGCCGCCTCATCCAAGTCAGTCTCTGAAAATTCAGTACGAGGTAAGGATGAATGAATGTCTTCAACCAACACAATAGCGTGTGATATTTTTTTCATGAGGATAATCCAATTTTTTGCATAATTTCTTGAGCCAATTCTTGAAACTCATTCACAGACTTAGAATGAGATTTAAAATCATGTATTGATCTGGGATCAGCGACTTCCAATTCACCGATTTCTAAGGTTTGTTCAGTACACTTGGCGAGATCCTCTCTTTCAAAAATGATACTATCCATGACCTCAAATTGATAGTGTTGCTTAATTAACGCCATACGTTTTTGCAAAGTGCCTTTGATAAATTTGGCATTTGTCGATATTTTGGTAGGCAACACGCCCAAAGTTTGAATCGGGGGACGATTCGTCATTTCTCTAAATTCATTCGTTTCCTCAAGGAATTCGCGGACATTATCTAAACCTTCATTGGCAAAAGGTTTCAGATCAGAGGGAATGAGCAAATAATCTGCCGTTATCAGCGCCAGCCCCGCGTATAGATTTAACGAAGGAGGCGTATCGATCAGAACAATATCATATTTATCTTTAACCTCCTCCAATTTCTTAATCAGAATACCTTGAACATATTTATACTCATTGAGTTCTTTCTCATGTTTCATCAAGAGAATATGAGAAGGTATCACATCAATTGTGTGGCTACAAAAACGAGAACTTCTGGCCACATCTGAGATAGAAAAAGATTTTCGTGACTTCAACAGATGATAAATATAATTATCTTTCAAATTATCTTTTTCTTCATCTCCGAAATTGACTAAACCGGTTGCAAAAGTCGCATTAGCTTGGCTGTCCAAATCAATAATCAAGACTTTTTTTCCAGCCTTACTAAAAGTGGCAGCGAGGTTGACTACGGTTGTCGTTTTACCTACGCCGCCTTTGTTGTGATAAATAGCAATAATTTTCATGTTTACATCAGTCATTTTCAGATTTACATCAGTGTTTGAGCTATTAGCAAGAGTTTCTCTACCTATTAATGCCCTAATCTCATCAATTTTATTTTCAATGCCATAAGCAAAGCAATGAAAAACCAATTGGATAGTATTTCCAGTCGCACGTTTATAAATCCTAATTTCTTTGCCATTGGTTAAGAGCCCATAAGTCAAATCTAAGTATATCATATAGCCTTTTAATTGCGCCAGATGATCGTTTAAATTTTTATCAGGATGCTTGGCTTCTATAACCACACCATTTTTAGTTTGACTGGACTCTGCGAAAAAGTCTAAGCGAAATCGGTTAAATTTTATCTCTTGTCGCCATGAGTTGATAGAATAACCCAGAGCGGGTAAAAGATAACTGACAATCAGTTTGCTTTCAACTTCTCTTTCATTATGACAATAATCTGGATCAAAAATAAATTTTTGCTTAGATTTTTTGAGCATGTTTTCCGGCGATTCAATTTAACATATTCGCACAAACTTTTTCCTCTGATCCAGTTTGCAACCCTGTCCGAGACATTTATTTCCGATAATGTCTTTTTTTTATTTAAAGCGGCCCACATTTTTGATCTGTACTCGTCGCTGTTTGGCACTCCTAGAATAAATGCCGCTCAACAATCTCTCCTTACCATAACCTATGGCTTTGAGACGTGTTGAGCTAATGCTGTGGTGATTGACCAAATGACTGGTGACAGCATTGGCACGCTTTATGGATAGAGCTTTGTTATGCTCCTTAGAACCAGAACTATCCGTGTGACCTTCAATTTCAAAATCACAATCCCGTAATTCATCCGCTGACAGGACATCGCCTAAAAGATCAGCGAATTTTCGTGCATCCTTCGTCAGAACAGATGAATTCACTGGAAAGCGAATGGCTATGCCCACCGTTTTTGCTTTGAAATTCTGAGCACGGCATGAGATGAAATGTGGCGTATTGCCACGAGTAAGCACAGCAGGTGGCCTTAAATCGGCCAGTAATTCTGCTTTGGTCGGCATTTTGTCATACATTTTGACATCATCTGCATAAGCGTTGTTGCATAAACAGGCTAACAAGAAAACTGATGGATAAATCAATAAATGAAGTTTCATAACTTTAATCCTCATTTTAGAAAATGGACATTTTAGCAAAAGGAGGTACTTTCCTACAAGGGTACAAGCCATTTTGCTCCGCATGTTTTCTCGTCATTATGTTTTTGACGTGCATAAAATAACCTAGTCAACTTTAGGGCAACCATAAAGGATTGCCCCTACAAAACATAACGGTTCGTAGGGGCAATGCCCTAGTGGTTGCCCTAGTTGTTTTATGCACGTTCCTTAGCTGATAAATTTTTAGGTTTTCGTTATGCCGTGATGACGGGTGCTGCCTTAATGTTTGTTGTTATCGCTTTGGGTGCTGTTATTTGTTCTTTATAACTCTTTTCAGTTGAGAAAGTGGATGCATGGGATTCATTAGATGAATATTTTATTGTTCTATTAAATAAATCTATTCTTTAGGTACTACTGAGTTTTTAGCTTTGATTTCAAAGCTTGCTTTAATAAATTTATTTATTAGTTTTAAAGAATGTATTAAAATAGCCAAGTCTTATGTTATGACAATCTATCACATAAGTCATTAATTGACTAATTTACATTATAGGATAAACTAATGATAAAGCCACTGGGCTCTGACACTTTAAATCCATTATTTGTTTACGACGAAAAAAAGCATCACGAACTCAATAAAGAAGCCGAAAATATGGCCTCTTTGTTGCTCAATTCGGCTACCGCTGCCAACGCTGTTATGCTTGGAGCTGGTTATTTTAATCCCTTAACCGGTTATATGAATATTGCTGACGCAACGAGCGTGGCCGAAAAAATGCGGATGACTAATGGTCAATTTTGGCCAGTGCCCGTTTTCAATCGCACCGACGACATTTCGGCTATTAAAGGGGCTAAACGCATTGCTTTGCGTGATCCGAATGAAGAAGGCAACCCCGTCATTGCGATTCAAGAGGTTGAAGCCATTGAAGAGATCAGTGACTCACAACTTAAGTTGATCACTGAAAAAGTGTACCGCAGCTCCGATCCAGAACATCCAGGCGTGGCTACTTTTAGCTCCCATGGCAAATATGTTATCTCTGGTCCCATTCAAGTACTGAATTTTAGTTATTTCCAACAAGATTTCCCCGATACTTTCCGTACCGCTGTGGAAATTCGCAATGAAATTGCAGAGCGTGGCTGGAATAAAGTTGTCGCCTTTCAAACGCGCAACCCCATGCACCGTGCCCATGAAGAATTGTGCAGAATGGCGCACGATACACTGGGAACAGATGGTATCTTGATTCACATGTTGCTTGGCAAATTGAAGCCAGGTGATATTCCTGCACCAGTGCGCGATGCCGCTATCCGTAAAATGGTAGAAGTCTATTTTCCAGCCAACACGGTTATGATTACCGGTTATGGTTTCGACATGCTCTACGCGGGTCCGCGTGAAGCTGTGTTACATGCCACATTCCGTCAAAATGCCGGTTGCACTCACTTTATTGTTGGCCGCGATCATGCGGGTGTGGGTGACTACTATGGTAAATTTGATGCTCAGACAATTTTTGATGAGGAAGTGCCAGAGGGTGCGCTTGATATCGAAATTTTCCGTGCTGATCATACTGCCTATTCTAAGAAATTGAATAAGGTGGTGATGATGCGTGATGTGCCAGATCATACCAAGGAAGATTTTATTCTTCTCTCTGGTACTAAGGTGCGTGGAATGTTGGCTGAGGGTAAGGATTTGCCGCCAGAATTCTCTCGTCCAGAAGTGGCGAAGATTTTGATGGGGTATTATCAGGAAGAAGCGGCTAAAAAATAGGGTAGGATTTTTTGTACCAAGGGCAACCATAAAGGATTGCCCCTACAATATTCAGACGGCGTAGGGGCAATCCCTTGTGGTTGCCCTTGGTCGTTCAAAGCCTAATAATTTTGCTGTTTTTTATACCGATACTGTTCCCCACGCATCATCTTGCGCTGCCGATTCCAACGTCTTTCATCCAAATTCTGAGCATCAATTTTATTCTTCTCACTCAATTCTTCTAAGCTTTTTGACTCATATTTGGCCGCTTCTTCTGCCAAAAACTTGGCATTGTCTATCAATATTTTTCGCGCTTCATTGATCTTGCCCTCATCACGCCGCTTGACAGCAAGCTCATTTTTCTCCACCGCCAATTGTTCCACAGCGGCTGTCATCACCACAGCGTTAGTCTTTTCCTCTACCAATTGTGGTGAATTGGTAAAAGTAGCACTCACCATACTGCTCAAGCGTTCACTGGCATCGGCACCCAGATTACGATAGACAACCGCCACACCGGCAATGATGCGCTCTATGTTCGCTTTAGTGGGTGGCACTTCTAGCTCTAATAATATATATTTTTCTTGTCCACCATAAAGTTGATTCAGTTTTACGGACACCTGTTGATCTTGGATTTCAGCATCTCGCCCCAAGACGCGGATGGGACGTACTCCCTCTACGCCAATAATGGTCACATTCACTTCTTGTGCAACAACGGAAAATATATCGCCAAATTCATGGTCAAAAAAACGGACCAAATCGGTGGCGTTTTCAGCAAAAGCATGATTACCATCGCTTTTTTCAGCCAACTGGCTCATCAAGTCTTCATTATAGCCCAAGCCTAAACCAATCGTCGTAACGGCGATATTTTCTTCACTCAATGATGCCCCCAAGGCACCTAATTCTTTAGGCGTACTTGGTCCAACATTGGCGAGCCCATCGGAGACTAAAACAATTCGATTGACCCGCTTTCTGTCCAAAAATTTGCGAACTTCCTTGGCTGCCTTTTCTACGCCATCATAAAGAGCCGTTTGTCCGCCCGCCCTCAGTTTATTAATGGCAGTGATTATCCGATTCTGATCAGTCGCTTTGGTTGCGGGTAAGAGGATATTGGCTTGATGATCATAAGTGACTACCGAAATAATGTCATCTTTGCGGAGCCGCTCAACGGCCATAATAGCGGCATCCTTGGCACGACGAATTTTCTCGCCTCCCATAGAGCCCGATTTATCAATGACTAAGACGACATTGATGGGGGCCACATTTTGCTTTTTGAGATGCAAGCCAGTCAGTCCGACCCGTAAAAAGACTGTCTGTTTTTTGTCAGCCAACATCACGGGGGTTGATAAAGCGGCGTTGAGTTGTATCTGATCAGCTTGGACTGTGATTGACATAGCCATTCCAAAAAAGATAATAAATACAATGGATAAGAATTTTAAGTAGCGCATGATATTATGCTCCTTGGTAAAAATCTTGTTCATGTAAACACTAAATGGTGAGATGTGTCAAGTCTTTAGGAAAGCAAAAAAAAATCCTATTTCTTTAAGAAATAGGATTTTTTAAATGTACTATAAACCTATCAACTCCGCATGAACACCTTGAGCCGTGACAGTTTTGAGAATATCAGCAGATTTATTTTTATCAGGATTGTATTCAACAATCATCAGATGAGGTTTGTCGTCATGGAAGGCTACCGAAACGATGCCCTCTTGTTGGCGAAGTTTGTCTCCTATCCCTTCTAATTGTGCGTGAACGAGGGTTTCGTCAATATGTAGGGTAATATCTACAAGTTTGATGTCCATTAAAATTCTCCTTATGAGATTAAATAATCACACTATAACAGTCTGTGTTTATAAACATAAACGATTTAGCCTTAATTAGCAAATCAGTCGTGAAAATTGCACATCGCGTTATTTTGTTAAAACACCTTTTCACTATTCATCAAATACCCTGGTAACTCATTAACAAGTTTGGCATAATCTAATGACAGCATATCCTCTTCAATATTCGCAACCACCCATTGACCATTTTGAACAGTAAAAGTCCAAATCGTTTCTACCTCTTGAAAACCCTTTTTTCCTTCTACCACTTCACCTGTCTCCCGTTTCGCCAAATAATCCTCCATCTTAGCAGTAATAGAAACCACAAGCCGGGAGCCATCTGCCACCTTATCGTTGCCACGATAAGCTAAAAATAGCGGCTTGAAGCCCCTGATTTTCTTGACACGACAATGATTAATGAGGCCCTCTTTTGCCCATTGATCAAGATAAACTAACTGTTGATTTTTCCAATACCAACCAGTCATCCACGCTGAAGCTTCACTCATATTTTCCTTGTGCCATGCCCTGTGTATTCGATAAAAACAATCCGTCATGCGCTCTCGTAAAATCAACCAATCAAACAAATTATTAAGCTTGGCAAGTTCACGCAAATCTTTGAGGGTGCGACGTTCTGCAAGGTATTCTCTTATTAAAGTGTACAATATAAGTGGGAAAAAAAGGATAAATAGGATAAATAACAATATTTTACCCCAAAAAGTCTGGAATATCGCTGACGCAATTTTACCGCCAGGACCCGCAAAAGCGGGCTCCATCAGACTGATCAGAATTAATAAAACCGCGCTCACAATCGTCAATCTTTGAATTATCTTATTCATAAAAATAAAATAGTCTTTTATTATGTAAATTAAAAAATGCTTATATAATGATATATATTTTTGATCATTACAATGCGCCCTAATCACGACGGGCTTTTAAAAAAACCATAACTATTGCGATACTTTTTGAGTCGTGTATCATATATACCATTTTTTTATCACTATCATAACAATCAATAAATTAATACTTATTAAAACTAAGGGATTTTAACATGTCCTCATCTCAATCAGAAGAAACACATCATCCATTTTATGCGAGGTTATTGTGGAAATTCAAACATCTACCTGACATAGTGGTCATAACAACCTTGGCATTGGTAGTCGGCATTGGTGCCGGGTTTGGGGCCATTTTAACGGAAGGGCTCGTCGAGTTAGTACACCACATTTTTTTTGAAACCAAATTGTGGGGACTACTGGATGGCATGGGCATATATCATTTGATGATTATTCCTGCACTCGGCGCACTACTGTTTGCGCCGATTATCATTCACTTTGCGCGTGATGCCAGAGGGCATGGCGTATCTGAAGTACTTGAAGCGGTGTCAGTACATGGTGGTCGCATTCCGCCACGGGTTGGCGTGGTCAAATCCATTGCCTCAGGGCTTTGTATTGGATCGGGCGGCTCTGTCGGGCTAGAGGGTCCTATTGCCCAAATCGGCTCTGCCTTGGGCTCCACTGTTGGCCAAATTTTTACCTTGACTGAAGACCGGATACGCCTACTACTCGCCTGTGGTGCAGGTGCCGGCATTTCGGCCACATTTCATGCCCCTATCACCGGGACCATTTTTGCGCTAGAACTCATATTAGGCCATGTTGAAGCGCGCTATTTCAGTGCCGTTGTCATTTCCGCCGTGGTCGCTGATACCATTGCCCAACTTCATAGAGCCTCTTGTTTTGTCGCACCACCCTATACCCTAGTTAGTGTATGGGAATTGTACTTCTACGCGATATTAGGCGTATTTGCCGCCTTGGGTGCGCTGACTTTTACCAAAGTCTTGTTTAAGATGGAAGAATTGTGGAGTAAAGTGCCTGTTTCTGATTATATCAGACCCGCATTAGGGGCGTTAGTACTAGGCGTGATAGCCATCATCTTATTTCAATTTGACGGATTTCAAGTAAACGACTTTCCCCGTCTTTTTGGGATTGGATATGAAACGATTTCAGATGCACTCAATGGTTCATTACCCCTACAGGTCATTTTTGCGCTATTTCTCATCAAAATATTTACCACGAGTTTAACACTGGGCTCAGGTGGCTCAGGTGGTACTTTTACGCCGTCATTGTTTATGGGCGCCATGTTGGGTGGCACATTTGGGATCATTATTCATGGTTGGTTTCCAGGTATCACAGCCGAGCCGGGGGCTTATGCGTTGGCAGGTATGGCAGCCTTTTTGGGTGCGGCTGCTCATGCACCGTTCACTGCGATTATAGTCGCCTTTGAAATCACTCATAATTTTTACATCATCTTGCCCATTATGTTAGCAACGGTGATCAGCACCTTAGTCGCTCAGAGTCTGAGTCCAACTTCGATGTACACCTTGAAATTAGTCAAACGAGGGATAAAAATCAGAAGAGGTGCGCCAGAACACGCGACTGATGTGATGGAGACGACGACAGTGGGGGAGGCGATGAGTACCGAAGTTGAGACGGTACCTTTAACAATGCCACTTTTCCATTTGATGGAAAAATTTGATCAAAGTCATCGGCATGGTTTTCCTGTGGTAGATGAGACTGGAGAACTCGCAGGCGTGGTCAGTATCAAGGATTTAGACGCAGCAATAGCGGGGGGGCAGCTCTCTGGTAGGACAGTCGCAGAGATTGCCACAACTGATCTATTGGTCGCTTATCCTTATGAACCGATGGGTGCTGCCTTGCAGCGGCTAGGTGTCCGAGAAATCAGTCGCTTGCCCGTTGTCAAGGAGGAGGGTTCGCGTCAATTGGTTGGTATCCTGCTACGGACGGATATTATTAAGGGTTATAATGAGGCGCTTGCTAAGCGTAGTCAAAAAAAATAGAGCCCTTTAATAGAAAAATCCGTGTCGTTCAGTTGTTTCGGGAATGAGGTACGATTTCCCGCAACGAAGTTAGCGTAGCTAAACAGTTGTCGCTATTGAGTTTCGGGAAATCGTACCTCATTCCCGAAACAACGAAAATGACATGACTTTTTCAATTGGCGAAGGTATTGTATAAATGTTAAAATATTTTTGTTGATCAAAAGGAGAAATAAAATGGGTTTATTTGATGAGTCGGAAACACAATCACAGGATGCCATCAAGAAAGAATTAACTCTACCCTATGCTTTTACCGCTATCCCACTTGCTATGTCGGCTATTGATGGAAACATTGATGAAAAGGAAATGGAATGCGTAGGAACCTATATTGAGCGGATGAGAATCTTCAAGAGTTATGATAACGAACAAATTGCTATGATGTTTAGCAAGTTATTGAATATAATGGAAGAAAAAGGTGTTCCTAATTTACTCAAAGCGGCTAAAATGAAATTACCCCGTCAGTTGCGGGAGACGGCTTTCGCCAGTGCTGTTGATGTGGCATTTGCAGATGGTGTGTTAGAAGAACACGAAAAAAAATTGTTGATAGATTTGTATAAATTTCTTGAAGTGCCTGAAAATACAGCAACAATGATAATCAAGGTGGCTGCGATTAGAAATCGAAATTTTGGACAGTGGTAGGTGCATATTTTGGAGTCCAAAGCTTTAGCTTTGGACTGTTGTATAACTCAATGTTTTAATATGAACGTTCATCATTATCATTGAGTACAACAAATGCTAAACAACGAATAAATCTTAAATAAGATATTCGTTGTCTTACATTCGTTGTCTTACATTCGTTGTACTCGATTACTTTTGAATTTGGCATAATGTGTTTGACGCTTTAAAAGGAGTCCATAAGCAATTCACCATTGATTTACAGAATAAACTTGGCGAACAGTTAAATGCTTTTTATGCTCCTAATGATTTTATAGTCAAGGTATTAGCTCAGTCACTTGGATTTGATTTACAAAACAGAGCGGAGCCAGAGTTCCGTATCGAAGATGCGTTTGGTTTATATCAACCTGAGTGTTCTGTTAGTCTTGAAGAAATGGAAGACGCGATCAAAGAAGGAGCGATTAAATGATTGGTGCTGATACTAACGTTCTTCTTCGTATTTTGCTTGATGATAAACAACAACCAGAACAAGTCAAAGCGGCACGACAATTAGCGGTAAATGGGTTTGACGCTTTCTACTTTTGATAAGCGTCTGGCAAAATTGTCAGGCGCAATGACGGTTCAGACCAATAAATAATAACTGATAACTGATTTTAACGTGAACGTTCATCATCATCATTGAGGTCAACAAATCACGAGCACGAATAAAACTCAAATAACATATTCAGAGGAAAAAGTTTTCGCGCGCGAAAACTTTTTCCTCTGAAGTTGTTATACATTCGATGTACTCTTTCATCAAAACAACAAACTATCGGAGAAATAGCTTCTGGCGTGTTTGTGGACGGCAACTACATTTATGTGGCAGACGCTACAAACCAACTGGTCATTTTGACTTCTGGCTCATATCCCCAAATCACCATCACTCCTACTTCATATCAATTTGGCAATATTCCCAATACCAATTCTCAATACACCACAAATATTTTGGTGAAAAACACTGGTAATGCCAATCTTGAAATCGAAAAGGTTGAAATCAATATGGTGCGGCGGAATGTACAGAATAATATTCACGAACAACGTCTGGTGGGTATAATAGCAAAAAAAAATCCTATTTTTTCAAAAAATAGGATTTTTAAGCCGTGTCGCTATCAAAAAAACAGTGCTGTTGATGTGGCATGTTAAAATTGGGAAGATAGTAATCTAGCAATGTAGGGACAGGATAATGCTCGGCTAAAGCCATTGCCGGGAGATAAGACACCTGTAAAGGCAACTGATCCTAGCACTATCGCTTCATCAGAGGCCCGTAACAATGAAAAAGCCCCCCACTGATTGAGTCCAGTACCAGCATCCACTAAAATCAAGTCAGGCTGTAAAGATTCATTAACTTCATCGACAAAAGTTGTCCACAAATCCTTACCGGCTTCAGTGAGACTATTAGCGCGTAAATCGTCAAGCTGAGCCATGTTTCTCGTTCCCACGCGATACGATTTGGTGGGTTTCGCTCTACCCACCCTACACAAAATACCAGAAAATTTCTGGTTCAGTTTACCACCGGCGGAATGTACCGAATAATATTCACGAACAACGTCAGGTGGGTATAATAGCAAAACCCACCATTTTTTCGTTCCTTTGCGGAGCAAAAATGCCATATCGTATCGGGCAAACCCGATAGGGTATGCCCCTACATAATATAACGGTTTGTAGGGGCAATCCTTTATGGTTGCCCTCGATACGATATGGCATTTTTGCGGAGCAACGGAACGAGGAAATCTCTGTAGTTAGTTAAGATTTTGACTAAACTCTCCCATAAGAATGGCAAAAATGCCGCAACTTATCATTCAATCCCGGCGGCAACTGTGACCACTCAAAACGCCAACGCCAATTACCCTTTTCCACACCTGGCATATTCATACGATGCTTGCCATCAAGGGTTAGCACATCTTGCATAGGCACAATAGCCCATCGTGCTATCGACTTAAACGCCGCCTCAATCAATGGCCACGGCATCTCATGGGGCGCTGCCTGTAGATATTCACACACCGAGTACCGTAGATGTTCCGGTATTTCCTGAAACCAGCCTAAACTTGTATTATTATCATGAGTCCCCGTATAGACTATACAATGCTCAACATGATTGTGGGGCAAATAGGGATTCTCAGGTCCACTGTCAAAGGCAAATTGTAAGATTTTCATGCCCGGTAAATTGAATTTATCCCGTAAGGCACGCACCTCTTCAGTGATAATACCCAAATCCTCAGCAACCAATGGAAAATCAATATCTTGTAAACTCTCAAATAAAGCATCCCCCGGCACCTTCACCCACTCTCCTTCCATAGCCGTCTCACAATGAGCGGGTATTACCCAACTCGCCTCAAATCCTCGAAAATGATCAATCCGCGCCACATCAAATAAAACATGGGCACTCTTTAAACGCTCTCTCCACCACCGAAAACCATTCGCTTGCATATATTCCCAATTATAATGTGGATTACCCCAACGTTGTCCCGTTGCTGAAAAATAATCGGGCGGTACGCCCGCGACAACAGTTGGTCGTCCTTGGGCATCCAATAAAAAATTCTCACGGTTTGCCCAGACATCCACACTATCTTCTGCCACAAAAATGGGAATATCGCCAAATAGATACACGCCTTTCTCATGGGCATATTTTTTAAGTGAGTGCCATTGGCTAAAAAACACAAATTGCTCAAAACGATGTTGTTCGATAACCTCTGCAAAACGTCCTCGCGCCTCATCCAATGCTTGAGGATCACGATCACGCAATTCGGGTGCCCACCCCCACCAACCAGTCGCATTTTTTAACTCACTCAGACGGGCTTCTAAAGCTTCGTGATAGTCGATTTCCTTTAAAGCCTTCAAACCTTCCGCTTTTATGACCTTAACATGTTCTCGTTGTAAAGCTCTAAACAACCCATAATCTTCCAGCCAATCAGCCTGTGTCTTGACAAATTCTGCAAAAGCAGCACGATCCTCTGCACTGGCATTTTTTACAAAACCCGCACGCGCCCCCTTTAAGCTAGCTTGGCGATAGTCCATAGCCATCTTACCTTCAGAAGGCGGAGAAAATATCTCACGAAACGCGCTATGAGCAAGTCGTTGTTCTAATTCAGACTCGCTTGCCTCTTCTGTGAAAAAACCCTGTTCTGCCAGACGTTTTAACTCATCTTCTAAGTTTTCATCAGTGGCAGGAGTCAACCAACCCTTCTCAACCAAATACTCTAAATTGATCAATAAAGGATTAGCCGCATGTACTGATTGACATTGATAGGGCGACAAATCTTCATGCGGCACCCCCAAAGGCAACATTTGCCATAACGAAATACCACTATCCGCCAGAAAATCGACAAAACGGTAAGCCTCTCTGCCCAAATCACCATTGCCCTGTGTACCCGGTAAAGAAGTGGGATGCAGCAAAATACCAGCACGACGTTGATTGAAAAAATCCTGCTTCATCCTTCATTCTCCTGTCCCTTACGCATGGTACCGCTGATTGCGGGTGAGCCGCCACCATAAGTAAATGCGTGCCCCAAATAATCCGGCGGCGTTTCACCTAACAAGCGATATAATTGCGCCAAATGCAGACGATACAAACGATCAAAATCATGCACCGTATCGGATGCATTATAATCACCAAACCACCAACACCAATCTGAACCTTCACAAATAGCCAATTGACGCGAAGCGGCTTCTCTGGTTTTTGGATCTAAACGGGGGACGACATGATCAAATACATGTTTAGCTTCAATCAACATTTCCCAACCACGATTTTTATCCGGTGAGCCTATCCAAGTCGAAAAAGTGCCATAAACCCAACTGCCGGCGACTATAGTGGGTAATTCAGCAACGCCCGCGTTAAGACATTGTGAAAACGTAGTCAATTCTAACTTGGGATGTTCAGATAACTTTTCATAAAGGGCACTGAGAAAATGATAGCCATTTTCCGGGTAATGTTCCCACGCATTTTCGCCATCGAGGATAATTGAAGCAACCTGTGCCCCTGATTGCGACGCGGCAATGTTTTCGAGATGGTGTACTAGATGAGCAACCGCATCATTGGCGTGCCATTTAGAAAATTCAAAGCCGATTAAATCTGACAAATTATCATCGCGGAAAAAGCAACGCACAGAACTATTAGCCAAAGAATAGGGGCGGTGCAAAGACTGATGATCTTGCCCTGCCATACTGTTATTCCACACATTGGTACCACTCGCAACCCAACGGATACCAAATTCTTCCATGAGCCGTACACTGATTTCACTCACGCTACCTTCAGAAGGCCAACAACCTTGCGGCGTAAAACCAAAATATTGTTCAAAGGTTTTAATACCTTCACGCATATGCCAACGCACTCGATCTTTGCCGTCTGGATAGCAACCTATCCCTGATAGATTAATATCTGGCAAGGCTTCACGAGCGGAAAAAGTATCAAGTAACAAGGGCATGATCGGATGAGCATAAGGCGTGACAGATAATTCGATTTGTCCCTGCTCAGCTAATGCCTTATAACGAGGAATGATCTCGCTCAATAATTCACCTATAATTTCAAGCAATTGTCGCCGATCAGTCTCATTAAATTCGCGTCCTTTCTCTATTAAAGCTTTGACCCTATCATCCGAGCGGCGCACCGTTTCCCCTAGCCAAGCTAAGTGATACCACATCAAAAGATCGATGATATATTGTTCATCCAAATAAGTGACAAGCTTAGGGCTTTGTTTCAATTGCACTGCCAATTCTGCCAATTCCTGATAAGGCTTAAAACGTTGAATCAATCGCTCTTCATTGGCACGTAAACATTGATCAATCAATGTCAAACGCGCTTCTACAAGAGGAGAAGTTTCTTCATTCGACGTACTCAAAAAAGGCGTATGGGCGGGATGACTATTGAAAGCCGCCAACAAGGGATCACGGATGGGCGTGGCATCGCGTAAGAAAGCATTAATTTGTTGAACATAATCATCAAGTTGAACCAACAAAGTTGGCGCAAAATTCACAACCGCACGGGCATTAGGCACCGCCTCTAAATGCGCTGCCATATCCACATAATCTTTAATCCCATGCAAATAAGTCCAAGGTAACTGATATTGTTCATTGTGCCAATCGTAATAGGCTGGCTGATGCATGTGCCAACATAGCACGACTTTTAATTTTTCCGGCATTTTTTTTTAATCTCTTGTGAATGGTGCAAGGCGTACCTTGCACGAAATAAAATTAGGAAGCATCATGTACATGCTGATCTAACATCTCTGGTGTCACCAATACAACACCGCCCTCGCTCACATAAAAACGCTTCGCATCTTCCTCACGATTGTACCCAATTTCGGTATTAGCTGGAATATGTACACCTTTGTCAATAACAACTTTTTTAATGCGACAATTACGCCCAATGTTCACATTAGGCAACACCACCGCCTCTTCCAAGAACGCAAAAGAATTCACTTTGACATTGGAAAAAAGCAGCGAGTCTTTTATTTTAGCACCAGAAATCAAACAACCGCCAGAAACCATTGAATCGACTGCCATCCCACGACGATCCTCATCATTAAAGACAAATTTAGCCGGCGCTAATTGTTCTTGATAAGTCCAAATTGGCCATTCTTTATCATACAAATTCAATTGTGGCTCCACAGAGACCAAATCCATATTAGCCTCCCAAAACGCATCCAGCGTGCCCACGTCACGCCAATAATCTTTTTTACATTTTTGAACATCGCGAAAGCGATAGGCAAAAATGCGATGTTTTTCAATGAGAGAGGGAATAATATCATTACCAAAATCATGGCTTGAATTCGGCAACTTTGAATCTTTCCGCAACTGCTCATACAAAAATTCGGCATTAAATACATAAATGCCCATAGAAGCTAATGCCTTTTCTGGATCAGAGGGCGTTGGCTCTGGTTGCGCCGGCTTTTCAGCAAAACGCACAATTTGTTCGTTACTGTCAATGCTCATCACGCCAAAACTTTTTGCCATATCCAGCGACACTTCCAGACAGCCGACTGTCATATCCGCTTTCTTGTCAACATGCTCGGCAATCATGGGACCATAATCCATTTTGTAGATATGATCTCCGGCTAAAATGAGGATATATTCTGGGTGATGACTACGAATAATATTAAGGTTTTGACACACAGCATCGGCTGTTCCCACATACCAAGATTTACTCTGTTGAGACGCTGGCATTAATTCGACAAATTCCCCAAAACCGCGTAGCCAACTCCAACCCTTTTGAATATGGCGAATCAAGGAATGTGACTTGTATTGCGTTACGACCGAAATTTTGCGGATACCCGAGTTGATGCAATTTGAGAGAGGAAAGTCGATGATGCGAAACTTGCCCCCAAAGGGCACAGCCGGTTTGGCTCGCCAATCAGTGAGTTCTTTAAGACGTGTTCCACGCCCCCCCGCTAATACTAAAGCCATCGTATTGCGAGTGAATTTGCTGACAAAACGGTGATCATTGTGTTCAGGCATTTTTTTTTGTTTCCTCTGTTATAGTCGTGAAGGAATATATTATAATATTATTGTGGGTTTAAAATCACACTCCACCCATACACACATACTTCATTTCTAAATAATCCTCAATCCCATATTTAGAGCCCTCACGCCCCAGCCCAGATTCTTTGACACCTCCAAACGGTGCCACTTCAGTGGAAATAATGCCCTCATTAATGCCCACCATGCCATATTCTAACCCCTCCGCCACCCGCCAGGCACGACCCAAATCACGGGTATAAAAATAGGACGCTAATCCAAAAGGCGTATCATTCGCCAATGCAATCGCCTCTTCTTCCGTTTTAAAACGAAATAGCGGCGCAACGGGACCAAAAGTTTCCTCAGTGGCAATCAACATTGAGGGCGTGACATCTGTTAAAATGGTCGGCTCAAAAAAAGTCCCACCAAGCGCATGGCGTTGTCCACCAAATGCCACTTTTGCCCCCTGATTAACCGCATCACTGATGTGACTTTCAACTTTTTCGACGGCTGCCATATTAATGAGAGGACCTTGCTGCGTCTCCCCTTTGAGCCCGTCACCCACTTTCAATTGACTCACCGCTTGCGCCAATTTAGCCGCAAATTCATCATAAATACCCGCTTGAACCAACAAACGATTGGCACATACACAAGTTTGCCCTGTGTTACGGTATTTAGAGGCGATTGCCCCCACAATGGCTGCGTCTATATCGGCATCATCAAACACAATAAAGGGCGCGTTACCGCCTAATTCTAAAGAAACTTTTTTCACATTCGACGCGCATTGTGCCATCAGGGACTTGCCGATAGGGGTTGAGCCAGTAAAAGACAATTTACGCACTAAGGGATTAGCAGTCAATTCGGCACCGATTTCTTTAGGGCGCCCAGTGATCACATTAATCACACCTTTGGGTATTCCCGCTCGCTCTGCCAATTCGGCCAAAGCCAAGGCACAAAATGGCGTAGCCGCCGCCGGTTTAATCACCACAGTGCAGCCCACTGCCAAGGCGGGGGCAATTTTACGAGTAATCATGGCAATTGGGAAATTCCAAGGCGTAATCGCGGCAACCACACCTATCGGTTGCTTAATTACCACAATACGCCGTCCGGGGATCGGCTCTGGGATCACATCACCATAAACGCGCTTAGCCTCCTCAGCAAACCATTCAATAAAAGACGCGCCATAAGCCACTTCGCCCTTAGACTCAGCCAAGGGTTTACCTTGTTCAGCAGTCATCAATACGGCCAAATCTTGCTGATTTTCCATAATCAAGTTAAACCATTGGCGCATAATAGTGGCGCGTTCTTTAGCTAACTTGTTGCGCCATTCGGGCATGGCAGCATGAGCGGCAGCGATGGCTTCATGGGTTTCGGCTTGTCCCATATTGGGCACTGTGCCAAGCACTGTATTATCGGCAGGATTTGTGACTTCAATAACAGTCGGGGCATCTACCCAAGTGCCATTGATATAGGCTTGTTGATGAAATAAATGGGGATCGGTTATTTGCATGATAATCTCCTAAACTTTGCACAGGACGTGCTGACTTCGTATCCTTTGGCTCGCGCACTCCTTTAGAAAAAGGATATTTGTAGGGTGCGTCCTACGCACCTTTTGAGATTATGTAGGGTGGGTAGGGGCAATCCCTTGTGGTTGCCCGCGCAACATCGTTATGGGACGCCCAACCCACCA
>JSZA02000088.1 GCA_000785145.2 Candidatus Thiomargarita nelsonii
GTGCAAATATGAGAACCTGGTGTTAGTGCATATACATTGCCATGACAAAATCCATCGAGAACATGGGAAACAAAAACGGAAACTGTGTAAGGGTACAAGAGAGTATGATGAGCTAGTTAAGAAAGGCATTTTTGTGTCACCTGAAGTTGAGGCAAAATACCCCGATATAGCTAAGATGAGAAAGGGGCCTGAGACGAATAAAGGTAGCTCAAAGATACTTAGATTGGGAAATGACCCAGGAATAATAAATAGGGACAAGGACACAGTACCGTCAGAAACCCACAGCAATGAGGATAAGAAACAGAAAATTCCTCCTGTACGAAATCTGAAATGACCCAATAATAACAATGGGTTGGGGATAAGCGTAGTAATTAACATCTACGAGCTTACCTTAGTAATCAGTCAGCTACGGCATTAACGCTCTTGGGCATAGCAGACTTTGGTCTAAAAGGCCATACGCACAAATTGTAACACGTTATTGAAATATGTTACTTAGCAAACGGACTATGCTAAGCCGAGGAGCTGTATGAGCGCGAAAGTCTCACGTACAGTTTTGAAGACTGGCCTTGGGCAGTGTTCCACCTTTCGGGGTGAGTGATGTTCAGGGCCAAGTTTAACAACACCTCAACGACGCTGCCGGGCAATTGCGCTATCACTTGTCCCAACGCTTAAACATGATGCGTACAACACCATGCTTGCAATTTGTATATGACTCTTCAGTTGAGTATGGGAGCCGCCTGTCGGCGTTAATTGATTCTGTAAGAACGGACCGTTGATAAGAAAAACATGGCTAGACGAACAGGACGCAATGTACATGGCATTTTATTGCTAAACAAGCCAAAAGGTATCAGTTCTAATGCTGCTTTGCAGCGCGTCAAACGCCTGTTTCAAGCACGTAAGGCTGGACATACGGGTAGCTTAGACAACCTAGCGACTGGCTTATTGCCTCTCTGTTTAGGCGAGGCTACCAAATTATCAAGTTTTCTGCTGGATGCCGATAAATATTACCAAGCAGAATTTACCCTTGGCGCGGTGACAAGCACTGGGGATGCTGAAGGCGAAATTTTGCAAACTCGCCCTGTCATTGACATTAACCGAAAAAAAATTGATACAGTCATTCAAGCATTTACTGGCGAAATTCAACAAGTGCCTCCAATGTATTCTGCCATTAAACACCAAGGACAGGCACTTTACAAATTAGCCCGTCAAGGCAAAGTCGTGGATCGTCAAGCTCGCACCCTGATGATTCACAGTTTTACAGTAGTAGACTGGGTTGAAAACCGCCTTTCTGTCAAAGTACATTGTTCCAAAGGTACTTATATCCGTACTTTGGCAGAAGACATTGGCGAAGTGCTGGGATGTGGTGCATACGTCAGTGCGCTGCATCGTATTGGGGTGGGAAATTATCAGGATATGCTTGATTTTGATACACTAGAACGCTATGCCGAAGAAGGTTTTGAAGCCTTAGATGGCTTGCTCATGCCCATGCACACAATACTTGAACACTGGCCAGAAGTTTGCATGACGGCAGAACTAGCCTACTATGTGCAACAAGGACAAGCTGTACAAATACCCAATGCACCTACAAGTGGTTGGGTTAAAATATTTACTGACGATGCCCGCTTTTTAGGGATTGGTGAAATTTTAGATGATGGACGTATTGCCCCTCGGCGGTTAATTAATTTTTAATTTAGGAGTATTATATACATGTCTTTGAGTGCAGACACTAAAGCCCAATTGTTGAAAGAATACCAACGTTCCGCCAACGATACTGGCTCAGCAGAAGTCCAAGTTGCCCTGTTGACAGCCAATATCGCTAGCCTTTCGGAACATTTTAAAACTCACAAGAAAGATAATCATGGACGTCGTGGTTTGATTACAATGGTTAACCAGCGGAGACGTTTGCTGGCTTATCTTAAAAGAAAAGATGTAAGCCGCTATCAAAATTTGATTAGCAGATTAGGGCTACGCCATTAATAAGTTGTCAGTTATCAGTATATATTTATCGTTCCCTTAGCGAAGCGCACTCTCTTATACACAAGTTTTTTTGTAGGGTGGGTAGAGCTTCGCTCTACCCACCCTACAAATATTATTTTATTTCAAATACTTAAATAGTTATGTATAAGAGAGTGCGCTTCGCTAAGGGAACGATCAAAACTGTTGATAACTGATACATGATAACTGAACACTGATAAGTGAATAACTGAAGATGAGCTCTCATAAAAAGACATTTCAATACGGTCAACACAACGTCACCCTTGAAACGGGTGAAATTGCCCGTCAAGCCGATGGTGCTGTGATAGTTAGCATGGGAGACACGGTGGTTCTAGTTACCGTCGTTGGTAACAAAGAAGCAAATCCCGAAAAAGATTTTTTTCCACTCACGGTAGATTACCAAGAACGCTCTTATGCCGCCGGCAGAATTCCAGGGAGCTTTTTCAAACGCGAAGGGCGTCCCTCTGAAAGTGAAACTCTCACTTCACGCCTTATTGACCGCCCATTACGCCCACTCTTTCCCGATGGTTTTACCAATGAAGTGCAAGTTATTGCCACTGTCATATCCTTAGAGCCAGAAATTGCGCCCGATATTCCCGCCCTCATTGGTGCCTCTGCTGCTCTCGCTATTTCTGGTTTACCCTTTAATGGTCTCTTAGGGGCTGCGCGAGTGGGTTATCTTAATGGAGAATATGTACTCAATCCCACTTTAAAAGAATTAAAGGAATCTGATTTAGATCTCGTTGTTGCTGGCACCAAAAGTGCCGTACTCATGGTTGAGTCTGAAGCCAAAGAACTGAGCGAAGAGACCATGTTAGGGGCGGTACTGTTTGGGCATCAAGAAATGCAAGTCGTTATTGATGCCATCCAAAAATTGGCTGATGCAACAGCAAAACCCCGTTGGGATTGGGAACCAAAACCTGTTGATGAAAAGTTAACTCAACAAGTCAAGGAATTAGCGGAACAACGCCTAGCAGAAGGCTATCAGATTCAGGACAAACTGGAACGCCGTGAAACGATAACGGGGATTTGTAAAGAAATTGCCACACAATTGTCTAGCCTAGAATCGGAAGAATGGTCTGAAAATCAAGTTTTTCGTGTATTAGAAACGCTTGAAAAGAAGATTGTACGGGGAACTATCATTGCTGGAAATGCGCGTATTGATGGACGCGACACTCGCACTGTGCGTCCTATCACCGTTCGTACCAAGGTATTACCACGCACACATGGCTCTGCCCTTTTTACACGCGGCGAAACACAAGCGCTCGTTGTTACCACTTTAGGCACTGAGCGCGATGCCCAAATTATTGATGCGCTAGCAGGGGAATATAAAGACAATTTCATATTGCATTACAATTTTCCACCTTATTGTGTGGGTGAAACGGGGCGGGTAGGTACACCTAAACGGCGTGAATTGGGTCACGGACGCTTAGCGCGGCGTGGCGTACAAGCGGTGATGCCTACGAAAGAAGATTTTCCTTATTCCATCCGCATCGTGTCAGAAATTACAGAATCTAACGGTTCTAGTTCAATGGCGACGGTTTGCGGTGCCAGTCTAGCTTTGATGGATGCCGCTGTACCGATTAAAGCCCCCGTTGCTGGGATTGCGATGGGACTGATCAAGGAAGGCGAACAATTTGTCGTTTTGACTGACATCATGGGTGATGAAGATCATCTTGGCGATATGGACTTTAAAGTGGCGGGTAGCAGTCTGGGTGTTACCGCTCTACAAATGGACATTAAAATTGATGGCATTACTCGTGAAATCATGGAAACCGCCCTCGCGCAAGCCAAAGATGGTCGTTTACATATTTTAAGTGTGATGAATCAAGCACTTGCTATCCCCCGTCAAGACATGTCAAAACATGCGCCGCGCATTATCACTTTCCAAATTAAACCGGAGAAAATCCGCGACGTCATTGGCAAAGGTGGTGCCACCATTCGCGCCCTGACGGAAGAAACGGGTGCGATGGTAGATATCAACGATGAGGGCGTGGTGAAAATTGCCTCTGTCGATTTGTTGGCAGGCGAAGAAGCTCGTCGTCGCATTGAAATGATTACAGCTGAAATTGAAGTCGGTAAGATTTATGAGGGTAAAGTCGCAAAAATAATGGATTTTGGTGCCTTTGTGACGATTTTGCCGGGTAAAGATGGTTTAGTCCACATTTCGCAAATTTCCAATGAACGGGTTGAAAAAGTCACTGAGAAATTGAAAGTGGGTGAAACGGTCAAAGTTAAAGTGCTTGATATAGATAAACAAGGGCGGCTTCGTTTGAGTATGAAGGCTGTTAATATGTAAGGTTTTACTATTATCCCCTTTATTGTTGTTTCGGGAATTGAGCGTAGCGGATTTCCCGAAACTTTCGGAGTTGAGTTTGAGTTGAGTTTGAGTTTGTTTCGGGAATGGAGCTACGCGGATTTCCCGAAACTTTCGGAGTTGAGTTTGAGTTGAGTTTGAGTTTGTTTCGGGAATGGAGCTACGCGGATTTCCCGAAACTTTCGGAGTTGAGTTTGAGTTGAGTTTGAGTTTGAGTTTGAGTTTGTTTCGGGAATGGAGCTACGCGGATTTCCCGAAACTTTCGGAGTTGAGTTTGAGTTTGAGTTTGTTTCGGGAATGGAGCTACGCGGATTTCCCGAAACTTTCGGAGTTGAGTTTGTTTCGGGAATTGAGCGTAGCGGATTTCCCGAAACTCCAAAAACGAGTGCATGAGGCCGGATACGAAGTCAGTGTTTATCAAATATTCAGCCCCCCCCTTAGTACAACGAATAGGGGGGAATAAACAAACAACCCGTTTATTGAATTCCGCTTCGCTCCATTCCATACCCGTTTCGGGAAATACGCTACGCTCAATTCCCGAAACAACCGTTTCACACGTTTCTGGAAATCCGCGTAGCTCCATTCCCGAAACAACCGTTTCACACGTTTCTGGAAATCCGCGTAGCTCCATTCCCGAAACAACCCGTTTCACCCGTTTCGGGAAATCCGCGTAGCTCCATTCCCGAAACAACCCGTTTCACCCGTTTCGGGAAATCCGCGTAGCTCCATTCCCGAAACAACCCGTTTCACACGTTTCTGGAAATCCGCGTAGCTCCATTCCCGAAACAACCGTTTCACACGTTTCTGGAAATCCGCGTAGCTCCATTCCCGAAACAACCGTTTCACACGTTTCTGGAAATCCGCGTAGCTCCATTCCCGAAACAACCGTTTCACACGTTTCTGGAAATCCGCGTAGCTCCATTCCCGAAACAACCGTTTCACACGTTTCTGGAAATCCGCGTAGCTCCATTCCCGAAACAACCGTTTCACACGTTTCTGGAAAGACGCGTAGCTCCATTCCCGAAACAACCGTTTCACACGTTTCTGGAAAGACGCGTAGCTCCATTCCCGAAACAACCGTTTCACACGTTTCTGGAAAGACGCGTAGCTCCATTCCCGAAACAACCGTTTCACACGTTTCTGGAAAGACGCGTAGCTCCATTCCCGAAACAACCGTTTCACACGTTTCTGGAAAGACGCGTAGCTCCATTCCAGAAACAACCCGTTTCACCCGTTTCGGGAAATCCGCTTCGCTCCATTCCCGAAACAACCCGTTTCCCGTTTCGGGAAATCCGCGTAGCTCCATTCCCGAAACAACCCGTTTCCCGTTTCGGGAAATCCGCTTCGCTCCATTCCCGAAACAACCGGTAGCGAACAGGCACGAGGGGATGATTTTTCTCCATATGTTACAAAATCGGTGATTCAATGGGAAGTATACCCGGCTCACCTTGATAGATAGACAGATAACTCGAAAACCGATATGCTGATGGCTCAGATACTAATTGAGCACGTACTGGATTATTATGAATGTAGTCCAATTTAGTGTGAAAAACAGTTGGTGTACAGATTGGAATACCACGAGCCTGTTCCTTCCACACAGCATAACGTGCTTTTCCATTGCTGTGTTTGGCAAAAATTTGCAAAATACTCTGCGCTTGTGATGCAAACGGTGTGTCTAAAAAACTTTCTAATTTGCGAGTCAAATTGCAGGAACTATCACGTAACGTTTGCTGTACACAACGCTTTACACCTTCAGCGGTTGGGGCTGATATGAGGATATGGATATGGTTATCCATAATCACATAGCCATACAAATTAACCGCATATTTATCGAGATATTTCTGTAGAGAATCTGCCACTATTTGTTTAAACTCGTCAGTACGCAGAATATGAATCTTTTCAGTGATACGGCTGGTAAAGAAATAAATGCTATGTGGTTGATAATAGTTTTTCCATTTCATCGTTTATCTCCTATTGTGTTTTTTTGCGTTTAGCTTCGCTGACCAGAGGAGCGGGAAACGAAGATCGCTGCGCTAAATCCGCTTCGCGCAATGAGCGAAACAACAGGGTTTATGGAGCGGATTGACCGAAATGAGTGCAAATAACCTATGGTTTAGCTTCGCTGACTTCGTAAATCACGCGATAATCCCCAACACGAATACGATAAGTATTTAAGTCACTGTTTTTTTTTTTTTTTTATAACCCCAAATCTTTCTCAATATGTTCCCAAGGGATGGCTTTGCCGCCTTCTTGATGGGCATCTTCTATATCGGCTATGTCAATACACTCCTCAAGTTTTTCTATGACATCAACATCTTCTATCGGCACCACAGTCAAAAATACCTTTTTCTGGTATGTTAAAGTCATACGCTCCTTTGAGGCGGCAACACGATCAAGCAAATCGCTTAAAGTCGGTTGCATGTCAATCTCTTTATCATAAGCTTTCAAGATTTTTAAGGCTTCAAGCATTTTTTGATAATCCGCCATATTAAAAAACACACCATGGGCTTCATTGAGGCTCGGTTCATTTAGACTCATCATGTTTTTTTGTCTCCAAATATACTAAGTACAACGGATTAGCGGAATAAACGGATTAATCCGTTGTACTAAACTTAAAAAGGTTTAACCACCACCAAAATCGTCACTGCAATAAGAATCAACACCGGAAATTCATTAAACCAACGATAAAAAACATGACTGTGACGATTTCGATCCTGTTTAAAATCATTCAAAAACTTGCCACAATATAAATGATAGCCTATCAAAATGACTATCAGCCCCAATTTTGCATGTAACCAACCCATGCTAGAATAAGCTGCCCAAGCATATTCCCATAACATCCACGTTCCCAATCCAATTGTTATAATTGCGCTGGGTGTCGTGATACCATAGAACAATTTACGTTCCATGACTTTAAACCGCTCATTGCTAATCTCATCCTCCGTCATGGCATGATAGACAAACAGGCGGGGTATATAAAATAACCCAGCAAACCATGTCACCACGAAAATAATGTGAAAAGCTTTAATCCACAGCATTGTTATTTCCTCTATATAGGAGTCCAAGATTTATCTTGGACGTATTTAAAAAATGGATTTAAATTACTTAGCCAATTTACAAAAACAATGGGCGGCAAAAGTCATCATCCCACCCGATGACGTAGTTTACGCGCCACAACCGGATGATGTTATTTTTAGTTTGGACATCCAATATGTGGACAATACTGCTTTTGTCGGTTTAGACGTTCAACGTTATTCAGGCGAACTGATGGGGACTTACGTCGAGCAAATCTCTGTCGATGTACCTTATGTCCCACAATTTTTCTGTTTTCGTGAAGGTCCGCCCCTTTTGAAAATCATCAAGTCGGTGCAACAACATTTTAATCTAAAGCCCGATCTATTGATCACTGATGGACATGGTATCGCACATCCGCGACGTTTTGGTGTCGCCTGTTGGTTAGGTGTGCATACCCTTTTGCCCACTATCGGTTGCGCTAAAAAAACGCTACTTGATTATCAAGGCGTTTTAGGCAAAAAACGGGGCAGTTGCTTACCCGTTTATTTGGAAAATGAGATGGTGGGCAAGGTTTTACGCACACAAGAGAATATAAAACCCATTTTTGTCAGTCCGGGACATCAGATCAGTCTCAGCACAGCGGCAGACATGATTTTAAATTTGGCACCCCGCTATCGAATCTGTGAGCCGCTGCGACGTGCTGATCAGGCAGCAAGAGCCTATGCCAAAGGCTCACCCCAAGCGGGTAATAAAGTATGCTCAATATCCAGATGAATGATCGACAGAGCTACACTCGTTGGCGATTATGGTTGTGAGCTTCCATGTAAGAACGTAACAAAGTATTTATAAGTGATTGATAAGCTATTTTTTGACTTGTGTACCATTCCAGCATCTCAGAATCCAACGAGAATTTAACTTCCGTTTTTTTCCTTTGAGGCGCAATCGCTTTGGAGAACATCTTTTCGGTGATTTCCGGAGAATCTTCATCATATCGGATATCTTCGTCTGTCATGTGATGTACACGCTGCCAATTGGTTTTATCACCGCCGCTTTTTTCTAATTTTTTGAGTTCTTCGGTAGTATATCTACTAACTTGATCGATTGTCATAATAAAGTCTCCGTTCTTTCCTGCTTGCTTTGCGAAGAGAAATGACACGAACTTTTTCCTCTCTGTGAGTATAAACCAGTGTAAGTATCAATAGTTCTTCTCCCACTGGTGCAATGTCTATCCATCGTTGTTCAGTTGCATAATTGGATGGTATTGTTAATTTGTCAAGTGATTCATACATCTTATATGCTATAACAAAGTCTAATCCGTGTTTTTCCAGATTACTTTGTCGCTTATTTTCATCCCATTCGTACTCCATATTTTCATTTCCTCGTTTTCATTAAAAAACAAAACTGGGACCGAAAAAAAAACTATTTTGTCACATAACAGATAATTAAAAAGCTTTAACCACCACCAAAATCGTCACACTGATGGACATGGTATCGCACATCCGCGACGTTTAGGTGTGCATACCCTTTTGCCCACTATCGGTTGCGCTAAAAAAACGCGGCTTGATTATCAAGGCGGAATCTGTGAGCCCCTGCGACGTGCTGATCAGGCGGCAAGAGCCTATGCCAAAGGCTCACCCCAAGCGGGTAATAAAGTATGCTCAATATCCAGATGATCGAGAATTCTGGCCACCATAAAATCAACTAAATCGCTAAGGCGTTGTGGATTATGATAAAAACCCGGATTGGCGGGCAAAATTAACGCCCCCAATTTGGCCAAGCGCAACATATTTTCCAGATGAATCACTGACAAGGGCGTTTCTCTATGGACTAAAATCAATTTGCGTTGCTCTTTTAAGACGACATCGGCGGCTCTTTCAATCAAATTTCGACTCAAACCGCTGGCAATCGCCGCCAAAGTGGCACTGCTACAGGGACAGACAACCATCGCCTTGGGTACGGCACTGCCACTGGCTATCGGGGCTGTCCATTGTTCGCGTCCAAAAACTTGTAATTGCCCCGGCACTGCCTGATAACGTTCGCTTAAGAGGGCTTGCATCTCCGTAGGGCGCGACGTTAATTTTATATCCGTTTCCATATTAATCACTATTTGTGCCGGTGCCGATATGACCAAATAGATTTGTTGTTGCGCCACAATCAATTGCTCTAACAAGCGTAGCCCATACGCTGCCCCAGAGGCGCCCGTCATCGCTAAACTAATCATGCCAACGCCGTCAATAAACGAGCATGGATATTCTCAAAGCTACCATTACTCATAATCAAAATATGATCGTTGCTATTTGCGCTGGCAACGACATTTTGAATTAAAGCATCTATTTGATTGAATATCCACGCATTTGGCAAATCTTTTGCCACCTTATCCAGTGACCATTTGAGCGCCTCTGGTTGATAGAATACCACCACATCTGCCCCCTTTAAAGCGGAAGCCAGCGTGTTTTTATGGATGCCCATACGCATAGTATTTGAACGTGGCTCAAGTACAGCAATAATCTTTTGTTCACCTACCTTTTGTCGCAAAGCCTCAATCGTGGCAGCAATAGCGGTGGGATGATGGGCAAAATCATCATAAACTCTGACACCATTAACCACGCCCCGTAATTCTAAGCGTCGCTTGACATTGCGAAAAGTCCCCAAAGCGTCACAAGCCTTGCTTAACGACACTTGAGCATGATGGGCAGCCGCAATCGCGGCTAAAGCATTGTGGACATTATGTTGCCCGATTAAATCCCACTTCACTTCTCCCACTGGTTTATTTTCATACCAGATTTCAAAATGACTATGATCAGGCGTTTTGGATTTTGCGTACCAATCGCCATCGCCAATTGTCTCTTGTCGAGTCCAACAGCCTTGTTTCAATAGCTCATCGAGTGCCATCTCTTGATTTTTATATATAATCAGCCCATTACTGGGCACGGTGCGTATCAAATGGTGAAATTGTCGCTGGATGGCGGCGAGATCGGGAAAAATATCGGCGTGGTCAAATTCGAGATTATTCAAGATGAGAGTGCGGGGGCGATAATGCACAAATTTGGAACGTTTATCAAAAAAAGCCGTATCATATTCATCAGCCTCGACGACAAAAAATGGACTATCTCCTAAACGGGCAGACACGCCAAAATTGTCTGGCACGCCACCGATTAAAAATCCTGCGGATAAGCCGGTATTTTCTAAAATCCAAGCCAACATACTGCTAGTCGTTGTTTTACCATGCGTTCCGGCGACTGCCAATACCCAACGTTTAGCTAACACCTGCTCAGCCAACCATTGGGGACCAGAAATATAGGGCAAGCCTTGATTTAAGACGGCTTCAACTTCAGGATTACCGCGTGATAAAGCATTGCCTATCACAACACAATCCGGGGTTGGTTTTAAATTTTCTGGAGAATAGCCCGAAAATAATTCAATCCCCAAAGCTTCTAATTGTGTACTCATGGGCGGATAAGTGGCTGCATCCGAGCCCGTCACTGTATGACCTTGTTGCTTGGCAAGCACGGCAATACCTGCCATGAAGGTGCCACAAATACCTAAGATATGTATGTGCATTTGACTATGTAAGTGTAACTAATTGATTTATGATTGAAAAACTTAATAAATGTATAATCAGCGTTAAATTGAATCCCATAAAAAAGGAGACTGCTAAGGCGTGGCGTAAAATATGGGCATGGATAACAAAATTCCACACGAGCAAACCCAAAAGCAGCAATACTGGCAGGCTCGCATCGCCATTATAGTATTCGATCCACAATACCAGTGGGAGAGTGAGTATGCCTAATAGAGAATTGGTACCAGCCAGTGCCGTGATAGTTTGAGTTATCCGTGTGGCGTAATGGGTGATATAGAGTAAACTGCTCGTCAATACGACGAGCAAACCGATTTCTATGAGACTCAATAAGATGGCATCATTTATAGGGAATTGTATCAGCGACAATGTCCCAGTGACGACAAGATAAAGCAATAGGATCAAACCTAATAAAACTGATGAGGCAGGTAAATCTTGTGGCCTCAAACGCAAGCGGCAAATATCAAAAAAAGCTGACAAAAGGATCTGTAAAGAGTGCATGATGATACCCTAATAGAAAATAGGAGTCCAAACTTTAGTTTGGATGTCTAAACCTTGAAATCTAAAATAACAAAGCTTATATAACAGGTGAGGGAAAAAAATGGAATACCAAGATTTTTACAAAACATTAGGCGTATCGCGTGATGCTACCCAAGACGAAATTAAACGCGCTTACCGCAAATTAGCCCGCAAATACCATCCCGATGTCAGTAAAGAAAGTAATGCGGAGCAACGATTTAAAGAAGTTGGAGAAGCTTACCAAGTCCTCAGTGATTCAGAAAAACGTGCGGCTTATGATCAATTAGGGACGGGGTGGCAAGCGGGTCAGGAATTTCGGCCACCTCCAGGTTGGAACGCTGGGGGTGCTCAATTTGATTTCAGTGATTTTTTTGATAATATTTTTGGGGGTCACTCGACACAGCAGCGCCCTTTTGAAACGACTGAGCATTCGACTAAAATTGCAATCAGTCTTGAAGAAGCCTATCAAGGCACGAGTCGAATAGTGGCAGAAAGGGGTCGCATGGGACGTAAACTCAACGTCAAAATACCCAAAGGCGTTATCCAAGGCCAAAAAATTCGTTTGAGTACCGGTATGGGGAGAGACCTATACATGGAAATCGAATTTCAACCGCACCGTCTTTATCGTGCTGAAAAGAGAGATATTTATCTCACTTTGCCCATCACGCCTTGGGAAGCGGCATTAGGTTGCACGGTGGCGGTGCCGACATTAGGCGGGAAGGTCACAATGAAAATTCCTGCCGGCTCAGAATCTGGACAAAAAATGCGCCTCAAAGGGCGAGGATTCCCCGGCAACCCGCCCGGTGATCATTATGTTGTGCTACAATTGGTGACACCAAAAGCGAATAGCAGTGCTGCAAAAGCGTTTTATAAAAAAATGGCCGAAGAATTGCCTTATGATCCACGCGCTGACATAAGTGGCTAGGAGTCCAAGATTTATCTTGGACATGAACAAGTTTTTTTTCCCCTGTATTGGACGCTTTATGCGTCCTTTTTTTTGCAATTTTGGACGAGGCGCCCAAGATAAATCTTGGACTCCTTAAAAAACTTATCCATCCCATCCCATCAATTGAAAATCCAAAACAAAGAAAAAGCCATCATCGGCAGTTTACTAGGCACCGCTATCGGCGACGCAATGGGTTTAAGCTACGAAGGCTTATCCCGACAACGACTTTTCAAACTCTACCCCGCCCTCAATCAATACCATTTTATTTTCGGTAAAGGTATGGTATCTGACGATACAGAACATACCTGCTTAGTGGCACAATCCCTTATCGCTTCTCAAGGCGACGTTGAAATTTTCAAAAGGCACTTTGCTTGGAAATTGAGATTTTGGTTACTCGGTTTACCAGCCGGGATTGGATTTGCTACTCTCAGAGCCATCATAAAATTATGGCCATTGATAGTGTACTTTCTGGGCAATCCACAGCGGATTTTGCCGAAACGCTTGGACTCAAAAAAGGAGTCAGTGGTTATATTTATGATACTGTGCCGATAGTGATTCATGTCTGGTTGAAAAATCAAAACGATTATCAAAATGCTATACTAGAAATCTTATGCTGTGGCGGTGATACGGATACAACGGCTGCCATTGTAGGCGGCATTATTGGGGCACAAGTCGGCAAACAAGGTATTCCTCAGCAATGGCTTGATAATTTATGGGAATTTCCAAGGCATCGCAAATGGATGGAAAAACTCGGTCAACGGCTCGCCTCTTGTCAACAATCGCCTCTACCTATCTCTTTCACAGCGATTTTTTTACGCAATCTCATTTTTACGATAATTGTATTGTGGCATGGATTTCGTAGATTATTGCCTTGATGTCCAAGATAAATCTTGGACTCCTAAAAAAAAAAATTAAAATGACTCAAAAAACTCTGACAACTTGGATCATGGCAACCCGCCCGCAATTTTTTACCGTCATTATTTTGCCAATCGTATTAGGTACTGCTATCGCGTGGCACTCGCAGAAAGTCTTTTTGCCATTCTATTTTTGCCTATCACTATTGGCAGGCATTCTCATTCATGCGGGCATCAATGTGCTCAACGATTACTTTGATCATCTCAATAAAAGCGATGAATTCAATGAAACACCACTCACTCCCTTTGCCGGCGGCAGCCGAATGATCCAAAAAGGGATTTTTTCAGCCGCAGAAATTTACCGTTATGGCATATTATTACTCATAATGGCGGTGAGCATCGGCTTATTTTTAATTTGGGCACGAGGTTTAGCACTCTTATGGATAGGGCTCATAGGAGTCTTATCAGGCTATTTTTACTCCGCGCCTCCCTTTTCATTTCAAAGTCGCGGCTTAGGCGAAATATTGGTTGGCTTAAATTTTGGCATATTGGCAGTATTAGGTGCCTACTATGTACAAACACAAACGCTGACACTGGTTGCCGTCATAGCAGCCTTACCACTTGCCATTTTAGTCGCGGCGATTTTATATATCAATGAATTTCCAGACTATGCCGCAGACAAGGAAGCTGGTAAAAACACACTCATCGTTCGCTTAGGAAAAGTACGCGCTCGTTCCATTTATACTCTATTAATAGGGCTATGCTTCATCGTAATCGTATTAGGTGTCATATACAACAGCTTACCTTTATTTAGCCTTCTTAGCTTATTAGCTTTACCATTGGGATGGTTTGCCATCAAAACACTTTATGCGTGTTACGACAAATCCACCGCCTTAATTCCCGCCATCAAAAACACGATTATGCTTCATACTTTGGTGAGTGTGTTGCTGATTTTGGCGTTTGTTATTAAATAAGTGCCGACGCCCAAGATAAATCTTGGACTCCTAACGGCTCAGGAGTTCAAGATTTATCTTGGACGAGGTACAATTAAAAAGGGACTGCCATTAAGTTAAGGGCAACCACTTGTCACTCTAGTCTGGCTTTATCTGGAAATATTGAGATTGCTTGCAAAAATTCGTAAATAAAACTTTGTTTTTTCAAAAAAAATATACTTGTCCAAAGCTAAAGCTTTGGACTCCAAAATGGATTAAAACATGCGCCAAATCACCTTAGACACAGAAACCACAGGTCTCAGCCCTACCGGTGGTCATCGTATTATCGAAATTGGTTGTATAGAAATTTTAAATCGACAGATCACCGACAAGCGTTATCAAGAATATCTACAACCAGATCGTCAAATTGATGCAGGCGCCATCACAGTCCACGGCATTACCAATGATTTTCTCCAAGATAAACCACGTTTTGCCGACATTGTAGAAGAATTCATCGCCTTTATTGAGGGAGCCGAATTAATTATTCACAATGCAAAGTTTGATGTGGGTTTTATTAATAACGAATTGAAATTACTCAATAAAGGCTGGCAACCACTTGAGCATTATTGTCCTAAAATTATTGACACCTTGAGCATCGCAAGGGATCATCATCCCGGCCAAAAAATCAATCTTGATGCCTTATGCAAACGCTATAATGTCGATAATTCTAACCGTCAATTGCATGGTGCCTTGCTTGATGCGGAAATACTCGCCGAAGTCTATTTAACCATGACAGGGGGGCAAGTCAGTTTATTAGCCCTCGATGATAAGGTTAAAACTCAGAAAACGACAATCAAACGCATTTCTTCAGAACGGGCGCGTTTAACAGTGCTGGCACCCACTGAAGATGAATTACAACATCATGCTCAACGTTTAGCCGCGATTGATAAAGCCAGTGGTGGGAAATGTTTGTGGCAGGAATTGAACCAATGCCATTAAGTAGTTAAGAGGGCAACCATAAAGGATTGCCCCTACAAACCGTGATTTTTCGTAGGGGCAACACCCTAGTGGTTGCCCTTAACGGCGATGGCATTGAGGAGTTAAACACACTATGAAAAAACCAGAATTACTCTCACCAGCAGGCACCCTGAAAAATATGCGCTACGCTTTTGCCTATGGCGCCGATGCCGTTTATGCCGGGCAACCCCGTTACAGTTTACGAGTGCGTCAAAATGACTTTAACAAACTGAACAATCTAGCACAAGCCATTGATGAGGCACATGCCCTGGGTAAACAATTTTTTGTCGCATGCAATATTTTGCCCCATAATACCAAATTAAAAACCTTTATTGATGACATCACCCCCATCATAGAAATGCAGCCTGATGCACTCATTATGGCGGATCCCGGACTCATTATGATGGTACGTGAACGTTGGGCTCAAATGCCGATTCATCTATCCGTACAAGCGAATACCATGAATTATGCAGCCGTACAATTTTGGCAAAACGTCGGCATATCTCGCATTATTTTATCCCGTGAATTATCATTAGAAGAAGTCGCCGAAATCAGACAAGCTTGTCCAGATATAGAATTAGAAGTTTTTGTACATGGCGCCCTCTGTATCGCCTATTCTGGACGCTGCCTGCTTTCTGGTTATCTCAATCATCGTGATGCCAATCAAGGTAGTTGTACAAATGCTTGTCGTTGGGAATATAAAGTGTTAGAAGAAAAACAGCGCCCGGGTGAATATATGCCCATTTTTGAAGATGAACAAGGCACCTATATTATGAATTCTAAAGATTTACGTGCCGTTCAACATGTGAAACGATTAATCGAAATTGGGATAGATTCACTCAAAATTGAAGGGCGCACTAAGTCTCATTATTACGCAGCGCGAACGGCGCAAGTTTATCGCCGAGCGATTGATGGCGCCTCACAGCCATTTGACAAAAATTTAATGCTAGAATTAGACAAATTGGCTAATCGAGGCTACACAGAAGGCTTTTATCGCCGTCATCTGCCTTCTGAATATCAAAACTATAACGCATCAAACAACCCCCATCAGCAATTTGTGGGAGAAGTTTTGGGTTATGACGAACAAACGAAATTATTAGAAATTGACGTGAAAAATCATTTTGAGCTAGGAGATAGCTTAGAATTGATACGCCCCCAAGGCAATCTGCGATTCACCTTGGAACATCTTGAAAATCAACAAGGTGAAAATATAAGCATCGCGCCAGGCTCAGGACATACCGTGCGTGTACGGGCGCCGGTGCAGAAAGCCGAAAATTGGGGACTGTTGTGCAAAGATTTAAAACAATGAAGCACTTAACTCATAAATAGCCGCTAACATTTCATCATCATCAGTCAATGCCTGCGCTATGGCACTTCGACAAGCGATATTGGCATTGACACCCGACATTATCAATTTTGCGGCGTGTACCAATAAACGAGTACTCGCCCCTTCTTCTAAACCATTACCCTTTAAATTGCGCGTCATCTGGGCAAATTTGACCAATTTTTCTGAGATACCACCCTCAATACCGGTTTCATTATGGACAATTTTAGCCTCTAAATCGGGTGCCGGATAATCAAATTCTAAAGCCACAAAACGTTGACGAGTACTTTGCTTTAAATCTTTGAGCACACTTTGATAGCCGGGATTATAGGACATGGCTAAACAAAATTCTGGGGGACCGACCAATAATTCACCTAATTTTTCTATTGGCAAAACGCGCCGATCATCGGCTAAAGGATGAATAACGACAGTCGTATCTTTGCGAGCCTCCACAATTTCATCTAAATAACAAATGCCGCCATGTCGCACCGCCCGTGCCAATGGTCCATCAACCCAGACGGTATTACCACCGCTAATTAAAAACCGCCCCACTAAGTCAGAAGCGGTTAAATCATCATGACAAGAAACGGTAATCAAAGGCCGTTTTAAGCGCCAAGCGATATGTTCCATAAAGCGCGTTTTGCCACAACCGGTTGGTCCTTTGAGTAAAACAGGCAATTGATTATGATAGGCGGCTTCAAATATTTCAATTTCTGCGCCAATTGGCTCATAATAAGGTTCATTTTCAATGAGGTATGACTCTGGTTTAAATACACGGGCTTCCATTGTTTTTTTATCTCTCGTCCAAAATAAATTTTGGATTCCATTGTAAAAAATTCTCAGCCATCCTGCAAATCATGTAACCATTTTTGTAGAAATTAATTTAATACTGATAACAGGAGCTATTTACATTTCGCCAAGATAGATAACTCTAAATAATGCTCGAAACCAATTGCCCTAATTAACCTGTTGTTATTTTTTGTGGCATGTTGCATAATATGCAGCAACTCAATTGCACTGTCAAAAAATTATGACCCCAAACGAAGAAAAAGACCGTTTTAATTTAAATTTAAAACATGGGTAGTTCCGTTACCCGATTTCCATTTTGTTCATCAAACCTACAACCAAAGCACCGAGCACCGTGACTTTTTTGGGCGTGAAAAAGATGTCCAAGATTTTGTAGAAGTTTTGCGGAATACTGAAAACACTTCAGGTAGCTATTTAGTGACTGGCTATCGTGGGGCGGGTAAAACCAGTTTTGTCAAAAAAGTGATGGATAATCTTTCTAATGGTGAGCCAAAACTAGTCTCGTATAATAATTTTTTCTCTCAATTTTATAATTGAGCATTTTGCTAAAGT
The DNA here is from genome assembly GCA_000785145.2 of Candidatus Thiomargarita nelsonii. Taxonomy (GTDB): domain Bacteria; phylum Pseudomonadota; class Gammaproteobacteria; order Beggiatoales; family Beggiatoaceae; genus Thiomargarita; species Thiomargarita nelsonii_B. The sequence continues at coordinate 17,856 of JSZA02000088.1, forward strand.
ATATGATTTTCTTTATCGTCACATAAAAATATCAACAAAATTGATTGTACTATTAGGCTTATTTTATGTGTTGTTTTTGCCATTTGGATGGTGGGATATTCTCGTCTTGCCGTTTTTGTTTCTGTTGTACTATTTTAACAAGTATCATTTCGCCGCTTTTTACATCCCACAATGGTATCGATGGATAGTTCACCCGGTTGTGCAAATACCCGTTAATCTTGGTTATGATATTAGCAATACCAAAAATGTTATTTTTAGCGAGCGTAGGGTGCGTACTCCGCACAAATAAACATCCATACAGCAGATTTAAAAGGTGCGTGGGACGCACCCTACGCTTGCTTTGAACGGTTTTATCAAGACATTGAGGAAGGTAGGATGTACGACAAAAATATCTCTCCAGTCGGATGGTATGTTGGATCATACCTGATCCGATTCATCGAGCTGGAAAGCCAAGATAACGATGATTTGGAAAAGAAATTTTTATCTTGGGAAAACACCATCATTGTCAAAGCCAGTAACCTAGACGAGGCTTATAACAAAGTTGTTGAGGTTGCTAAATTGGATACAAAACCATACAAAGGAGGCCCCAAAGGAGTTCCAGTGCAGTGGGTATTTGAAGGTATCACCGAGTTACTTCCTATCTACGAAGAACTGGAAGACGGGGCTGAAATAATTTGGGCCGAGCATAAACCAAAAAAATTGAAGAATCTACGGAAGTTAGTCATGAGCTGTCATGAATTGAAGCAATAGTCAAACAACACCTAACAAGGCAAATTTACTCGGACGGCAATTTGCGACATTAGGCGCGAAAACGAAAAACAATGGGCAAGCAATATGTCTGCCATCCGCGATATGGGGATAAACCAACTATTTCTGGTAATACGTTTAGTATTGAACAGATAAAACAGGCATATTGGGGGTACAGAAGAGAGTCGTTCTTTCCGGAATCCGCCATAAAGGCCGACATTGAAAGGCAAAATTATTCCATATACCCAAAAAAGCTATATGTAGATATGGAACGACAATGTACGCAATGCAATAGGCAGTTCATTTTCTTTGCCGCAGAGCAAAAATATTGGTATGAAACACTAGGGTTTTATATAGATGCTGACTGCGTTAAATGCATTGACTGTAGAAAGAAAGAACAAAAGATAAAAAAAATGATGCTTGATTATGAGGAATTGTTGAAAAAATCCAATAAAACAGCAAAAGAAACATCAAGGCTAAAAAACATTGCGCTAGAGTTGTTTCAGCTAGGCTATATCAGAAATAAACATAAAATTGAAAGAATCGCCTAACATTGAGCCTCTCCGTCATAAAATGAAAGCACTCGCTCTTGCTGATGCTATTATTCAACCAGAGTGGGAGTATCGATATTTTTCTTATAATTCAAAATGGTCTGATACAGAAGAAATGGGTTCATTTCGAGATGGCAGTGGTGGTGAATGGTTTTTTTTGTCATCTGGGCAGTTTGCTGGGTATAAATGTTTGAGTCCAGAAGATGGCATTATGCCTGATCTAGAAAACGTGAAAAGTCAGTTCCCAAGTGAATACCGTTCTTTTATCACAGAACCCGCTTTCAGCATGGACTTAGCTACCTGTCTCTGGTATTTGCATGAATCAAAATGGGTGAAAAATGGGCTAACGGTTAAGTGGATAATAGACCTTGCAGAAATAACTAACTGGACAGCAAAGGATTATCACACTTGGGCTGTTGACTATTATGAAAGAGACTTCGACGTTTTAGATATTGATAAACTCTTTGAAAATCAGTTTAACGAAGAACTTGCAATGAAATTGAATCCAGAAATTGATATAAACAAATTACGAGTAGAGTTAGTAGAAATTGGCATCAACTCATAACAAATGCTTTTGGCTGCCGCTGATGCAGGCGTTATAAAAAAATACGGTTCTATGGCTTCTTTCCTAAAAAAAATTATCAAGCAGTTGATTAAGGTGATTGCTGCAATAATTATTGTTTTTGGCGGTTTGATAGGTTTTTCAGACTATTTGGAGACTTCCGCTAAGTCTAAAGCGACACAATTTTGTGATTCTATTGCAGTTGGAGATAAAACTGATGGAATTCTTGAGCGGGCCGCTGGATCAGATCAGCGGCATACGAATTGGTTTGTTCGTAAAGAAGAACACATTGATTGGCTTGCAGTTACTTTTATAGGTGTGCCACCATTTTCTCGGCATTATTGCTCGATTGAAGCGAGAAATGGTATCGTGATCTCGAAGAAAGTTAGGTTTATGGATTGAAGATTCATTCAAAATTTAAAATTAAAAAAAAATCCTATTTCTTTAATAAATAGGATTTTTCATACGCCTTATGTTCACCTTTTACGGCACACAAATAAACTCCACCCTGATACCACTTGGCTCATAACACATCATATGCGGCCACCTCTAAGCGGCTCTGGTTGAAACTCAAATTTAATATTGGAATTGCTCAATTTGCTTTGGATATTATAAAGTTGGTGGGTTATATTATGTTTATAAAACAATTAATTAATAATTTTTATGGGTATATTAGACCGCTAAAAAGGTGAAAAAAGATTGACTTATTGGAAACTATTTGGTAAATATATTCAGCAATATTTAAGTATCAACAAATAAGTTAAATAAATTGTTGACTATTAGAGCCTAAAAAACATAATCAGGATAAAGAATGAAAAAAACATCGAAATTTAGAGAGTATAAAGACGATGCTGCAAATTGGATAACACTTGTGACGGGAGAGTTTTATCCCGATATTCTAGTTGACGCATGTAATTTATATAAACCAGTGCTAGAATTGTTTGGACAACTTCTAAAATCATCAGAAAGTTCAAGTAGGCTTTTCATGCAAACTGCTGAAATAACACAGCCATGGATGAGAATACAACTGGCCAGAGTCTTTCGAAAGTATGTAAGCCCTTCCACGCCTGTTGAAATGCTAAAAAAGAAAACTAAAGCGCAGTGGATTTGCGATGAATTTGGAAAGGGATTTCGGCCTATAGTTGAAGTTCAAAAAGCATTTGTAAGTAGGCCAATGCCCGATGAAGCTCTATGTGCTATCCTATGGGAATATAAGGATCGTGGCCAAAAAGGCTATGACCTGACGGAGCGAATGTTTGAGTTACTTAGGAATAGGTTTCCTGAGTTTGATATATCAGGGCCAGAGCGAGCCGGTAGAGATATTTTACTTGGTGAGATATTTGAGAATTATACAAAACATGACAGACCTGCTGATTTCATCATTAAGAATGGTGATGAAATCTTAGCAGTAGGATTTGCTAGATATGATTCAGATCGAGGTGGCGCACAAGAAGATGATCGAACTGGAGCTTATTCCCACGCCGCCAGAGAAATTTTAGAATATTCGTCAAAGAAAAACATGAATACAAAAGTAATCTTTGTTAATGATGGACCAGGGTTGTTGCTCGGTTCAATGTGGGATGATTACAGTTATTTAGAAGAAAGTTCAGATAATGTGATGGTTGTCACTTTAAGAATGATAGTCGAGCGTATTACCAAAGAATGGTTGGTGAAATAATGGCTACTGGAATCAGCAAACACAAGTGGAAAGAAGATTCGCACATTGTATCTAATGAAATCTATGATGGTGATTATTCTTATGAGATTTCATATCCCGAAAAACTACCAGCTCAAGAAATTGTGGAGACTCCAAATGAATTTAAATATGAGTCTCTATTTAATAAGGGATGCAAAAATAAAGTTTTATTTGGTGATAATTTAGATGTTTTAAGATACCTGATTTCTAACCTTAAAGAAAAAATAAAACTTATATACATAGATCCTCCCTATGGCACAAATAGTATTTTTCAGTCTCGGAATCAAAAAAGTTCATACAAAGATGACTTGATTGGCAGCCATTATTTAGAATTTATGAGGCGAAGGCTAATTATCATGAGAGAGTTACTTTCTGATGATGGCTCTATTTATATGCACTTAGACGGAAATATGATATTTCAGATTAAGGTGCTGATGGATGAAATATTTGGAGCTAAAAATTTTCGGGGGTTTATAACTAGAAAAAAATGTAGCAATAAAAATTACACTCGAAAAACATACGGGAATATTTCAGATTACATTGTCTTTTATTCAAAAACAGACAATTTTATTTGGCATCGTGCAACAGAACCTTGGTCAGAAGAAAAAATGAGGAAGGAGTATCCGTGTATCGATGAAACTAGCGGTAAGCGATACAAAAAAGTTCCGATTCATGCCCCTGGCACTCGTAATGGTGAAACTGGGAAAGAATGGAAGGGTATGCTGCCACCACCTGGAAAACATTGGCAATACACAATAGCTAAATTAACAGAATTAGATAATGCTGGAGATATTTACTGGTCTGCTAATGGTAATCCGAGACGAAAAGTCTACTTTGATAGCGATAAAGGTATACCTGTACAAGATATTTGGATGGATGTTCAGGATTCCCTCAATCAGAATATTAAAATGACTGGATACCCAACAGAAAAGAACCCTTACTTATTAGAAAGAATTATTAAAGCTTCCTCAAATAAAGGAGATATTGTTTTGGATTGTTTTGCGGGTTCTGGAACAACCCTAGATGTAGCTGATCAACTCGGAAGAAAATTTATTGGTATTGATAATAGCTCAGAGGCCATTTTCAACATTATCAAACGATTTGTGAAGGGTTTAAAAGAGATGGGAGACTATGTAAGCCAAAATCATTCACCCCAATTCATACAAAACTCTTTATTTGAAACTAAAGAAAAATACAGTTCTCATGTCAGTTCAAGAAAAGAGTTTGAGCTTTTATCTGATACAAGACATTCATTAAAGGCTATTGATATTCTCATCCATTTTGAACTCATTGATAAACCGGTCGATCAAAGGAATGCCTGTAACAACGCTCTGCCTGTTAAAAATCCTATTTCTTAAAGAAATAGGATTTTTCATACGCCTTATGTTCCACCCTGATACCACTTGGCTCATAACACATCATATGCTTTGCTGGACCACCTCTGAGCGGTTCTGGATGAAACTCAAATTTAATATTGGAGTTACTCAATTTGCTTTGGATATTATCAAGTTCTTCCATGCTTTCAACTTGAAGCGCTAAGTGATGTAATCCAACATTTTGATTTTTATTAAATTCAACGGGCTCCTCTGATTTAACACCCCAAAGCGTAATCATTATTTTCCCATCTGATACAAAAATGGCCGGATAATCTGGATCACGACGGACTTCGCTCCAACCCAAAAGTGCTTTGAAAAAATTGGCAGAGCCTTCTAAATCAGATACCGTCAATCCGACATGATGAATTCCTTTAGTCACTGGAATATTTTCACTCAACTCGCTTTCTCCTCGAAGGATTTTGCTAGGAGTCCAAGATTTATCTTGGACGATCGCAGATACTTTTGAAAAAACGCCAAAATTCTCCGTTCGTACTCTTTTGGAGAATACTGGTGTAAGTTTTCATGAATAGCACCTTCTAATACCCAGAAATACTTTGGCTCAGAAGCCTCTGTGAAAAGTGCCTTCGACTCAGCAAGTACAGTATGCTGATCATCGCTACCAGTAACAATCATCACTGGACTCTTGAGCCTGGAAATAGCCGACACTGGTGCCAACTTTTCTGTCGAGATATTTAACCGGGGTTGAATTTGCCAGACTAACAAAGGTGCCAAATACTTCCCGTATGCCCCAAAACGAATAACTAAGCGATTTTCCAGCGCACGCTTGATATCACTATAAACTGCCTCTAAGACCACAGCATCAGCGTTAATGGGCTCTTTCCCAAGCAAAGCAGCCGCACCACCTAATGACACACCAATGACCCCAATTGGTTGATTGGGAATACGCGAACGCAGATAATTGATTGCATTATGGACGTCGCGTGATTCAAGATAACCAAACGTAATATTTGTACCAGGCGTTTCGCCATGAGCCTGCATGTCAATCATTAGAACGGTATAGCCAGCATCACGTAGAAAACGAGCACGCCCTATCATTTCGCGGCGATTAGAGCGAATACTGTGAAGCAATAAAACCCCTCCCTGCTGTTGTTTACCCTGAATAAACCACCCCGCAATCGGAGGGCCATTTTCAGGGTAAATCGACACTGCACTTAAATCTTCTGGTGGATCACCACAAATCTGCGGATTCGGTGCAGCTAGCAAACCTCCAATAACCAGAATAAAACCAAGTACGGCGATAACGGTTGCTATCAGTAAAAGCAGACGCATAGTTTGAGCCTTTGCATAAGGTTTGAACATGATAATTGAACCCTCTATCGATCTTACATAACCAACAAATTCTGCTAGGAGTCCAAGATTTATCTTGGGCTTGGTTATGCTTTTGGCTTTAAATCTGCTATAAAAATACCTAATATTTTAGAAAGTTGATCTAAATAATATTCAATACTATCTAAATAAATCGTATTATTTGAAAGTGTCAAAAATCGCCAGACACTACCAGTCGTCACACAACCATACACCGAATCAACAATCGTTTTCTTTTTATTATTATATATTTGAGCCGCTACCATTTCTGCCATACACTGACCAAATCCAGAATTGATATTTTCATTTTTAGCTTCTACGATGGCTATCACAGGAGCAGATAATGTTAATTGGCTACTTGAAAGGCTAAACATAAAATCGCAAAAACCATTTAATCCTTTCTCTTTATCAACCTCAAATTTAGTGCCCGAAAATAAGCTGACTCCTGTCAATTTTTTGACTTCAGCTAAAATGGGAGCGATAATAAACTCAGAACGCGCTTTTTCAGTACCGATAGCACTCCCTAAAGGAACAAAGTCTTCTAATAAAGAAACTAAGCTTTTAGAGGGTTCAACAGGTTCAACAGAACCAAATAAATTATGCACATCTTGAATTTTAATAGAAAAATCACTCTCTATTTGTTCTATCGAAAAATTTTCATACGCCATTGCATCCACCAATTCCAATTACTTAGGAACGCGCATAAAATAACTTGCTCAACTTTAGGGCAACCACTAGGGCATTGCCCCTACAAAAAATCACGGTTAATGTAGGGGCAATCCTTTATGGTTGCCCTAGTTGTTTTATGCACGTTCCTTAGTGTTATATCAGGTCGAAAATTCGACACCGTGGACAAAACAAGCTTTTGCCCACGGTTTACCTCACTCATCCTCAGGAATAGTCCCAGCCGTCGCCATAAGCAAAATCAAATAACCCACAATCGCAGCGACAAATGATCCCACTAAAACACCAAGACGTACTTGATTCATATACGCTGGCTCAGTAAACGCCAATCCACCAATAAACAAACTCATGGTAAATCCAACACCACACAAAATAGAAACCCCATAAAGGGTTAGCCAAGTCGCTCGATCCGGCAATTCTGCAAATCCCAATTTAATTATCAACCAAGTAAACCCAAACACGCCCAATTGTTTACCCAAAAATAAGCCCAGCACAATGCCCAAAGGTACAGGCTCCCAAAGCACACTCAATGTCATCCCCTCAAAAGACACCCCCGCATTAGCAAACGCAAATATCGGTAAAATACCGAAAGCAACCCAAGGATGTAAACCCTTTTCAAGGCGATGTAACGGACTGTGACCATGACTATCTTTAACATTTGGAATAAAAAATGCAAGAGCAACACCAGCGAGGGTGGCATGTATCCCAGATTTGAGGACAAAAAACCACAACAGGAGGCCAACAATTAAGTAAACCGTGAGACTTGTTATCCCTTTCCAGTGGAACAAAATCACCGGCACCGCTAATGTGATAGCTGCGAAGGCTAAGTAAGACAAGTGCAAATCCCCCGAATAAAACAGTGCAATAATAACAATGGCCCCTAAATCATCAATAATCGCCAGTGCCATTAAAAACAGTTTTAAAGACAGGGGGACGCGACTGCCCAATAATGCCAAAATACCCAATGAAAAAGCAATATCTGTGGCAGAAGGGATTGCCCAACCATTCATTGTTGTTGGATCATTCCAATTGAAAACGACATAAATGAGTGCAGGCACCGCCATGCCACCCACCGCTGCAATCGTCGGTAAAGCGATTTGAGACAAATTAGATAGCTCACCTTCAAGCATCTCACGTTTCAATTCCAAACCAACGAGCAGAAAAAAGATGGCCATTAAGCCATCATTAACCCAAAACTCGACTGGTTTGATTTCGATATTGAGAATGCTGCCATGAGTATGTAACAGACTCCCGTAGAAATGCGCCCAGTCAGAATTGCTCATGAGCAAAGCTAACACAGCCCCCAGTAATAATAAAATACTGCTGGCTGATTCTAATTTGATAAATTCACGAAAAGTGTTACTAATATAGGAAAGCATAAATCTCCTTTGCTTGTATAAAAATGAAAAAACGTCATATTGTGAACAACAGTCTAATTGTGCTACTGTTAGTAGCCAGTCCAACACTCAATGCTGAAATTTATAGCTACCTTGATAGCAATGGTGTGCGCGTTTATACGGACAATCCGCGCCCTAATATCAAGATACACTCGACGGCTCAAGCAACTGTCAGCCCTAAAATTTACAAATTTGTGGATTCAAAAGGCATTATCCATCTGACCGATAAACCCAAAAATTCACGCTATAAACTGATTTTACAAGGCGGCATTAAAGTGCCATCGTTTTTGGCTCGCATTCCCACACAACGCAAGTTTAAGTATAAAACCTTGATACAAGAGGTTGCAACTAGCATTGGCTTAGAGCCAGCACTGTTACGTGCCGTCATTCAAATTGAATCGGCTTACAATCCTAAAGCGGTTTCACCTAAAGGTGCAGTCGGTTTAATGCAATTAATGCCTGGAACAGCCAAACGCTTTGGTGTCAAAAAACGCACTGATGCAAGTGCTAATGTTTACGGTGGCGCACGCTATTTACGCCACTTATTGAAATTGTTTGATAATAACATAGAATTGACTTTAGCCGCCTATAATGCCGGTGAAAATGCTGTCAAGCGCTACAACAATCAAATTCCACCCTATCGAGAAACAAAAAATTATGTCAACAAGGTGATGAAGCTTTATCGTGCTTATCAGGCTTCGATGTAACCCTATAGGATGTCCAAACTAAAGTTTGGGCTCCTCTACTAAGGAGATAATTTTAACATGGCAAAATCCGTTGGTATCTTAACCGCAGGCGGTGATAGCCCAGGGCTTAATGCCGCCATTCGAGCGATTGGCAAAATGGCCATGAGTTCTTCTGGCATACAAGTGATTGGATTTCGTGATGGATATCGCGGCTTAATGGAAAACCGCACAATGCGCTTGGATGAAGCAGCACTGTCCGGTATTTTAACCATCGGCGGCACACTTTTGGGGACCAGTCGTGATAAACCCCATCGTATGCCAGTTGGGGGCAAAGTCTTGGACATGACAGATACGATGGTTGATACCTATCATAAAAATCATTTGGACGTATTGGTCTGTATAGGGGGTGGTGGTACTCATAAAAATGCTTATCGTTTGCTACAAAAAGATTTGAATATCATCACCCTTCCCAAAACGATTGATAACGATCTAGCTATGACAGATACTAGCATTGGTTTTGATACTGCAAAGGGTATCGCTACCGAAGCCATTGATCGTTTACACAGTACCGCCCACAGTCATCATCGTATCGTTGTCGTAGGCATTATGGGACATAATGCGGGCTGGTTAGCTTTGGGATCAGGTATTGCTGGGGGTGCCAATGTTATCTTGATTCCTGAAATGCCCTACGATATTGATGTGGTTGCGGATGCCATTCGTCAACGCAGTCGTCATGGGAAAAACTTTAGCATTGTTGCAGTTGCCGAAGGTGCCATGTCAAAAGAAGATGCCGCCGTTATGCAGACGGCACTGCAAACAAAGGAATCCGCCGAAACAAAAACGGATAAAAAAGAGGCTAAAGCCTTGTTAACAGAGTTAAAAACACAGCAAACGGACAATATTTTATCTCTCACCAAACAACTTGAAAGTCTGACAGGTTTAGAATCACGGGTTACGATTTTAGGACACCTGCAACGTGGTGGAAGCCCATCGCCGGTTGATCGTTTATTAGCGACTCAATTGGGTACCGCCTGTTTATCTATGATTCACGATGAAAACTATGGCGTCATGGCAGCCCTCCGGGGAGATCAGGTAGAAGCGGTGCCATTAGAAGATGTCGTTGGCAAACGCAAAACTATCCCTCTTGATCATTCGTGGATAGAAACCGCACATCGCGTGGGCATTAGCTTGGGAAATTAAAAACACGCGACGCAGAGCGTCGCTACAGGCATTCCCACGCAGAGCGTGGGAACGAGAAAAGCTGGAGATATTATGTAGGGTGGGTAGGGGCAATCCCTTGTGGTTGCCCGCGCAACGAAGTGGCGGGACGCCCAACCCACCA
>JSZA02000080.1 GCA_000785145.2 Candidatus Thiomargarita nelsonii
GCCATTTAAAAACATTATGGCTTTCCAAAAGCGGAAAAACCACCGTTGATTCTAAATGGAGATGATTAATAAAATCAAGTGTCATAGGCTTAATGAAAACTTTATCAGCCGTCGTTTTGAGCCCAACACTGATTTTTTGACTGATATCGGCTAAAGTGCAAAGTGCATTCTTTTTCAGTTTTTCAATGAGTTGATATTCTTTAGGTGCGTGAAATGTCCACACAGATTGATTCATGGTTGGCAAAGCGGATTCAAATTGTTCAATCTGAAAATAGCGTAATGAATACCCAATAATTTACGTTGTTGTTCAGAATATTGGGTTTGATGATTACGGGCTGATTGTTCTATTTTCATAATTTAAAAATCCTATTTCTTGAAGAAATAGGATTTAGACGTCCAAGATAAATCTTGGACTCCTTTTCTTAATAATCTAAAAAATGTATTTCTTTTAACAACTCCTTAACAACCATAACAGCGCGACGGCTAGTCTCTCCCATTTCCAAGTGTAAAGCAATCGTGATCACTTTTGTCTCAGGATGCTCAATCTCTTTGACTGTGGGCGGGCGTTTGGCATCACCCATGACTTTTTTGGGTACTTTGACCAAGGAGAATACATAATTTGCCCCTTTACTCTTTACCTTATTACTTTTAAAAAGCTGATTGCTTTTATTCACTCTCAGTTTATCCCCTAACAAATATAAGGGACTGTCTATTTCTTCGGGTAAGCTAGTACGGTCGGCCCAATATAAATTATTGATATTGTTTATAAAACGATAAAATACTTCTCTAAGGGTAGCTGCCATGTTTCGACGTTTTGCTGTTTGGGGAAAAGCACGGTTATCCCGCAACAGTTTCAACAAACCCTTATTGAATGCCTTTGACGGATAGCGGAGTTCTTGCCCATCCACCCTAAGAAACAATTCATTGTTTTTGACGACCAGAAAGGATTTCGTGACCAATATTTCTAGTGCCTTGCCAGATGCGCGAGGGACATATAATTCCAAAGTCGCTGAGCCTGTCTTTGAAAACAAAAACACCCTATCTTTAGGATAACGTTTTTCTAAAGTTTTCAAACTTCCCCTTAATCTCCTAGCCGTACCAGCACCAGATTTAACAACTTGTTCGGTTCCACGTAAAACTTGCTCACGTACTTCAGCTTTTAAATCTAGCAATGCGAATTGTTGATGATTGCCCAGTGTTCCCGTCGTGCCCTGCTCAATATCCGAAACCAAGGTCGCATTCACTTGACGACCTGTGACTAAGCGAGACATCGCTTCTGCTATTTGAATATTAGTCCAAACACCCGTTCCCCCGCCAAGCAATAGTGTGATGTAATCACGAATGCCTGTGATCTGATTAAAGGCCAAATTCACGCGCTCTGGAGAAACGCCTTTAAAATCAGAACGTACCTTCCATCGGTTCTTATTATCAATTCCCTGAGTCAGGTGGCTGATCAAAGGACTCCAAAGGCGCATATCGTATTGACGGGTATGAAGAATATCATCAAGATTAGAATTGTCACTTTGCTGAAAAACGTCCTCGCCAAGGTAAGTAGAAACCCCAGTCAATTTTCCTAATGACTCACGAAACTTAATTTGTTCAAAAGGAGTTGTAAAGCTATTACAGTTGGGCATGTAAGCCGTCAAATCTGGCGCATAGGGCAACTTCTGACCTCGAATCCATATTTTACTAGGCCACTTATATTTTTTAGCTGCCTTCGGTATCCAATCCTGAATCTTGCTGCCTGACAGATTTCTTGCCCTATCGGCTGCCAGTGCCAAGGTCGCCAATTCTATAGTGTACTTATTAGAAGAACGTGCCAAGGCCGTTACAATATCTAAACGCCTCCTTTTCTGATTCTTCACAGGTGGCAGCATACTGTGGGTTTCATAACCCGCTCCTAAAGTACACTGAAGCAGTTGTTTGTGTTTAGAGTTTGCATGATAACCTGCGATCTGCAATTTAAGCAGCGGTGGATAAGTCTCCATGATGGCCGCATAAAAAAAAGGTTTAGAGATCGAACCGATGGGGTGGCGTACCAAATTTTGATTGCGGAGCCATTTGCGCCGTTGTCTGGCTTCTATGTCTTCGGGAATATCTTCAGGCCATGGGTAAGTTGACATGGCTAAAATGTTACCACTTTTACCATCCATCACTGTTATGCCAGCCGGAAAAGGTCTGCCAGATTTGACATTCTTACTGATTCGATTGCACTGTTTATGAAACGCTGTGTTGAGCTGTTTTTGTAAATCTTGACGCAAAGTGAGTTGAATATCAAAATCGCTCAGCCATTTGGCTTTTGCTTCAGGCAAATAATCGAATATCCGATTAATGCGTTGTACCAAGACTTGAAAAAAGCTGACTAATTTTCCACCCGTCCCATACCATCCCAACATGGCATCTTCTGGATAAAAGCGTCGCGCTTTATCGTTTTGTTGACGGATGGCTGTGACAATGGGACGGGTTTCTCCAGCACTGAAAATAAAGGTTTCATTGACGGGTTTAGGTTTAGGCGACTCCAGATATAACCAATCTCCGGTTTCCAGCCAAGCATGTCGACCGCTTGGTATTTTATTGCCCATGAGACGGACTATGCCGCTATTAGGCCTGTTATTGATAACGAACTTGTCCCCAACATAATAAAAACGAGCGGCAGGCTGCATTCTGCCACCACTAAAAGTGAGTAACAAGCTATTGGCATTCAGGTTTTGGGATGAACCGACCCTGCTCTCCTTATGAATGATTGAATCAGATACCTTGGATAAAGCGATGATACGTTGTGCAGAATGCAATGCTATTTTGGCACTGTTGCCGTCATAAAAAATATCGCCTTTCCAACCGGTGTTTCCAGCAAACGGTAATTTGAAATTACGTATGGATGGATGTATCTTTTGTAGCTCACAATTGGCATCAAGATAGAAAGTCCATCCATAATTTTCAGGCGAACGGTTGAACCTTTCTATATCGGCACGCAAATAACTTTCCTCGTACCACTCCTGCTCAGACTCATTCTGAAAATGGGTTTCAATTTCAGGATGTTGAGCCATGCAATTGGCTTTTAAACTTCCCCGCTTAATCAATTTGTTAACATTGTTGACGTAAGCTTGAGGGGAGTAATAAGTGTATTCTGTTTTATTTCCCGAACAGAACAATAACAATAACGGTAGTATCAAAAGTAGTGAAATTAACAGTAATCGTTCTACCATGAGGCGGTCTCCTTATCTCTGATGATTGCGACACCAACAGCGATGATTAACAGTAAAACAAGGGATTCGATAATATCTGCGCCCGAATCCAGGCCGAACAGATAGAGATTTTTACCCGTAAACAAAACGAATTCATAACTGGCGAGTATGATATAGATACTCGCAAAGGCAAAAGTCAAACCGGTTAAGCCAACGACTGCCGTAAGGATGTCTGTTGATTGGGAAGTCCTGCCCAGTGCGTTTTGATACCAGGGACGCCAGGGTAATAGCCTATAACCGACAAAGGCGATGACCATATAAATAAACATCAGACCAATCACTCCCAAGCTGCCCCATTCTCCAGCAACAAATATCCCAAGCGTATGTTCACGCAATGCCGTGCTTTTGAGGCTCAGTTCGGATTCAGTATAACCGCGCCCTCCCCATGGTCCTGAGGTATAAATATCCATGATACGGATCATTTGTACCAAATCCTCACTGTTTCTTGTCGCAATTTCTTTCAATTTTTCAGGATAAGCCAATTGCAAAAAGCGCAAATAATTGCGGTCAGACTTCGATTCTATATCAACTGCAAAATTTAAGAGTGTTAAAGGCAATTTTGGTACAAAAATGATCAACAAAATAAAGAAACAAACACCTAGAAAACGTTTGTAACCTTTACTCCTTTGAGAGTCCTCTATTAATTTTGACAAGACGAGCAAAGCAGATATGATGACAAAAAGAGGGTAATTTAAAAGAAAAAGGCCAAAATCACTTGTTACTACGCCTGGAAAAAACCAAAGAAATAAGCCAATGAAAATGAATGGCGACCACAAATCACTAAACGGTGAAAAATCCCTTTGTTCAAGTTTGCGCCAGAGCCAAACCAAATATCCCGCTTCGATGAGTAAGGCGAGGGGAATATGTATAATACTTAAAGACATACGTGTCCCACCGAGGGATAAGCTTTCGCGCCAACCAAGAAACAAGAAGAAAATGCGAAGAATGAACAATCCAAAAGCCCACTTCGTCCAAGGATTGATGCTGTTCCACCAAATACCAACCCAGGTGAGTATTCGTGAAACCCAGGGCTGGCGATTAAAATTAAAGCGAGGTATCTGCCAAGCGTTTCGACGATTTTTGGGGCGGCTTTGATCTCGAAAAATCCATCGCACTAAAAAAGGGAACCCTAGAACCCCGACGTGAATCCCAACCCAGACTAAGGATTTAAGCCCGCCTCCCATTATTTGATAACACCAAATGGCAGAAAACAGTAAGCCAAAAAAGGCGGGTAGCCAACGCCATGGATTGAAAGAGGGCTGCGACGCATATAGAAAAGCCCAAGGTAAAAAAGCCCATGCGATCAGTGCCAATTTCATGGCTTCCTCTTCAAAGGGGGGCATGATCCAAACACGATAGCCAAGTAGTACACGAAACAGGACAAAAAATTCAATAGCCCCCGCCACTATCAAGTGTAAAGCGGAAAGGCGGAGAGAGACGGCTAACAGCGTTTTGGCTAGAACGAGCAGCAGTGTCAAAAAAGCCAATAAGACGGGTGGTTTTAATAGGTCAATTTGAATGGCTGCTAGATTGTGTTCACCAAGCCAAGCGGGCTCACCATTGGTGATTTTCTGTTGTCCGCCCGGTGCCGTCAGCACCCAGGGTTCTTGCGACTCTTGAAAGCCCTCCAACCAAGTTTTAGGCAATTCCAAAATCGCAAAGGCTTCGCTGCCGACTAATAATGAAAGTTGAGTGAAGTGAATATATTTATCAGTAATATCCCAGTCACCCATAGCGAGATTGATACGGAATACTTCTAATTCTTCTGTATCCATGCGTAACTTTAGGAGCTCTTTTTGTGCCAGACTATAGATTTCTGGTGTGTCGTAAACCAGCATCAGGCTCCGTTCATCAGGATAAACCCGAAAACTACGCAGGTCCCGTACACCACCGGCAGTCTCTTTTATACCCCGCCAGCGCGGTAATCCCAAGACATGAAGCCGCGTTCCCGCTGGTATCTCCCACTGAGGGTTATTAGAAATATAGTGACCCGCACGTTCTAAAAAAATGTCACCTCTTAAAGCGGCTATGAAAAGTTTATTTTGATGACGGAAAAAAAATCCACTTAAACTATCCGATAGTTGAGCCGAAGTATCCGCTTGACCGACTTGCAGGATTTTATCTAAAGGATAAGTCTTTAATGTGACTGGAAAATCTCGCCAAATAGGTAATTCCCAGTCAAGGATGGGAATTTTTGAGAAATGTAGTGGCAACTGATTGGTTTGTCCTTGATTGTAAAAATAAATTTTCGGCGGCCTGAATAAATATTTTTCAAAACCGACTTGCCATATCTGGCCATCAAAGTGTATTTTGTCTCCATGTTTCAGCTCGATTGCGTTGGGCAATACGAATGATTTATCTGGGCCTCTAAACCCTAATATGCCGACTGGTTTAGGTTCGGCTTTGGGGCCTTGAAGGCTGATACTGCTGCCAGGATGCAATTCTAGCTTTCCCACAGTAATAGAATTATTGGCCGCCTTACCCGGTAAGTCATCTTCCCAAATGTGATGATTTTCCCGATCTCCGCCAACTTTGAGTGTTAAATCTTCACCCATAAATCCGATACCCAATAAGGCAACGCGCAAGCGCGTCGCATTTTCTGGTGCGCCTAGCGTCCAGTAGAGAAAAAACAGAGCGGGTATGCCGTAAAGTAACAGTGCCACAACAATGCCTGGTGATCGGCTCAGCGGCTGGCTGCTACGCGATAACCAAAAAAACAATAAAATAATGCCTGCAAAAAACAAACTCATACTTTATTTCTCTCCTTTATCTGCTTCAGTTTTGTAAAACGAGGTAAATAATATCTTACGCTCCTTTGCTCTGCCTGCCCGCGAATACCCCCATAAGAATATCACTAAGAGACTGATAATCATCATTATCCATTTATAATCAGACAAGCCATTCCATAATTTAACGATAACAATTTCAGGGGGAAGTTTTATTGCTTTTAGCCACTCGTCCGCTCGTGTTCCCAATTGAGCTTTGATTTCATCACGTCGTAACCAGTGAATAGAATCGCCGTCACGTATAGCGGTCGTCAAACGAATCGCTTCGATCACTTGCGCCTGTTCTTCATTCAAATAAGAGTCTATATCAGTGGGTATTTCACTCGGATTGTTGATTGCCAGTCGAACTAGACTCGATGCCACAATACGTTTGTATTCTTTTGGGGCTCCGCCCCAGTTTTTAAAGCTAAGGCGACGCAGCAATTGACGTTTTTGCAATAAGGCATTTTGTAGCTCGACCGTTTGATCGCCACGCTGAATGATTGAGTCAATCAGTAACATTAAATTAATATTCAGTAGCGAATCTGGCGGTTTGAGTTCTTGTTTGAACAGGCTTTCAGCATTGCTAATCGCCCATATCGAATATTCATCAATATCATTGGAGGGACAAAGCTTTTTCATAACAAACAACAGAGGTTTTTCCTCAAATGTTTGACTCTCCCTCCATGTAGCAGATCGGCGACACTCTGTATTCCGTCTTTGTCGAGTTGCTTTGAAGTTTTTGCTCTTCATATAAGCGACAATCAAGTTATTATAAAGTGCATAGCTTGTCAATTTATCAGCACCAGAACACCCACCTGGTTTAGGTATGGACTGGTTGCGTGTTGTGGGGCGTTCAATAAAGAATAGTGATACCCCAATAGGACGTTTTAAATTCTCCCATAATAAATCAGAATTACCAATGTATCGACCGGTTTTAATACGTAACCATCCATACATGTAGCCCAAATGTATCAGAGCAGAACGGGTGGTTCGTTGTTTGGAATTTTTAAGCAGATTCCAGTTTACCTTGAGATACTTTTCCAAAATTCGCAGGGCATATTGTTCTTGGTTGTGCTTTGCAGAAAGTATAACAAGCGTCAGAACGGGCAACCAATGGTTTGAGCCACTCAATATCTGTTTTGCCCTTTGAAAATCTCCCGCATTTTCAAAATCGAGTGCCTCTTGCGTTTTTTGACGGATAGTGCCTCGTATGTCCCCAACCTTGATACAGGGTAACGGGCTCACCGGTGCGAGCAGATAATCCAATTGAGGAAAAGCTTTATCAATCCAATTTTTTTCAATTTGTTGTGCTTTTTCAAATGAAATGACAGGTACAATTTCTGTTGGTCTCTTATCTAAAAGCCAAAAACCTAAGAAAAAAGTCAGAATTGTAATAATCATTATCATCAAATAAAATATTTTATGAGCCAACGGTGTGTCTGGCAGTTTTATTTGTTTCATTAGGTTTTAGAATCCTATCTATTTATCGTAACGATTTTTTTTTTCTGGAAACGAAGATCGCTGCGCTAAATCCGCTTACTTCGTTTCCAGAAACTGAAGTGTTGTTTAAACCATTTAACGTTTATGCCTTTACTATGGATTTTTGTTTCCAACGAGAAGGGCGCCAGAACCGGCGCTTGTCTATTCTTTTTTGTTGTTCAATCAAGTCCTCAGTTCGAGGTGAACCCTTGCCCGGATGATTTAATAGCCATTGAAATGATAATTCCACCCCACAGGGCTCATTTTCCAGCACTTCCGGTTCCGTCTTTGAGTCTGTCACGATTGAATGGGCAAAATCATAACGGAAATAATTAGTATGTTTGAGCAAAGCATGATGAATTTCTGGGAGATAGTGATACGCCAGAAAAAAAGGCGAATCTTTCTTAGGGAATAACTGCTCCTTTGAGCCATGCACTGGAAACCCATGAAGTCTATCAGCTTTTGAAAACAAAACTTGGACTGGTATATCAAGTCGAGTCTTCGCTCCTTTCAGGTTCTTCACAGAATGATTGATATACTGCTCTAAACTCATGTTGGTGTCTTCTGGATAAACGCCACCATTAAAAAGCCACCGAAAAATGACCAGAATCCATGTAAGAATTTTAATTTGCATTTTCTTGCTGTCTGCCTCATCAGTCCAATACGCTTCGAGTTCGATAACTAAAATTAATCCACGCAATTTTGGCTTCACCAGTTTTGGTATCTTAAGGTCTTTCTGGGTTATGCTTTTATCGTCTCCTGGATAAAGTGCTGAAAAATTTTCACCGGAGGCGTCTATAAAGATGGCATTACTATTGAGACTTAAAATATTGAGTGTGTTGGGAGAGGTACCCTTAACCCTACCATCAGGAGAACTTTTAAAAACGGATATCGCTCCCCTTTGAATGTGTCTATCAAAAGCCTCTAAGAGTTGGGTTTTTCCTGAGCCCGCAACGCCTACAACTAAAAATATATCATTTCCTTTCTTCATCAATTCTTTGATTGTAGCTTCTCCCACAAAAAGAGTACCTTCATCATCATCTTCTTTTTCGGGCTTAAATTCCATTTTGTCATCAGCTTGAGGTTCATCAATTCTATCTGGTTGCTGGTTTGTCGCTTCGTCGGCAGGCTCAGGTTGAGTCGTTTCAACCGTTAAGTTTTCTTGTTTATCAGGCGGAATCCTCGCCGCCCCTAAGCCAGCATAAACAGTAGGTTTTTTGAGGTCATGGTCATCATATGTTGATGGTTGGATGATAAAATGGTCATCATCCTTGGGCAAATCGGTTTTTGTATCTATAAGCGGTTCATCATTATGAGTCATAGTCGTTTATTTCTTGATAATATTTCAGAAAGAGTCAGTTTGATAACGGGTGTCAGTTGAGGATTATTCATATAATCCTTACTTAGCTGACGAATTTCAGGCTTGTTAAATAACACAAAAAAACCATTTTCGATAAAAATATATAAAATATTTAGTAACTTGTGTTCAATCTGGTAACAAGCTGAACAAAGTCTATCAGCCGCCTCCTCAAGGGACATCTGTGCATGAGCTTGCTTTTGACGACGAATAGTCTGAGCGGCAAACTCTATATAAATCTTTGGATGTTCTCGCTTGACAAATTTATCGACAAGTCCTTTAAAAAGGACGACTACTTTAGAATTAGTCCGTTGTTCCCCTATATGTGGCATCCATTTACCGATAATGTCTAAAAATTCATTTTCTCCCATCAACTCAAGCATGTTCAATTCTGTCTCATTAGGCACTTTCCAAGGCTGATCGGATAGTTTGTTCCACCATATCTGAGCTAAACGAGCCGCCCATTGCTTTTGTTGCATAAGAGGGAAAATGTCTTTGACTAAAGATTCCCAGTCTATCTCAACATTTTGACTGAGTAGCTTTTCAAAAATATCGTAAAACGGGGCTGGTGCGACTTTTGCCGCTTTATGCGCGATGCCTTCAAAAATAAGAATCGCAACTTTGTGATATTGTTCTTTATCTTGCAATATTTCTGTCATTTTCTTGAGGATGACTCGCGTCTCATCCGCATTCTTATGTGTTATGACATGGCGGATGGCGTTTTTAAAGTGATTTTTATTTTCTTCAAAGTCCCTATTCAGCACCCACTGGGCTTCGACCAAAAGAAAGTGTAACAAAGACTCAATGGGCAGTTCCAATTTATCCAATTCCCTTGTGATACCTTTTATTTCATCACTTTTGTCAAAGGAGCTTGATAAAAAGTTGCCGACAAGCACTTTACTGATAATCTGTTTAGCGTCCTTGGGTTTCCTCCCTATTAAGGCTTTAAGTTGAGACAAAGCCTTATCAAAAGGTGTACCAGAACAGAATTTAAGTGCGTGTGATATGACATCAGGATGTCCTTGTGTACTGTCAATACCTTCAAGAATAATTTGTTCTGGAACGTTTTTCATAGACGGAAAAATGATACGGATCATAATCTCGGCTATGATATCAATCCTTTTCACTCGTTCCGCTATTTTGAGCAATGCGATAGTCGCAGACAAATTATTTTTATTTTTTTCAAGGTACACCAATGTGTTATCTAAAACACTCGGGTTGTTATCAGCAATCACTTGAAGGCTTAACAGTGCGGGTAGATCATTGAGTGTTCTTGAACTATTGTTGTAGTATATAATCAACTCAAAACCAATTTTAGCCAGAAATGGCAGCATTGTCCTATTATGAGCCTTGCCCAGTTCTTTAATCTGATATTTATCAAAAAACGCGCTAAACAAGCTCTGGTGCTCATCATAAGAAAGTGGCAATGCTGGCAATCTCTGCCAAGCCAATCCCATTGCAATGAATGCCAGTTTAAATGATCCGTACTGTGTGATAAAATTCGCCACTAAAGCAGGTTCTAAGCACTTTTCAACCACAAGATTATGATGATTTTTGATGACGGTTTCGTCAAGCTTGATGACTATTTCGTCAATATCTCCCAAAGAGGTAGATACATTTAATCCGGTCTGACAAATGGCATAAAGCACATTAAATTCTAAACCATCTAGGACTAATTTGGTATGTTTCACCCTAGATTCATATTCTGAGAGATTTTCCGAAAGTGTTGTTAGCGTAGAGGCACCCTTTTCTAGAAAATTTCGAAAAACTTCATCAGAATTCCAGGACTGCAAATACCGAGCAAATAGTTTGGCATCATCCAACAGGCTGATTTTATAATCCTGTAAATAAGAGTAGAGCGCCTCTAATTCAGAGGACGAATTTGTCATGATATGATCACAAAGTGCCACAACAGGCGCATGGACTTTCAGTTTCTCTATATCTTTTAACAACAGACACTCTTCTTTCTTAGGATAGAGTAAGCGGGTTTCATCGGGTTGGGGCGCATTCGCTAATCGAAATAAAACGCTCCCCGGTGTAAAATGTGTCGTCCAAGAAATACGTGCCCGATCACCGATCGGTAGTGATAAGCAAGCGAAGTTTAACAATTCTCTATACTTCATATCCTGCGGTAGCAGGACCCATTTTTTTTGTACTAATGTTTCAAGTATGCCAAGAAGCAGATGGTTTAATTGGTCTTTGGACCACTGATCCAGTAGCTGCTGACGTTGTGCAACCAGTGTTTCAAAAAGCTCTGTTGGCAATTGACAAATGAGATCGGGAAGGGAACTATCCAGCTCAGGCTGTCTCACTTCTTCACCCAGTTGAGTGAGTGAAAGTGTTTTGTCCCCTGCCTGAAATTGGCTATCAATCAACAACCCGATATTATTCTGAATACGATGTAAGAAGTCGTTGGAAATGACCAACATGTGGACCACCACACGATTGACACCTCGCCGTTTGCCATAGATAAAGCGGCGTACCAGAGCATATTTTTTGCTCGGCAGCGTAAAAAAACTAAAATAGGACTCTTCAGTCGCTTGTAGCTCCTGTAGATAGTCGCTGATGCCAGGCGAAGCGGACAAAAAGTCGGCATCTTGAGAGAGAATGCTCGGCGATTTGGCGACCAACATATAACCCCCCGCAGAAGAGGATAGGGGATCGGTCACAACTGCCTGCGCGATGCTAAAATGATTTTCTACCATAGTTTCTAATCCGGTCTTTTGGAGTCCAAGATTTATCTTGGACGAGTCTAGGCTTAATCCTTGAGTTGGAGAAGTATAACCGCTGCCATGAATTCTTTGAATTCTTTGTTGTTTTTCTTTACTACTGGCAGGGGAGCAAAACGATCAGGCTCAGGCAATTTTTGGTTCAAAGTGGTTAAAATCGGGTTTTTTATATCGCTCAACAGTAAATCTACCAGAATTTTTTCTCCACAGTCTAAACAAGAAAGGGCTGCAATATACTCAAATAATCCCCTTATTAAATAAACATCATAGCTCGACTTCTCAACATAATTCTTAAACCGTCTTTTTTGTTGAGCCTGACTCACTGAATGCCTAGTCCCTTCCAAACCTTCAGCGGTATACAGTTTTTGTATCAAGGCTTTTAGTTTTGAATGTTCTGGTGCCGTTTCAGTATTGATAATGTCGTCTAATGCGGCTACATAAGTTGGATGGTCACTTTTCAAGTTCACCTGAGCCTTTTTATCTTCTTTTACATTAGCTGAGGCATAGACTGGTTTTGTACGGTTCCCATCACCAAACATAGGTATTGGTTCAGATGAACTGATGATTTGATCATCTGAAGTCTCTGTTTCAACTTCGGAAGATAGTGCAGGCTGCCATTCCGGCGGATTAACCTCACTGACAGGAAGCGATGATTTTGTTGGTGTAGGCGACGATTCATGCTCAGGCCATATAAAAAAAACCAATATGGAGACCAATAAAACTAATATGATCGGAATAGAATATTTTTGCAAAGATTTTACACGATTCATACCATTCTGCCTATAAGGCTCATCCTCAACGGGAAGGCTTCCTTGTTGAAACCGATTTGAGTGCTTCAAATCCTCTCTGGTTTTGTTAATGTCACACTCAAGCGAATCTATTCGTACAGTATTACTCTTAAATGCTTTTTGGATACCCTCTTCAATCTCCTTTTTGATAATTTCTCGCATGGCTTGATGCTCTTTGTGCAGTGCCATTTTTATCTCAGGAGAAAGAACAGGAGAATATAGTTCAGATTCAATATTAAGTTTGGACATGATTTCTCCTAAATACCAAGATAAATCTTGGACTCCTAAATTAAATATTAAGCAACCATTGTAAGGGTAAAAGAGTCCCTTCGGGGTTTGGCTGACGTTCAAGTTTATCGGGATCGTCAGTGTTGACATCATTTTCCTCTGGACAAAAACCCAAACTGGAGGTTGCGAAAATCTCATAAGTATCACGAAAACGCTGTTCAGCGAATATTATAAGTGCGTTACGTCCTGATTGTCTCATCAATTTTTTTAAATCTTCTTGTTTTTCATCAGTTTTTGATAATGAAGCACAAACTTCCTGCAAAAGCGGGTATTCATTCCAAAGGATATCCGCCTTAGTGATAACTAAAGCTAGTTTAGTCTTATTATAGTCTGCTTTTTCCCAATTTTCAGTGATGTGCTCCAGTATGCTTAAGTCGTCTATATTATTTCGTTCTTCTGGATTGGCATCCCAAGCATCTTGAGACGCTAAATTTAAATCATGCGCGATACGGGCACCGTCAAGCACCAAAATCAGATGACCAGGTAACGCCAAATAGTTTGTCAAATTTTTAGGATGTCTCATTTGTTCCCAAATTTGTCCGCCAATATCATGGAAGGCCAACACCGGATGTGTCCTTTGTGCATCCATAATCTCCCATACATAAGATTCCCCAGTCATGGTTGGCGCAGGGCGCCGCCTATCCCTTAGCAATACAGACGAAAATTTGTCAAAATGCTGATTTGTATTGCAAATACGACGGAGTGCCATCTCCTCCAATTTATTGAAACTATCAAGCATTGTTATCAAAAATAACGTTTTGCCACTATTTTTTGGACCGATGAGACGAATGGCTAATAGTTTATTCGGCAATTTGGCGCAAGGTGGCATTGGCTTTCCACATTGGCATTCAACATTCCTGCTGTCTTGAATGGCAAGCTGATAAGGCGCCCTGGGTGCTAAACCGAACAATATCTGCCGCCATTCGTTGTCATGATATAAATCACCTAAACGTTGTCTGCCTGGCGGCTCCCGCCAATAAGGCTTCTGAGCGACACTAAACAAGTCATCCACTTTGCTAATACGCCAGCAGTTTAGGCATAGATATTTATCATTCATTGTGTGGGCTCCCCAGCAGGTGGTGTGAGATTAATAGTAAATCGCTGACCAGCCTTCAAGGGTGTATTATTTTTAAGCGAATCTTTGCCCATCTGTTGAGCGATTTCTCTCCTTATATGCGGCATCTTGAGCTGATAAAGTTCTATAAAGTCGCCAAAGCTCATATTTCGTGGCACTTCGACTTCAAGCGTATTGCGCTCACGAAAAAAAGAGGTTGGCGGAAAATCATCTTTTTTTGAGTGCGCCAGCTTGTCGATAGAGGGGGGTTTTAGGGGGCTAAAACTCGCAATTTCAAATACATATTCTGGTTTTACCCAAAAAATAATGGATAGTGGCAACAATATCATTGATAATAGAATTGTAAGGGGTTTATTTGTATGTTCTTCCATAAATCACTTGTAAATGTTACGGACTAAAAAGTTGTCCAAGATAAATCTTGGACTCCTACTGAAATTAGTTTAACTTAAAGGGTTTTAAATATCAAAGTTGACAGAGTATTAGTCATTTTTTCCATATCCATATCCATATCCATATCTATAGTATTTTGAAGGATTGTCGCTATCAAGCTGATTTAAAATAATATTATGTACAGGGGCTTTGACTTGACGCAAGCGTTTAAGTCCCTCTAGTATCAGTTTATAGGATGTGGCATTCGCTTTGACGACATATAGTACGCTGCTGGCATATTTTGTTAACACCAGTGTATCACTGACTGCTATGGTGGGAGCACTGTCAATAATAATATATTCATATTCTTGAGAAAGCTCATATAAAAGTTCTCCAAAACGGGGAGATGATAGTAATTCCAGCGGGTTAGGTGGTGCCATACCGCTGGGCATGATATCAAGATTTCTCCTGTTGTCGCTTAGATGATCATGAATACATTCATCTAAATCACGCTCCCCTGTTATCAGTTCTGATAATCCGGGTGTATCGTCACTTAATCCCAGTGACTTCGCTAGGCTAGGCAGACGCAAGTCCGCATCAATCAGTAAGGTTTTCTCCATATCCCCTAAGGCAACAGCTATATTGATAGCAAAGGTTGTTTTCCCTTCGTTTGGAATAGAAGACGTTACAATTAACACTTTATGTTGGGTGTCAAGCTTAGATAACAAAATACCGGTACGGGCTGTGCGTATAGATTCGGAATAGCCTGATTTGGGCTCTCTCAAAAACATCCACCGGGCCTTTATTTTGTCCTCTGTTTTGTCTATTTTGACCTTTGGCAAAACCGTTAATAGTGGTAATCCCAATTTTTTTTCTACCTCTTCAGGCGTTTTGAGCGATTTATCCATCAGTTCAAGGAAAAACGCTAACAGCGTCGAAAAGAACAACGCTAAGATTAAGCTGATAGCCACGATCCATTTTTTTTGAGGTTTATAAGGTATGGCGCTCACGCTCGCAGGTTCGATTAATCGACCAACCGTCGTTTGTGGCTCTTGGAGCGTTTGCAAGCGAAGTACCCATTTTTGATACAATTTATTGTTGCTATCAACCTCTTCTTGCAATATTTTGATTTTCAATTGAGATTCTTTTTGATCAACCGGAGCGTGATTTTCTTTATAGGTTAGCAGAGCCATTTCCGATTTGATCAGATTATTGCGTAGTGCTTCTATATGTTTAGTTAGCTGTGAAGAGGCTTTTTTAATCATTGCCAGTTTCGTTTTTAGGGTATTTTCAATATAAAGCTCGACTAAAGTATTGGGAATTTGGGCGGCTAATTGGGCATCAGTCGATTCAAAACTAATCTCGACTAATTGACTGTTTGGCACCAATGTCATGTTGAGCCCCTTCATAAGCGTTTCGACGATAGTCTTGCCGGCTATAGCTGGATGGGTAGCTAAGTTGAGCTTATCAATCAACTTTTCAGCCAACATTCTGGCGCCTAATATTTTCAACTGAGTTTGGTAATAATTATTTGATTGCGAACTATTTATCTCTTTGTTATGCTCAACTCCAATTAATAATATTGCTGTGGATCGATAGATTGATGGTAATGATGCCACATAGAAAGTTGTCAATAAACTTAAGAATAGTGTCAATCCTAAGATGAGCCATTTATGTTTATTAAAGGTGATTTTTAGCATTTTTTTTCTACGGATTAAATTTCAATTGTTAATTATACTTAAAAATTATAAATTGAAAAAATTGTTATATATTTATTATACTACAGCTCTAAAATTTTTCTCGTTCCTTTGCTCCGCAAAAATGCCATTAAGTCAAAAACGTTCTTATGTAGGGTGGGCAACGTGTTTTTGTTGCCCACCGTTCGGGGCTGGTGGGCAGCAAAAACTTAGCAAACACCCTACATAAAATCCTTAACGAAGGTGGGATTTTTGCGGAGCAAAGGAATGCCTACTAGGACGCTCTGCGTCCTATAAATAATAACGATAAGACAAATGCAAAATTCAAAAATCATCCAACGCGATTTATCAGTATTATGGCATCCCTGCACCCAAATGAAAGATCATGAAACCTTACCCCTCATCCCCATTCGACGCGGTGAGGGCGTTTGGTTAGAGGATTTTGATGGCAAACGATATATTGATGCCATCAGCTCTTGGTGGGTTAATTTATTTGGACATGCTAATCCGCGCATTAATGCCGCTGTGCGTGATCAATTAGAGACTTTGGAGCATGTGATCTTGGCAGGCTTTAGCCATGAGCCTGTCATACAATTATCTGAGCGATTGATTAATATCACGCCGCCAGATTTAACGCATTGCTTTTATGCCGATAATGGCTCGGCAGGCATAGAAGTCGCCTTGAAAATGAGTTTTCATTATTGGCGCAATCAAGGTTTGCCACAAAAAACTAAATTTGTCACGTTGCAAGACAGTTATCATGGCGAAACCTTGGGCACTTTAGCCGTAGGAGATGTCGCACTGTATAAGGAAACCTACGCGCCTTTATTGATGCAATCTTTAGTTGCCCCCTCACCGGCGGGTTGTTATGCCGATCCGGGCGAAACTTATGAAGATTATGCCCGACGCCAGTTTGAGAGCATGGCAGCCTTGTTAGAAAAACAGGGGGATGAAATAGCGGCGGTGATTGTTGAGCCCTTGGTGCAATGTGCTGGCGGGATGCGAATGTATCATCCAATTTATTTAACTTTATTGCGACAAGCTTGTGATCAATATAATGTACACTTAATCGCCGATGAAATGGCGGTCGGTTTTGGGCGTACTGGCACAATGTTTGCTTGTGAGCAAGCCAATATCACCCCTGATTTTTTATGTTTATCCAAAGGATTAACGGGCGGTTATTTGCCCATGGCAGTTGTATTAACCAGCAACAAAATTTATCAAGCCTTTTATGATGATTACACGACATTAAAGGCGTTTTTACATTCGCACAGTTATACGGGCAATCCTTTAGCCTGTCGGGCGGCGTTAGCCACTTTAGACATTTTTGAACAAGATAATGTGATTGAAAATAATCGAAAACTCGCACACGTCATGGATGAGGCAACTCGCCCATTGCAGGATCATCCCCATATCGGCGAAGTGCGCCAACAAGGCATGATACTCGCTATGGAGATGGTTAAAGATAAGAAAAAGCGACAAGGCTATCCTTGGCAAGAGCGGCGCGGTTTGCAAGTGTATCAATATGCTCTAAAAAAAGGTGCCTTATTGCGCCCCCTTGGTAACGTCATTTATTTGATGCCACCTTATGTGATTACGCCTGAGCAAATTCGCCAATTGGTTGAGATTGCTCAAGCTGGGATTGATACTATATAAATAGAGTTGTCCCTTTATTTATATGTAAATATCGGTGGATACGCTAGAGCGATATCCACCCTACTTATGCACCTTTAAGTTATTTAAAGACAAGTCTAATGAATCTCGCAAATAATTTATGTCAGGGTTTAGATGCTTTACAGATCAATCTGTCCGATTTTATTCAAACGCAATTATTAAATTATCTTGAATTGCTCGTTAAATGGAATCGCGTTTATAATCTAACCGGCGTGCGTGATGTGGCAGAGATGATACCTAAACATATCTTTGATAGTTTAACGGTATTGCCTTATGTGCGTGGCGCACAGATTTTAGATGTCGGCACGGGTGCCGGATTGCCAGGCTTGATATTGGCGATGGCACGCCCTGATTGGCAATGTGTTTTGTTAGATAGTAATGCAAAAAAAATTCGCTTTGTCAAACAAGCTATCATTGAATTAGACATTAAAAATGCTGTTGCTGAGTGTACTCGTATTGAGGCATATCATCCCACTGATAAATATAACACAATTATTTCAAGAGCTTATACAAGTTTACTCCGTTTTTACACGCAAACGGCGCGATTGTGTACAATAGACGGGGGATTGTTAGCCATGAAAGGGGTTTATCCTGAAACTGAAATCGCTGAAATGGCAGGTTTGCCAGTGCATTTGGAGACTTTTTCATTAGAACTCCCGAAAAATGCGGCACAACGGCATTTAATTGTGATGCAAATCAACAAGGAATAAAGTAGAGGATGATAAGTATCAATCGCAACGCTTTCATAAAAACACTGATAGTTATTATCATCAGTTTCAACGGCACCGCTTGTCGTAATGCGCCCAAAACAGATGAGCCTGTCGTCAAGGCTGAAGTCGCTGAAAAAACTAAAGTCAGTGAAAAAGCAAGTGAAAAAACGGCCTTAAAGCCAAAAGTGCTGGCACCACCAGACAGATTTCAGCAATTGCAAAAAAAGCTTGCACAATGGAATCAAAGCAAGCCTTTAGTGGTGACACTAGACGATAAAGGCAAGCGTTATATTGAAACCCTGGCAACATTTCTCAAGCAACAACCTGACTTAAAGGTTTTGATTGAAGGACATAGTGAGAGTAGTGATCAACATCATTTGGGTTTATCCAAGCGACGTGCCACTGCCGTCCAATTTGCCCTTATGAAACATGGTATCAGCTCTAAACGCATCACGGTGAAAATTTTTGGCGACAGTCAAAATCGCCGCGTGGATGTCATTATTTTTTAAACGCGACTTATGAGGTTATCTATGAATATTCTTGATTATGCGATGCAAGTGGAGAAAGAAGGCGAGGCTCAGTACCGTCTGATGGCGGAACGCTCGAACAATCCTGGGATGAAAAAAATATTGATAGAATTGGCAGATTCCGAGGTGGAGCACTACAATGTCTTCCATGCGATAAGGGAAAACTCCAATATCCCGGAGATCAATGAGGCCATATTACCCAACGTGAAAAAAATTTTTTCTGGGATGAAGGCGGACAATGGGGTCAATGCGAATGAAATAGACCAGTTCCGAAATGCCCAACTCCATGAGAAGAGTATTCAGGAGTTTTACCTGCAAAAAGCTGAAGAAGTGGATGCGCCTTCCTTGAAAATGATGTTGTTAAAAATCGCAGAAGAAGAAGGTAAACATTATAAAGTCCTTGGGGGACTTATCGACTTCCTGTCCAGACCAGAGCAATGGCTGGAAGATGCAGAGTGGCATCAGATAGATGATTATTAAAAGAAACGAATAGTTTCGGGAAATCCGCGCAGCGAAATTCCCGAAACAACAGTCAAACGCCGTCAGGAGTCCAAGATTTATCTTGGACAACTAAAAAGAGGTAAGATCATGGGCCAGGATATCGCCCGTTGTCATTTCAAGAAACAAGATTTCCAAGCCTTTGAATCCCGTTTGCGGGAGGAAACGGCTCTGGTACAACAATGGTTTTTAGAAAAGCGTTTTGCAGTGGAACCGAGCATCGCCGGTTTTGAACTGGAAGCCTGGTTGGTGGATGACAAGGGCTTACCCGCGCCCATCAACCAAGCATATTTGGATCATCTCCAAAATCCCTTGGTCGTACCCGAATTGTCCGTCTTCAATATCGAACTCAATACCGAGCCTCGGATATTAAGGGGTGATACGCTGTCCCGTCTGCATACGGCACTGGAGGCGCTTTGGTCTCTGTGCAACAAAAGTGCCGCAGAATTGGATTCCTCGTTATTGATGATTGGCATTTTGCCCACCGTGCAGGATCAAGACCTCAAAATGGCCAATATGTCGCAAAGAAGCCGTTATCGCGCTTTGAATGAACAAGTATTGAGGCTGCGTAAGGGAAATCCTTTGGTTTTGGACATACAAGGCCGCGAGGAACGGCTACGCACAGAACATCAAGATGTGATGTTAGAAGCTGCTACTACCTCTTTCCAGATTCATTTGCAAGTTGAACAGGCGAATGCGGTGCGATATTTTAACACGGCATTGATCCTATCAGCCCCGATGGTGGCTATGGCTGCCAATTCTCCCTTTCTATTTGGACGAGCACTCTGGGAAGAAACTCGGATTCCCGTTTTTGAGCAGTCGGTGGCCGATCAGCAAGGCTTAGCTCGCGTCACCTTCGGCACGGGTTATATACAACAATCTCTACAAGAATTATTTGTGGAGAATCTGGAATGCTATCCCCCCTTATTACCCTTTGTCTTGGATGCGCCTGTGGAACAGCTCAATCACTTGCGTCTGCAAAATGGCACACTTTGGCGTTGGAATAGGCCGCTGATAGGTTTTAACTCCAATGGGGTGCCACATTTGCGGATTGAACATCGGGTGATGCCGGCTGGTCCCACCGTTGTTGATACGATTGCCAATGCTGCGTTTTTTTACGGTTTGATACATTTCTATGGAAATGAGCCGATCCCGCCTGAGACATTATTGCCCTTTGAACGCTGCCGAGATAATTTTTACGGTGCGGCACAATCTGGTTTAAGTGCGGAAATCGTGTGGTTGGATGGAAAATCGGTAGTGCTGCGTCAATTGGTGCTGGAAGTACTTTTACCTTTGGCAAGACAGGGCTTAGAGAATTTAGATATTAACCATGACGATATTCAAACCTACCTTGATATCATCGAAGCACGAGTCAGTAATGGGCGCACTGGTGCCCGTTGGCAACGCGACTTTGTGGCACGTTATGGCCCAGATAGCTGCGCTCTCACCACGGCCTACCGAGAACGGCAACAGCGCGGGATGCCAGTGCATGAATGGAGTCTGACATGTTAAGCATTATCGACCATTTACCCCCAGGTTTATTAGAAGTGACACCGGTTCAGCTCAATCAAGTGTTGACTGGACCAACCCTGATTCATTTAAAAGGGCGACGCGAACCGCCACTGTTTATTTCAGTTCTGTTGCACGGCGATGAGATTACTGGTTTTCTTGCGCTCCAAGCCCTGTTGCGACGCTATACGGAGCGCGGATTACCACGATCTCTTTCTTTATTCATTGGCAACGTCGCGGCTGCCTGTGATGGGTGTCGGCGGTTTGATACGCAACCCGATTATAATCGCATTTGGAAAGGGGGAGATACGCCAGAACATGCGATGGCTCAACAGATTCTAGAAAAAATGCGTGAACGTGAAGTTTTCGCCTGTGTTGATGCCCACAATAACACAGGCTTGAATCCTCATTATGCTTGTATTACCCATCTGGAGCAGGGTTTTCTGCACCTAGCCAGCCTATTTAGCCGCACTGTTGTGTACTTTCAACGCCCAGAGAATGTGCTATCACGCGCCTTCGGGGATTTATGCCCATCTATCACTGTGGAATGCGGTCAGCCCTGCACCAAATACAGTGTTTCCCATACTTTAGAATTTCTGGAAGCTTGTCTGCATCTTTCAGAAATTCCACAACATCCGGTGGACGATATTGATCTGTATCACACAATAGCCACGGTGCGGGTGCCTGCCAAGCTGAGTTTTGGTTTTGGGGATTGTCAGCGCGAACTCTGTTTAATAGCTAATCTGGATCATCTGAATTTTCAAGAATTGCCCGTCGGAACGCTCTTAGGCAAACTGAATATCTCGTCTGAGCAATACTTTGAAGTGGTGGACGAGAAAGGTCATAATGTGACGGCTCAGTATTTCAAGGTGGACAAACAAGAAATTCGTACCATTTGTCCGGTGATACCTGCGATGTTTACTGTCAATGAACAAGCCATTCGCCAAGATTGTATTGGTTATTTGATGGAACGTTTAAAAAAAGGAGTCCAAGATTTATCTTGGACGAGACCTCCAAAATAAATTTTGGACTCCTGTCTTGGACGATACCTCCAAAATAAATTTTGGACTCCTGTCTTGGACGAGACCTCCAAAATAAATTTTGGACTCCTGTCTTGGACTCCTGTCTTGGACTCATAAAGAGGAAAATATGCTGCTTAAACAACATCCTAATACACCGACACATTTATTTTTGGATGATGCGCTTTATTTCATTACAGGTGCGATCTACCAAAAGCGTCATTTACTGGTTGAGCCTGAGTTAAAACAACTCTTACTGAGTTTAATTGAGAAAAATTTTCAAGCAGTCGGTTGGCAACTCAAGGATTGGGTCATTTTAGACAACCATTATCACTTACTCGCTGTCAGTCGCAAAGGACAGGATTTATCAAGAATTCTCAAAGGCATTCACGGAGCATCTGCCAGTCCCATTCGTCAAAAAACGCGCTGTGATTTACCAGTTTGGTGGAATTATTGGGATTACTGTCCTCGTGACGATAATGACTATTACACTAAACTCAACTATCTGTTTATGAACCCAATCAAACACGGATATGTCACTAATCTCAACGATTATCCGTTTTCAAGTTTTTCATCGACATTAACTCAGATAGGCAGAGAAGCAATGAGTAAGCAGTTTCATACATACTCTGACTATCAAGACTTAGATGATATTTATGATAAATTTTAGTTTTATGTAGGAGTCCAAGATTTATCTTGGGCACCTCGTCCAAAATCCATTTTGGACTCCTATCTTGGGCAATGTAGGAGTCCAAGATTTATCTTGGGCGCCTCGTCCAAAATCCATTTTGGACTCCTATTTTGGGCAATGTAGGAGTCCAAGATTTATCTTGGGCGCCTCGTCCAAAATCAATTTTGGACTCCTATTTTGGGCGCCTCGTCCAAAATCCATTTTGGACTCCTATTTTGGGCAATGTAGGAGTCCAAGATTTATCTTGGAAGTCTCGTCCAAAATCCATTTTGGACTCCTATTTTGGGCGCCTCGTCCAAAATCCATTTTGGACTCCTATTTTGGGCAATGTAGGAGTCCAAGATTTATCTTGGAAGTCTCGTCCAAAATCCATTTTGGACTCCTATTTTGGGCGCCTCGTCCAAAATCCATTTTGGACTCCTATCTTGGGCAATGTAGGAGTCCAAGATTTATCTTGGAGGTCTCGTCCAAAATAAATTTTGGACTCCTAAAAATGTTAAGATTTTTATCTCGTTCCCACGCTCTGCGTAGAAAAAAACCTTGAATCACGGATTAAACGGATTACGCAGATGACACGGATTAAAAACATAAAAACACTCATTATTTGTTTAATCCGTGATTCAAGGTTTTTAATCTGCAAAAAAATGCTTGAACGGCTCACTATGAACTGATAAAATTAATGCCATTAAAACACTCAAATAATATTGGAAGGTGTGATATGCAAAATCAACTATTTGTTGAAAATGAAAAATTAACTAAAGAATACCAACGATATTTTAATGAGCCTGCTACCATTGGTTATTATGGAACACAATCTGAATTGTCTCCAAAGGAGAAATGGTATTATTTAGTTTTGGAGAAAACGGGAAAAAAAATACTCTTAGGTGCGACAGCAGCATCTATTTCTATACGTATTGAAGACATGTATTTTGTACAAAGTTGGGATTTTTTAAAGCCTTATGCGAGTCTAGCAAAGCTAGAAAGAGAAGTTAACAGGAGTCAAAAAAGACTAGACTTAATAAAGCAAATAAGCATGATAAAAACATGGGGGCGTGGCGTTATTGCCAAAATAGCTACCAATTTAGGTAGGAAGATTGGAGCGATCAGATCGATGCTATCAGTTTTGACAAAGGAAGGATTGTTGGTTCGCATACAGCGTGGGCAATATGCTGTAGCATCCTGAACTCCTGAGCCTGACATCTCGTCCAAAGAGGAACAAATATGAAAAGATTACCCCTGGGAGTTCAAACCTTTTCCGAAATAATTCAGGAAGGATACCTGTATGTTGACAAAACCCAACAGATTGCCGAATTAATACAAAGCAAATACGTTTTTTTATCCCGCCCACGCCGGTTCGGGAAATCTTTGCTAGTATCCACCTTGTCAGAAATTTTTTCCGGCAATCAAGCCCTTTTTCAAGGGCTCTATATCTATGACAAGATTGAATGGCAATCACATCCGATTATTTTGATTGATTTTAACAGCATATCCTACTCTAATGACCAATGCCATTAAGTTAAGCTTTTTTGTAGGGTGGGTAGAGCGGATCGAAACCCACCAACTCGTTGAAATTTTTAACAATGGTGGGTTTCGCTCTCGCTCTACCCACCCTACAAAAAATCCTTAACTTAATGGCATTGACTCTAATGACGAAGTGTTTAACGCCTCATTATTATCCTTATTAGATAAGGTTGCTGGTAAGTATGAAATTGTGCTATCAAGCCCATTTATCCGGGATCAATTTGCCGAGTTAATTGAAAAGATATATGAAAAAACTCAGCACAAAGTGGTTGTTCTCATCGACGAATATGACAAACCCATTGTCGATCAGATCGATAATATCGAAAAGGCGACCAAAAACCGCGAATTACTTCAAGAGTTTTTCGGTGCATTGAAATCTTCAGACGCATTTTTGCGCTTTGTATTCTTAACTGGCGTCTCCAAATTTTCTCGTGTATCGATTTTTTCCGAGTTAAACAATGTACGAGATATTACCTTCTCCAAACAATTTGCCACAATGCTAGGATACACCCAAGCGGAATTGGAAAATTACTTTGGACAACATATTCAGAGTCTTTGTTTTGAGTTGGGGCTAAAAAAGCCGTATTTGCTGACTCAAATTAAGACTTGGTATGATGGTTATTCATGGAATGCCAAAGACAAAATGTATAATCCGTTTTCAATACTCAACTTGTTTACCGAACAGCGTTTTAGTAATTATTGGTTTGCAAGTGGTACGCCAAGCTTTTTGATGAAATTAATCAAAAAGACACAACAAGATATCACAACGTTTGAAAACAAAAAAATCTCAGAACTGATTTTTGACAGTTATAATATTGACGCTTTGAATGTTTTCGCGCTTCTGTTTCAAACCGGCTATTTAACCATCAGCCAAATTGATAAAAAAGCGAGAACACCTCAGTATATCTTGAACTATCCAAATTTTGAGGTTAAAGAAGCCTTTACTACCTATCTGTTTGAAATATTGGCTACCAACTATCGCGCGACACAGGAGTCCAAGATTTATCTTGGAAGTCTGGTCACTTCCAAGATAAATCTTGGACTCCTAAACAAATCCCATATCCATTACACATTGAAAAAGAAGCCTATTATCACTCACTATTTTATATGATATTAGTGTTGATGGGCGTTGAAATAGACTTAGAAGTCTTGACGGATAAAGGGCGCATTGATGGTGTCTTAGCTTTTTCGGATAAAATTTATCTGATTGAATTTAAACATGGCAAAGCGGGTAGTAAAATAGATAACTTGGCTAAAAAAGCCCTCAAGCAAATCAAAGACAAAAATTATGGAGAACGGTTTTTGAATGATGGGCGCCCACGAATATATCTTGGCGTGGGCTTTGCGGGTAAAGAGATGGGGTATAAAATAGAGAGCCTTTAGATTAAGTTAAGGCAAACCTACGGGGCAGTCGACGTTTCCCCGCAGCTTAATTTTTATTATAATTTTTTACAACTACCTGCGAGGTATGGGTCTCCTGCTCCGGTCTAATTTATAACAATGGTGGGTGCAGCGAAGCTATTCACCACCACATAAATGATGTAAGGCTACTAAAACACCTGCATGTTCAGGTGTCAACTGGTTCTTGATTTTTTTGGATTAACCCTTATAAAGCATTCAACATGAGTTGACATTCATGTTTGGTGGGATTCTAACCTAGAATCGTTGGTTAGGTAAAATAGTTAAATAATACCGAGAGCCAAGCTAATCATTTGACATAATCAAGGTGATAGATGGTTTATCACCCAAGGGAGCTTACCCCTTAGACAGTGCCAAAGCCGATTTTGTGGTTTTGGCGTTATAACGCAGCAAATAAAGCACGTAGCATAATCTGTGATAGGCGCATAAAATGAATAATAATATTGATTTACATGAATTAGCTAAAAGAGAAAGTGAACGAGTAGAATGGAAAGAAAACGTCGCCGATATTGGAAATGTAATAAAAACAATAGTCGCTTTTGCAAATGATTATTCTAACCTTGGCGGAGGATATGTAGTTTGTGGTGCAAAAGAGGGTAAAGATGTTCACGGATTTCAGAAACTAAGCTATCTAGGTTTAACCGCAAAACGAATGGCAGAAATAACCGGAAAAGTTTTGACTGATTGTAGAAGTAAGGTTGAACCAGAAATTGTTCCTCGCGTTGAAGAACTGCCTGTTCCTGATGATGATTCAAAAAGAATTTTAGTCTTTATCGTGCCGGCAACGAATCATGCTCATTCTTATAGAAGCAGCAAAAAAGATGCTTCTACATACTATATTAGAAGTGGCAGTAATACGATTGAAGCCAGAAATGGACTGTTGAGACAACTGCTGGTAAGAAAACAGCAAATAGAGCCTTGGGATCGCAGAATCAATCCTCAATCAACATTTGAACAGATAGATTTAATCATTTTCAGAGATTATCTACAAGAAATGGGTTTATGGTCTTCTAATAAAGCACTTGAAGATTATATTTCTGATAAAGAAAAGCTTTCTGATTTTACGCCTCCTTTAGCCGGGAAAATAGGACTTGAGCCAACTCTAAGACTTAAAAACTTTGCCATTTTAATGTTTGGCAAAAAGCCCTTAGATTTTTTCTACGGAGCTTATACTATTTTTTCTACCTACCCGGGCTGTGATAGAAGTGAACCGACTGGAGAAAGGCAACTCATCACTGGAACGATTGTACAACAAGCAAGAAGATTAATAGATTTATTAAATGCTGAATCCTATACTGCATTTGATAAAACGACTGATACGCCTAATCAAGTCAAATATTCATCAATCGCTCTTAAGGAAGCGGTTGTGAATGCATTAGTCCATAGAGATTATGAATCTGATCAACCCGTGAGAGTGACAATATTTGTAGACAGAATTGAAATTTTTTCACCCGGCGGATTACCCATTCAAGTTGAGATAGAAAAATTTAAGGCTGGAAAAGCCACAGCATACTGGAAAAATCAAGCCTTAAATTATTTATTTAATAAACTGCAACTTGCACAGGCAGAGGGACAAGGAATCCCGACTATTTTAAAAGCCATGAGAGAAGAAGGTTGTCCAGAACCCATATTTGAAATAGCGCCTGAAAGTGTCACCTGTATTTTACCAGCTCATCCGAGACACCAAATTTTGCGAGAAATTCATGAAGTTGAAACTAAAATCGTTTTACGAAACTACACCGCTGCTACTCAATGCCATTAAGATAACGCTCCCCAAATCAGACCTACGAGGAGACACATACCTCGCAGGTCGTTGTAAAAAATTATAATAAAAATTAAGCTGCGGGGAAACGTCGACTGCCCCCTCTACTGGCTCGTTCCGTGTGATTCGCGGCCACGGCGAGCCGGGCCGCCGCGACTACGACCTTGGTTTTCGTCTGTTGATTAAGTACCCCGTAGCACTTGGTTTTTTTACGCTTTTACGCTTGTCTGTTTTTTGTTTTGACTAAAAAAAACATTGAATCGCGGATTTTACGGATGACACGGATGGCGCGGATTTAAAGTCAAAATCAAAGTAAAAAGTGAGGAACCTGAGTGTTTTCATGTTTTTAATCCGTGTAATCCGAGTCAGCCGTAAAATCCGCGATTCAATGTTTTTTTAGTAATGTAGGGTGCGTCCTACGCACCTTTTGGGGTATCACTGGTGCGTAGGACGCACCCTACATTACCCGTCAAAACAAAGTTGACAGCGTACTAGGAGTCGGCCATATTTATCTTGGGCGTCCAAAAAGGAATAAATATGAAAAAATTACCCTTGGGTGTTCAAACCTTTTCCGAAATAATTAAGGAAGGATACCTGTATGTTGACAAAACCCAACAGATTGCCGAATTAATACAGAGCAAATACGTCTTTTTATCCCAATGCCATTAAGTTAAGGAAAATGTGTTATACTTAGCGGCTTTCAAACCAGAGGTAAAATCAGATTATGGAAAA
>JSZA02000098.1 GCA_000785145.2 Candidatus Thiomargarita nelsonii
TGCTGAGACTTTTGGGATGGATTTATTGGAGTTACTTAATTTTGGTGAAAAAAATGTTTTTTATTTGGCTGGTGAGAATAACCATTTTATTAAAAATTATTTACAATCAAATGATTTTTCAGATAACAAAAAAGAACTTGAACATGAATTAGATAAAGCGCGTCTGCTATTGCAACAAAAGGACAAAGAAATTGCTTATCTAAAGGAAATTAATAGTCTTATGAAAAAAGAAAGTGCAATGTCAAAATCAACAAACAACCCATAAGCACTTGGGGCAATACATGCGGGGTTGCAAAAATATTGATATGGAGAAAAAATTGGTAAATTATTAAATCATTATTTTTTGGTAAAGTGGAGATGCTTATGCAAACAAAAGAACGGTTGTTGTCGGGCAATCACTTTCAGGTGACGTTGGATATAGCGGCTCCGGATTATGTGAGTGCTAATTTTACTTCGCATGAGGTAGGCTCTTGGGAATTTTTTGGCGGAGAATCCGCAAATTATGGGGCGAGTTCGTTCGGCGCAAAGAGAGGCGATCTGATTAAATCTTCAAAAATTCAGCAAACTCTTGATGCCTTGGAAAATCATAAACCAAGTCGGGTAAACGTCAATTCTACTCAATTACTTCGTGATATTCGTGACAATGGATAATAAAAACAAGGACAATAAGGACAATTTATATGTGGTTGATACATCTGTTACCGCTAAACTCTTTATAGATGAAGAATATCTTGGCTCCTGATTTGACTTGTTATGAGTTAATCAGTGTGCTAACCCAAGCAGATATACCTTTGTCAGAAGTAAAGGAGCACCTTCTGTTTTTTGAAGAACTGGTAGAAAATGGAGTACCTACCATTGTTCCTTATTCTTTTGAAATACTGAATAAGGCTTCTGAAATTGCCAGTATTGATACTAAAGGGCAAGGGTATATTTCTTCTTTTGATGCGACATTTCACGCGCTGGCTCTTTTGATGAATGCGGTATTTATTACAGCTGATGAGTCGCATTATCGGAAAACGAACGATTTGGTCGGTTCGATTGTGCTATTGGAAAATTTTTATTCATCATAATGCCACTTAAACACACCGTGAAATAAACGAATTGTTTTTCTGAGCCATTTCCTTTGTGGTTGCGGTGCTATGATATGTATGTAAGCATAAGTCAAAACATTAACTACATAGTAAGTAGGATCGCGAAGGATAAAGTCAAAACCTGAAAATTAATGCTTTTTTAAAGACAATTTGAGGCTCGTTTTAATTTTGTCTCTTTTTATTATATATAAGTGGTGAGCCATCTATTAATCGTTCAGAGCATTTTAATGGCTATTATTCGTTCAGACATTTTAAAGGCGATTTGAATTTTTTTAGCAGGGATTTGTCTAAACTGAGCCGCCATCCGTTTACTCCCCTAATCCGTTGTACTATATTTTTTTAATAGGAGAACAACATGCAAGTTATCCCCCTCAAATACAATATTCAAACGTGCATTCGGACAACCTGATGTTTTCTTTCAATTTACAAAATATATTCTGGGTATAGAAATCAACATTGACAAAGTACATACCGAATACCCTGAACCCATCGGTTTTGCCGAGGAGCAAATACGAAAAAAATGGTTGAATTTTATTGAGGATTCACTGGATGGTGAAATGAATGAAGTGGATTATCCGAATACTCAGTGGAAAAAAATAATGGCTGCGATTCAGAAACACAGCATAAGTCCTGCATTGTTGTCAGAAATTAAAGATGAGGCGGCGTGGGAAAAAGCGAAAATACGTTTTGTCGAAGAAGGGCGGCAAGCAGGTATGTTAAAACAACAATGTGAATCCGTATTACAAGCCCGAGAAATGGGGTTGGATGATCGCGTATTTTGAGCCATTGCACCAACACTCTAAATACGCGCGGAGCTGCTGGCATGTAATGGCGTTTGGCCTAAAGTAAGTAGAACCAAACCTATCAAAAATATTAAGGGTGGCGTATTCTAACAAATAAATATTTTACCGAACCACCAAGCAAAACGGGTGATTTCCACAGTGAGGATGTGTATTATGAAAGTACATGAAAAAATTCGGTCTATGCGGCAGTCAAAAGGTTGGTCGCAAGAGGAGATGGCTGGTAAATTAAATCTGTCTGTCAATGGATATGCGAATATTGAACGGGGCGAAACCGATGTGCAAGTTTCTCGGCTTGAAAAAATTGCTGAGACTTTTGGGATGGAATTATTGGAGTTGTTCTGTTTTGGTGAAAAAAATGTTCTTTATTTGGCTGCTGATAATAATCAAAATAGCTTTAATTGTAAAAATTTACAATCAACTGATCTTTCAGATAACAAAAAGGAACTTGAACATGAGTTAGATAAGGCGCGTCTGCTATTGCAACAACAGGAAAAAGAAATTGCTTATCTAAAGGAAATTATTAGTCTGGTGAAAAAAGAAAGTTCAGATAAATAATTTTGCTTTCGGGCAATCTCTTGTGCTTGCCCAAGGCGTTAACCGGTTGGTGCGCGATGGCTTGTTGATGCGTGCTGCAAGATGATTGAACAAACCTGCGTAGGAACGCACCTTACTAATGAAAACACAAAACGATTTTTTTGTAGTCAACTTTACAGGTGTTGATCTCTATCGTTCTGGCAGTGGAACGTGTCCCAATCTTGATCGGGTGAGAATTCCGCCTAGAGAGGGTCCAATTGATATAGAAATATATGAAAAAGAGAGCAATGGAAAAAAAATGACTTACGTGGATTCCACGAGTGGTGGAATATCAACGTTTGACGCGCCTTTACCCAGTAAAAACAAAAAAATGCGGTGGTGGAAAATCCCAGGTGGTACTGTAATACCTAATGGGCTGCTGATAACGAAAGATCATACCATTAGAGAGACAAATATTACCCATTATACTATTCGGCCACTTAATGACATGTCACTTGTAGAATACAAACACTTGTTACGTATTCTGGCAAATTCAACACGGCCGATTTTTTGATTCTAGGAGAGAAAAGATGGAATTTAATAAACGAGAACTTCGTACCATCATTAGCGCATTAAATTTACAAATTGAAGTCTATACGAAAATCGAAAATAAAAACGATATAGATGAAGATGACTTGGCCGAAGTCATAATGGATAGAGGTTATACCGAAAGCCTTCTGAGTGCGGTTGAAGATTACTATAAACAACTGAATAGGCAGTGGTTATTTTCTCGTTCCCAACCGCCATGCACTATGCCAGCCTCGGCTCATTGCCGAAACGGGTGATATCTTCAGTTATCACTTATCTAAATGAAAAAACTAATTATCTAAAGGAAATTATTAGTCTGGTGAAAAAAGAAAGTGAATGTTCAGATTAATAGGCTTGAAAATCAGTAAGTAGATACTTATACTACTTATTGATAGCTTAACTGTACACTTATAAACTAATATGAACCGGCAACAGGCAATTCGAGTATTATCCGAATGGGATCGCAGAAGACGTTATGTCTTTACCTTGCATGATCTGGCCAAACTATTTCCAAGCGATAAACCAAAAACTCTCAAAGAAGGCGTTAACCGGTTGGTGCGCGATGACTTGTTGAAGCGTGCTTGTCGGGGACTTTATATCTACCCATATGCTCACAGCATCGACAGCCACACTATTGAACAGATTGCCAAAACACTTCGCCGTGGTGAATATAGCTATGTCAGCCTTGAGTCGGCACTATCAGAATATGGCGCTATTTCACAGGTCCCTATTGACCGCTTGACAGTAATGACCACCGGGCGTAAAGGCACCTACCAAACGCCTTTTGGTATTATTGAGTTCACCCATACGTCGCGCGTCCGGTTCGAGATATTATTCAGCACATCCGTGATATTAAACGTCCGCTACGTATTGCTACACCGCAGGCCGCATGGCGTGATCTGAAACGGGTTGGACGCAATACTCATTTAGTGAATTATGAGGTGCTGCAAGATGATTGAACAAACCGATTTTCCGCTACTGGTTGAGCAGGCGATGTCTCTTCCTGGAAGAGCGAATATGCGTTCGGTGATCGAAAAAGAACTATTGCATTACGACATTCTGTTTACACTGGATCGTAAAGGCTTACTGGATAAACTAACGTTTCAGGGCGGAACATCGTTGCGCCTATGTTACGGTGCTCCCCGTTTCAGTGAAGTTCTAGATTTTGCTGGTGGCAGAAACTTTGCCCGTGGGATTTGCGCTGGCTCAAGCAACAGGGGGCTGGGATCAAAATCGAATGGGTTAATGCCAAGATTAGGGATTATCGGATAGAGAATTATGTTAAGAAGTTGGACGAAATGCTGTCCCGTCTGCCAGACATCATCACAGGAAAAGTTTTCAAAGAGGAAATGAAGCGTTTTATCCCGATGGACGTTCAGGAACGCACCTTACTGAAAGATAAATTTTATGATTTCCTAAGTAATGAAATCCGGGGGTTGTTAAGCGAAGTCCAGCGACAGCTAATTGGTGATTCGGCAGAGGACGATTTCAGGATGTAAAGGTATAGTTATCCTTTTACCGTTCCACCAAGCAAAACGGGTGATTTCCATAGTGAGGATATGTATATTATGAAAGTACATGAAAAAATTCGGTCTATGCGCCAGTCAAAAGGTTGGTCACAACCGGATATGGCTGAGAAATTAGATATGTCTGTCAATGGGTATGCGAATATTGAACGGGGCGAAACCGATGTGCAAGTGCTTGAAAAAATTGCTGAGACTTTTGGGATGGATTTATTGGAGTTACTTAATTTTGGTGAAAAAAATGTTTTTTATTGGAACGGTGATAATAACCATTTGATTAAAAGTTTACAATCAACTCATTTTTCAGAGGAAAAAAATGAATGTGAACATGAATTAGATAAAGCGCGTCTGCTATTGCAACAACAGGAAAAAGAAATTGCTTATCTAAAGGAAATTAATAGTCTTATGAAAAAAGAAAGTGCAATGTCAAAATCAACAAACAACCCATAAGCCCTTCGGGCAATACCGGCGGGGTTGCAAAAATATTGATATGGAGAAAAATTTGATGTCACCGTATCGCGCTGGAAAACGGGCATCCCCTACCGGGGCAATTTAGGTCGCCCAATGCGAGGCTGGCGCTCTATCACTCAATGGCGTACTTCTTGCTCGTCCCGCGAAATCATTGTATTGCCAAGCACTAAATAGGATTTTTAAGCTGGTGCTGGTATCAAAAAAAATCCTATTTTTTAAATAAAAAAATAGGATTTTTAAGCTGGAGTCTGTGTCAAAAAAATAGAAGGCTCAAGTCGGAAAAACACTTGTGTATAGCGCATACCGTATTCAGGATGAAAAAGAGTTGATCTTACCTGATATTGATATTAAAATGAGTACTCATTTGACATGGCACAATGCCAAAACTCATTATGAAAGTGGAACTCTAGCCACTGTCACTTATCACTATGAAAATCAATATGTTATATAGTTATAAAGCCGTATTAAACAACAATCATTTAGAATGGTTTGATCAAATCCCCCCGCAATTGATGTCTAGCACGGTGACAGTATATGTTACTATACTGAATGACGCCGGTTAAAAAACAGGAATTATCTGGGCAAAAATCCGTTGATATATTGCAAAAAATAGCGGACAATGGCGGTCCGGGTATTGATGATCCAGTAGCATGGCAACGTGAAATACGTCAAGATAATCTTTTACCGGGGAGAGAATAGTCATGTTGCTTGATAGCAATATCATCATTTATGCTGCAATACCAGAAGAAAAGCAATTGAGACAGTTTTTATCTTTTTTTTCAGACTACACAGACGTTTCCAATTTCTGATGAAGTGATTCAAAAAGCTTCAGCTTTAAGGCAACAAAAGAAAATGTCTTTAGGCGATGCCCTTATCGCAGCAACTGCTTTGATTCATGGTTTGACATTAGTAACTTCTAATGTCAAAGATTTTGAATGGATTGAGGATTTATCGGTGCTTGATCCACTTGGGCAACCATAAAGGATTGCCC
Organism: Candidatus Thiomargarita nelsonii; assembly: GCA_000785145.2. Lineage (GTDB taxonomy): Bacteria > Pseudomonadota > Gammaproteobacteria > Beggiatoales > Beggiatoaceae > Thiomargarita > Thiomargarita nelsonii_B. Next base: position 5,981 of record JSZA02000098.1, read on the forward strand.
CTACACACATCCGTTTCATCATATTTTATCGTTCCCACTTTTTTGCAGGACGCGGAGCGTCCATGCATGCATTCCCACGCAGAGCGTGGGAACGAGAAATACTCTGGAGTGCAAGGCGTACTTTGCACGAGAAAAAAAAGGATCAAATTTTTATGAATCTCCAAATATTAAAATGTCATGGCTCTGGAAACGATTTCATACTGATCAATGAATATGAAAATCTTCTCTTTTCAGAAGACGAACGTATCATCTTATCAAAAACATTTTGCGACAGAAAAGGGATATTAGGTGCCGATGGCATTCTATTTTTTCAAAATAGCGAGGCGGCTGATGGCAAAATGAGAATGTTTAATCCTGATGGCTCTGAGGCTGAGATGTGTGGTAATGGTTTAAGATGTATTGGTCGATTTGCCTGTGAATCCTTGGATAAAGAGTCTGTTTTAATCGAAACGCTCAAGGGTGTCTCTCATGTGAGTAAGCATAAAAATATTCATCAGAGTGTGCCAGCGTATCAGGCGGAGTTGAGTACGATTTCGCTCAATACAAAAAAAATTCCAATTTTTGTCAATTCAGACTCTTTGATTAATGAGCCCTTACCGGCATTATCGACTGATTTGAAGTTTACGGCAGTCAGTATGCCTAATCCTCATATCGTGTCGATTGTTCAGACTATTTCTGATAATCAACTTGAAGAGATCGGAGAAAAGGCGAATCAACTTTCTGACTTGTTTCCAGAGGGCGTGAATGTCAATTTTTGTCAAATACTTGATGATGGGGCTATCTTTGTTAGAACCTATGAAAGGGGCGTTGGTTTGACCAATTCCTGTGGTAGTGGTATGTCAGCCTCTTCACTGGTGGCTTGCTTGTTAGGACATCATCAATTTGGAAAGTCAATTGATGTGTATAATCGGGGGGGGTTAGTACGCTGTGAAGCGAGAGAAATTCATCAGAATCAATATTCTGTTTTTTTATCGGGCAATGCGACTTTTGTTTTTAATAGCACCATAGCGTTTGAATTGGAAAACATCAGTCATGTCACTCACTCTTGTGAGAAGATTTTTGTGGATGAAATCCAGAATTATGGGAGATTGATTGAATATGGACTCCTAACGCGGGATTTAAGGGGAAATTATGTCATACAGTGATTTTAAAAAAGTTTCAGAAGTAAGCACAAAATTTGGTATTAAGGTTAAGAAAAAACCATTTATTGATACCTTGAGTATCAAAATAACACAAGTCCACTTTACGGATATTACGGAAAAGTTGAATAGCACTATGAGTTTTATTAACGAGGTTGCTACTTGTGAGGATATTATCAAACCTATATTAAATCTGGTTGATAAAAAATATGAGGCGTTGCATGTATGGTCGCACGTAAGCTACAACGTTGATAAAGAAAAGGGTTTAGTAGGTGAGCCTGATTATCTAATAGCCCCGATGACTGATCAGGCTCTTATGTCAACTCCTCCAATCTGCGTCATAGAAGCAAAACAAGACAAATTTGATGAGGGGTGGGCGCAGGCTCTAGCTGAGATGATTGCTGCTTCCAGTCAAGGTGTAGATATAAGTTACGGTGTTGTTACCACAGGAAAGGCTTGGGAATTTGCTAAATTAGAAAATAACGTATTTACCAAAGAGCCTAACCAAATATCAGCTACTGATAATTTGCAAAAGGTTTTTGATACGTTGAATTGGTTATTTGACAGGGCTAATAGGCTGTTAAATAAAACCTAAAATATTGCCATCTTAAACCTTTGTGCAAAAAACAATCTAAATTTTCTGGGAAATTTGGCAAAAATTGTTCCGCTCATTTTTGCAATTATTTACTTTTTTCTCGTTGCAGTTTGCCTCGCGTCCATGCAGGCATTCCGCCGCTCTGCGCTCATCTAGCCGACATAAGTTTTTTAAGGAGTCCAAGATTTATCTTGGGCGTCCAAAATAAATTTTGGACTCCTGAGCTTTTTGGAGTCCAAGATTTATCTTGGGCACCTTGTCCAAAATAAACAACGGAGCGGAGTGACGATGCTATTAAGCAGATGGATTTACGCACTAAAGCGAGCGCAACTTCAATGCAATAACGACCGACACATTATAAAAGCATACATAATATATTAAAAAACAGTAATATAGCAAAACACCTGTAGAGTCTTGTAACGGCAAAACTTGTCCCGAGTTATCGAGGGATGAAAAAAAAATTGGACATTTTAAATATTAACTGCCAAACATGGAGAATAAATCAATGCGTGTCATTTCAAAAAAAGCACTGGATAAATAAATATACCCTGACGCAAAACAACCGTTGACACGCTGGTATGGAATCATAAAAAAAGCCGCTTTTCAAAATTTTAACGAAGTACGACAAGTCTTTCCAAGTGCTGACAAAGTAGGTAACTGTACCGTATTCAACATTGGTGGAAATAAATATCGGCTGATTACTGCAATCCATTATAACCGACAGATAATTTACATCCGACTTGTTCTAACGCCTGCTGAATATGATTTAGCTTATTGGACGGGGGAATGTGAAAAATAATGAAGATTATCAACAATGAGAGGGCATAATCCTGAGTGAAATATTAGAAAAGACTACGCTCCGTTGGGAGAGTGTTGAAGAATTTTTATCGGTTCCTCATACTGAATCTGAATATGATAAGGCTATTAGACTGCTTAATCAATTAATTGATGTTGTTGGAGAAGATGAAAAACATCCGCTTGCTGGTTTAATGGAAACGCTAGGTGCCTTAATTGAGATTTACGAAAATAAACATTATCCCATTCCAGAAGTCTCAGGGATAGAAATATTAACTTATCTGATGGAAGAACATGACTTAAAGTCAAGTGATTTATATGAGATAGGGACTGAACATGAAGTATTGGATATTCTGAACGGTAAACGCGATTTAACCATTCATCAAATTTATGCACTTAGTAATCGTTTTCATGTAACACCTAAAATTTTTCTACAGCAATGATCAACACGCCAAGTCGAGGTGGCTTCGACATCAGTACGCACCTGTTGTTTTAAATAATCAATTTCTTTTTGTTGCTGTTTAATCATTAACTTTTTTCTTTTGCAGTGAGAAATTTTCCTTTAGCCTTGCCTAAGTCTGTGTATATTTAAATAAGGGTTTTTAAGGTGGCAATAGGTTTTTGATTTCTTAAAAGGATTGGTAGAGAATGTGTAGGAGAGGTTGTCAGCATTTTTACAATGTAAGTACTGAACCATGAATTTTATGATATTTTAAACATAAAACGTTACTTCGCGGAAAGCAAACCTGCTCCAGCAAAAAACAATCTAAATTTTCTGGGAAATTTGGCAAAAATTGTTCCGCCCATTATTGCAATTATTTACTTTTTTCTCAGGACGCGGAGCGTCCAGGCAGGCATTCCCACGCAGAGCGTCAATGCCATTAAGTTAAGGGCAACCACAAGGGATTGCCCCTACAGAGGACCGCATTTTATGTAGGGGCAATCCTTTATGGTTGCCCTTAATTTAATGGCATTGACGCAGAGCGTGGGAACGAGAAAAAACCCATTTGCAGGCATAAGTGGCAGTAATTGGATAACTCATTGTGGTAACTCCTTTAAGTTTTTCTCTGAACAATCATAACAAATTTAGTCTTCTGGTTTTTCTGCTTTTTTAAGTAAGCCAATTATCTCTCTCAAATCACTCACCTTCTCTCTCAAATCATTCACCTGTTGTTTTAAATAATCATTTTCTTTGTCTCGCTGTTCAATCATTAGCTGTGCCTTTTCTAATTTATGTTGAAATTCTGTCTGTCCAGTTGGAGGAGAATTAACATACCAATTGTCACCTTGCGTGTTGTTATCTCCTGTTAAATTAAACACATTTTTGTCATCTAAACTAGATCGCTTATAGCCGATTTCCTCAAGCCATTCGCGGATATTTGTCCAGTTTTCTAACTTGGAATGATCCTTGTTTACGAGAACCTTAACATATTGATACAAGGTTTTACTCAAGTTCACTTTAAGTCCCCCAGCACTTTTATGGCACTTTTTAGCCATTTCAGCCGGACCATAACCACACAACAAGCCGCGCAAATATAATTTTTCTTTTGCTGTGAGAATTCTTCCTTTAGCCTTACCCAAGTCTGTGTACAGGCGTTCTAAATCCCAAGAATTTTCAGCTTCGGCAAACCGTTCTTCAGTGTTCATTATCATTGTTTTGATTATCCCTATAAAATAGGCGTGTAATATAACATCATTCCTAATATTTCGTTAGTTGTTTTATGAATTTTATCACCTACTGGTTATGTGCCGCTACTCAATGATCGTCGGCTTGGGCAAACGATTTTTTAGTGGGTATCATCATTATCGGGATTTTTTATGAAAACTGACTAATGAGTATAACCAAATTATTAATACTTCGTTAGTTTTTTTTTAATAATTTTATCACCTATAATATCCAGCCACTCAAAAATCATATACTAGGAAAAACGGAGTGGATATCATAATTATATGAATTTTTTGAATATTATATGGCGCGTTAGATCGCTCAGTGATGGACAACGCCTACCATTAGATAGTCCAGAAAGAGAGAGCTATGCGGTCGTGACACTCGTTATGTGAATTATTTTGTTATTAATAATAGCATAAACAGGAGAGAAAAATGAAAAAAAATATTGTTATTCCCAAAGGGTTGTTATCCACAAGCGACGACCAAGAAGCCGCCCGCAAACGAAGAGAACTGCGTGAGCGATTGTTGCGTGGTGAAGCTGTCAAAGTGACTTCCCAAGGCCCCATACAAAATGAAGGCAATTGCAATCAACCCGCTATCACTGTTCCCGAAGGCAAATTAGCCAATTTTTATTGGTATAAAAATGATCCTCAATTACTTCGGCAAGAAGAAAAGGCTATGAGGCAATTTTTTCCTCAGTTTAGGTTGGATAAGCTAAATGATAAACGCCTGTATTGGTATGGAAGGTTGGAAACTGACCTCCGTCCTAATGGGTTTTGGCATTTGCAGGCAATTTATGACCACAACCACCCAGATAATTCAAATTATGGTGGTTCTATAAAGGTATATTCTATTGAACCAGACCTTGAAGATTTTGCAAGTGATCTGGGCGGTATTCCACATACTTTGCGAGACTCAAGTAGTCATATCTATATATGTACCGCACGGTCGGAAGATGTTAGAGCAGGAAATGTGGTTACATCGGCGGCCTCTTCATTAGCGTGGGCAGTCAAGTGGATATCTGCATTTGAATTATGGATGGCAGGTGATTTGACAACCAGCGAATTTTCAGGTCATCGCATATAAAAATGGAGAAAGTACAATGTACTGTAGTAGAGTTTGTTTATCTTCACAGGCCTATCTTTCTATTGTGGCTGAAACATACGCTCATACTGGTACGGAGACGGGTGGTATTTTTCTAGGAAAAGTAGTGAATGATGTATGGTACGTTATAGAGGTACTTGACCCCGGGTATACCAATATACAGCGTCGCCCGGGATACTTTGAATATGATGAAAGTTATGTGACACATCTAGCTAATGTGAGGGCACGGCTCTACCAAAATGGATTGGAATTGCTGGGATTATGGCATCGTCACCCTGGGAGTTTTGATAGTTTTTCAGGTACAGACGATGAAACACATCGTCGTTATACTGCTCAAAATCCTAGACGGGGTGCTATTTCTGCACTCGTTAACCTCGATCCCCATTTTCGCCTAACCATGTACCACATTGCTCCGCCTGCCCAACACAGCAGAATTCAATCGGTGTTAATAGGTGATTCTCATATTTCCAGTCATCTTTTAGCGTTTAAAAAGCCTGAAGAATTGACGGGCTCAAGTCATTCGCAAACTGTTGTTACCAAGCATACAAAAAAATCTTGGTTGGGGAGATTATTCGAGTTAGGAAATACAGATACCTCTGAAACGACACCTGCTCAGTCGGAGGAAATAACCTCACCATCTGCAAGCACGGCTACTCAGCAAGATCAAGTGTTAGGCATGCTGGAGTATGAACTCAGTGAATATATTGAATCACAAAGGGACTATGATTACGACATGCAAATGCATGAAGATTCAGTTGATCTTACAATGCAGTATGTTGGCAGTATGACTTATTATCCCTTGATAATCCAGTGTAAATTTGTTATAAGGAACAACGAGAAAAGGTGTTTTATTAATAATACTGACATGCTCTATACACCGGGTATCATCCGACAATATGTTAATAGAAGCATAGACGATAAAATGCGGGGATTTGATAGACAGTCAATAAGGACACCTCAACAGGAGAGTCCAACTTATGCCACGGCTGTTACGCAGCGGCAACAAAGACCAACTATTCCTCCTACAGCGGCAAGTACGTCTCAGAGGGAGAGAGCAGTTGATACCCCATTATTGTCTACACAGATGCCAGACAAAGTGTTAGAGATGTGGAGAATTGAACAAAAGTTTCTTGATGAACGAGATGACTGTACTTATGAAATGCAAGAGCGTGACAACTCGATTGAATTTACGATCAAGTCTGTTGGGAAAGAGCCAGACTCTCCACGCGAAATTCCTTGTAAATTATTCATGGACGGAGACCAGAAAATGTGTCTAATTAATAATGAGCGACACTCATACAGCGATGGAATCATCCAACTGCATCTCTCATCTTTATTACTTATACCGACTGGGTGAGCATCATGGAAACTATCACGACAAAAAAACGCCGTCCCGTCGTACATTTTCCCGCCGAGTTGGAACGTCAAAAATTTATTGGAAAATTATACGGTTATTTTCATTCAGACTCCAATGAATACAATGTGGTGGCTTATGGGGAAGCTTTGAATACGACGCTTCCGATTATTGGTCAGGTTGTTTCAGAACAACGAGACTTATCCGAAACCAGTGATGAGCTTATCGGTGTTTGGCAAAATGAAAAATTAATTTTTCAACAAGGCAAGCGTAAATGCAAAGGAAATTCTTATGAACTGCTTTTAAACATTTTTTCGCGCAATTCCGGCATTTTAGAAACTGGCGTGATGCTAAATAAAGCCGTTATCATTTCTGGGTGTGGATCGGTGGGTAGTTTAGTCGCATTGGAGTTAGCCCGGGCGGGCGTGGGAAATTTTCTTTTAATAGACAATGACACGATGGCATATCACAATATTTGCCGCCATCAATGCGGTACCTCTGATGTGGGTAAGTTTAAAGTGAATGCAGTTCGTGAACGTATTTCACAAATTAACCCATCCGCACAAGTGTTGACTCAATCTACTATTTTAGAAGAGGTTCCAGAAAATGTGTTTGAGACATTTTGCGATAAAGGTGCTGTGATTGTCGGATGCGCCGATAATCGTGAAGGCGACTTTTATGCTAATAAGATTTCATGTCTTTTTAACATACCATTCGTGTCAATTGGTTTTTGGGAACGGGCTTTTGCGGGTGAAATTTTTTACTCAATACCAAGTAAAACGCCTTGTTACCAGTGTTTATTTGGTGATTCCGAAAAGCGTATTTCGCAACGTGTCTCTGTCAATCGGCGGGTTTATACGTTTGAAGAAGATATTGCTCAAACTCGCTTTGAACCGGGAATCTCTACGGACATCAATTTCATCACGACGATAGGTATTAAACTTATCCTTGACTTGCTGAATTTAGATACGCCTGATTATATTCCACGCTTAGTGAATCATTTGAGTCAATTTAGTCTGATTTGTAATACAAATGATAGTCAAATTGGTGGAGAACAAGCTGAAATTTTTGCGTATCCGTTACAAGTTACCACTTCAATTCAAGTGGATTCTGATGAAAATTGTCCAACCTGTCAACTAAAAAGTTAAATTTTGTGTAGGGGTGAACTTATGTCTAAGATAGATGATAGTGGGCAAATACATAGAGGTTCCAGTGGGGGGGGTTCGAGTGGTGGTGGAGGAGGTGGTGACGGGGAGCAATGGTGCGGGTGTATTATTTTGATTATTATTATTTATGTTATAGCTAATAGCTGATAAAAAATAATAGGAAATGTCAACCTGAAATGTTAAAAAAAGTGGTTGAAGAACTAATACACCGCCTATCAAAGATAGGCAAGTTGCCTGTATGTAATTTGCGTGGTGACAGAGCACCGCATATTTGTGGTATTTGTTTTCCTTTATGTTGGAGATGTACAAGCATCATTGCAAGTTTTTTATTATCTCATCATATATTAGTTTTATGGATAGAGATCAATTCTGTTATTGCCTTATTATTGTGTGTTCCTACAGTGATTGATGGAACACTTCAATATTATTTTTATATAGAAAGCACTAATTTTCGTAGAATTTGGACAGGTATATTAGCAGGGGTGGGCATAGCATTTTTAACATAGATCTTCACAAGCCCTTTAACAGTCATATTTTTACCCTAGTTATGGTTTTAATGATTAGGAGAGCTTATGTCTAAGATAGATGATAGTGGGCAAATACATAGAGGTTCCAGTCGTAGTGGGGGGAGTTCAAGCACCTTATTGACAAATATATTACTGTTTCCTTTTAGATTAATTTATTTGCTTATATCAGGGATTTTTAGAATTCTTAAAAGGATAGTATCGTTTGTATTGTTTTTAATAGTAGCAATACTTAAAACAGCAGTAGGTTTACCTGTCGCCATCTTTCTATTCTTATTTGTAATAGTAGTCATGTTACCTATAAAAATCGTTGTTTATTTGCTAACTTTTTCTTACGTGATTTTATGGGAATATTCTTTGTTTGATATACCGAAATCGGTTATGGGATGGATTAAGGATGCGTGGGATTATGATGACTGGCAATATAAATATTTTTAGCATTTGAACTTTTATGGGTATCTTTGGAGGTGGTTTTGACAATAAGGTAGTATCCCACGCTACCATCATTGAGAACCACTAAGATTTTTTTAGCAGCATAATAAAGTACCGGGGCTCATAAAAAATTACTCAGCATTTCTTGATGTTCCTGACTCAGTTCACTGATAACTTCTTTTTCTTTTGGAAATATTGGTGAGCATCTTGCGCCTCTTTCATCACCCGCTCAAATAATTCCCGACTACCCAAATGCTTACTCCACATATCAAATAATTCTTTGGGTTGAACTTGGTTAGATACCTCAGTAAACCAGTAACGATGGCTAAAATTTAACAATTTTTCCAATATATCGCGTACTTCATCATGAAATTGTTGTCGTGATTGTTGAACTTTACTAAATTTTGCGACTGCTTGAGCCAGTTCATCCCAAAGCATTAATAAAGCGGCTTTATGAAAGTGGGCAATTAATCCCATTTGAAAATAATGGTGTCTAAAATGTGCAAGCGCACCGACTTTAGCATCACTAAAAAAATAAGGTTCGTCTGTACCAATCATGGTAAACGCATAACCACAACAGATATAGCGTGTATTCATCCACTCATGTCTGTCAGTTTCCCAAAAGCGATCATAACAATAATCACGTTCAAACTGTTTAGCGAATTGACTGCTATACGGTAATGAATCACTATCACCACTACCATCCGCCAACCCAAGGCGCATCATATCTCCCTTGGTGAGCAAACGGGGATCATCAAACGCAAAATAAGCCATATAGGGAATGCGCTCGTCTTCAATTTGTTGATAGCGCACTTTGTCTCTATTCACGTTAAAACGTTCAAAAGGAGCGAATGGTTTAAGCAAAAATTTCCAGTGTTCAGCAAGAGGAGATATTTTATAACCCTTAACAAAGGACAAATAGTCCTTTGGTTCATTGTATTGTCCTTCCACAAGTAATTCATTATTATTACCTATAAATTTAACAACTTGTGGTGAATGACCAGCACCATCACGATCCCAATAGGGCGGATAGGCGCGGCGGAATTGGTCTAAAAAGTCTTGAATTTGACCTAAATTAGTAGCTAATGTTTGTGAAGAAATTTCCATGATCAAAATGGCAACTTCTATATCAAAAACATAAAGGTGAATGCGGTTAACCTCAAATTCGAGTTCTTGTCCTTCGCGTAAGGTAATTTTTAATTTGGTAACATCTGTGCGTCTGCATATTTGTAGTACTGGGCGATGCTTTTTCTTACCCTCAAAATTTTCTGCATTATCATACAAAAAACGCTGAATAAAAGGATGAAAATAGACCAATTCTGCATAGCGTGTGATTTCGTCAGAGGCTGTGCCTCGATTATATAAATCTTAATTGACCACTGAATTTAGTCACATTTTTGTTAATTCTAGCAGGAATTAGTGCAGGATCGCTCCAGTTTCGATACCATCATAAAGCAAAGAAATCCGATTTTTTAAAAAAATCGGATTTCTAAAATTGTATTGAAATTGGAGCGATCTTGCATTAGTTAGTTTGTAGATTTTTGAGTGTTATATCCCCAACAACTACCTTATGAATAAAATATATAAAATCCATACCGGTTTGTTCTTTTAGCTTTTCCTTGAATATGGATAGTTCTTCTATCTCTTCTGCTGTAGATTTTGCACATCTACTATAGCGTTCTTTTTCTTCCTCAAAATTCTCTATACTTTTAAAATGACCTTTTTCTAGTTCTTCCATTAACTCTTTTTCATAATCATCAAGCGGTTCAAACATTTTATCTCTCATAATAACTCCTCCTTAAGAATACTGTTTATTATATTTTCTATTTGGGATAATTGTTTTTAGAAAAATTTCATCATCTGTTTCTACAAATGGTACACCATATACATAATCATCTATTCTTACGACAAAAATCCTTTGATGAGAATACTTGTCCTTATTTGGGTGCTCTAAGATGTCAAGTTCTTGCTTATTTTCTATAATTTTCTTAACATCCTCAAAACAGACTCCTCTCTCCTTTTTCAATATAAGGTTTTTCTCTTTGCTCCATCTTATAGGCTTTTTATTCATCTATTCTCTATTACTTTGTCATTTATTTCTTGGTAGCACTCATTTTCGTCCAATCATACCGATGATTGACAACAAATGATTTGTTATTATGCTGTCCATGTGATTAAGAAAATAGCAAGCGTAGGGTGCGTCCTACGCACCATCCAAAAATGTGTGTTGGACGCGCTTGCTAAACATATCGCTTATGCTCTTTCCGACGAGTACCCGCCCGTTGAGTAATCACTTCTTTAACTGCGTCTAAGTTTGAAAGCGTCAAGCTTGGATATTTATCATTTAATGGCTTGAGAAAATATTGCCCATTCTCAATGTGTAATATACATAATCATCGATTCTTACGATAACTTCGCAAAAATTGTTCCGCCCATTATTGCAATTCCTTTGCATCGCGTGGGAACGAGCAATGACTCAATGTGATTACGTAAATTAGGATATCGATCTTGTATCTGGCTGCCATAATTTGAACTTTTATGGGTATCTTTGGAGGTGGTTTTGACAATAAGGTAGTATCCCACGCTACCATCATTGAGAACCACTAAGATTTTTTAGTGCTACCATCAGAAAATATAAAATTATCATAAACTAATAAAGGGGCTCATAAAAAATTACTCAGCATTTCTTGATGTTCCTGACTCAGTTCACTGATAACCTCTTTTTCTTTTGGGGTTAAAACATACTCATAAGGTATGAGTTGCTGTTTTTTACCCTCTTGAATATACACACGCTGCCAAGGTTTATGTTCTAAGTGACTGGCTTCTATCATCTCTTCGGCGGAAGTCTCATAATATTGACTCACTAGTTGTTCCATGAGACGAAGTTCGCGCTTGCTAAAATAACTGTTATCAAATTCGGCAACTGGCTTAATGTAAATCATTAGCCCATTTTTGACGGGAATGGGGTCAAATTGAACGCAACTAAGCATATCGGCAGCGGGTACGTCAAATTCCGCGTACAAATCCACCGGCACAGGACCCATTGGCCATGCGTAGTAATTTAAGCCAGTCACGCTACGTCCAATTTGCTTATAATGTTCAAAATCAAGAAAATACATCAGTTTGAACAATTTGACTTTGCCACACTTTTGGGTATTTTGTGCAAAATAAACCATCACATTAATCAGTTTTTCACGCTGATGGTTTCTCAATAATCCGTGATTTTTAGGTTCAAGCATCTTAATTTACCTCAAGGCTTGACTTCTTAATCTATATATACTTTTTTTAACGACAGGGATTATTTATTAGCAAGCGTAGGGTGCGTCCTACGCACCATTCTAAAACCTAAAATACTGCCATGTGCGTGGGACGCACTCTACGCTTCAATGCCATATCGTGCCGACTAAATTATTGATTTTTTTTGTTTCGGGAAATCCGCTACGCTCAATTCCCGAAACAACTAATCCATGTAGTTCAATGGTTTGGATACGCTAAACATAATGCTTACGCTCTTTCCGACGAGTACCCGCCCGTTGAGTAATCACTCCTTTAACTGCGTCTAAGTTTGAAAGCGTCAAGCTTGGATATTTTTCATTTAATGGCTTGAGAAAATATTGCCCATTCTCAATGTGTAATTGCCTAAAAATATATTCATCTTCATGCACTGCAAAAACATAAGAGCCATTTTGAACCACTCCGTCAGGCTCAATAATAATCATGTGTCCTTCGACAAATTCCGGCGCCATACTGTCCCCTAACACTCTCAGGGCAAATGGCTCTCCTCCACAGTTACTCATAATTAAATTTTCCTCCGTCCAAGATAAATCTTGGACTCCTATTCACCCATATCTATAAATATATTCACTTACCGTAATAGCAAGAATCTCCTCTTCTTGACAAGCTAAAACAACGTTTGGATCATCATCAAACATAATATCAACGTGATGTTTTAAACACTTTTCGGCTTTCCAAGTCGGATAATCTACTATACGATTGTCAGGACAGATTTCTATGCTTATCTTGTCTTTTTCAATATTTAACACATCAGCAGCAATTTCGTGCGTAATTGTGTCATTGACGGTTATTATTATACAATGCTGAAAAAGCTGCACAAGATAAGAAAATGCCGCGCCATAATCTGAAACAACTCCATCCCAATCTAATCCAATAATATTTTTATTCATTCATAAATAAGCTTTCTTGTTCATCTTTTTCATTGATAATCTAGCGTACTGGCTTTTTCAATTTTTTAATTTTATCCATTTATAATGCGCGTTTTAACAAAATTTTGACTTCAGTTTGGTGTAAATGCTCGACTAACATTTTTTCTGTTTTTTTTGATAACTGTTCAACGTGACAGCCACTCTTGCAAGGCATCTGTTCGCTTGCTTACATTAACCATTTCTTTATCATGGCGCCACAGTAACCATATTCTGTTAATATGCTCAAAAAACAGCTTTTTTAGCCGTACAAGATAGTAAAAATAAACTCGTGGAGAATTGTAATGAACTGGATACAATCGAGCCATCTCTTGCGGAGAAAGAAAAACTCTTTTCAGCAATACCTTGAGTTTATCCAGAGACGATTCTGATTTCCAAAAGTCTATGAGATTGATAGAGGGATAAATACGCTTATCAAAGAGTTGCGCCTTAGCCCAGTTGACCACTTGCGGTTCTAAATCTTCCGGCTTTAATCTGTCTAATACCTTATTTGGTACTACTGCATCAAACAAAGTTTTGGCTAAATAAAGGCTGAGATAGACAGTCTTGCTCGCCCTCCATTCGCGGCTACGATGCATTAATTGTTCCCAGTTTATTTCATCTTGGTAGTGTCGGAGAGTTTCCCAAATGTCATAAAAGCCACTGAGCCCATTCCTAAAGAGATGTTGATAGCTTGTGTGTAAACATAAGTGTAATAACAAATCTTCTGGAGATAAGACTAATACTTCAACACCTGCAATCCTAGCCGGTTGGGCTCTTTTCCACACACCATCAATGTCTATTATAAAGGGACTGGTTGGGAGAACAATGGTCCAATGAATGTCAACTGGAAAAGCATCCTGTTTTACAAAAGGCGGTAGATGCTGGTATTTTGCACAGATGCCTTCAATATCGCCTACTCTGGATGTGCCTGAAATATAGCCCATTTCCAAGAATTTTTCCCCAGCTTTTAATAAGTCGGTTTTTTTAACGAGGATATCCAGATCATTCATTGGGCGGAGGGCTATGTTAGCGTAGACGTTTTGCGCTAGATGTGCCCCTTTGAGGGCAATGACAGGTAGATTGTCTAAAGCATTGATTATTTTTGAAAAATCATTATAAAGGCGAGTATTTCGGCGAGCAGAAATGAGATAAGCTTTGTGTAGCTTGACACTAATGGTCTTTAAACGATGATAAAGCAAAGGCGCAAGATTATGTTTTATGGCGAATTGAATGAGAGAGTCCCAATCTGCCTCCCTTAACAAGGCCACTTTTTTGTCATCAATTTCTCTACAAAGGCAATCTATTAAAAACTTGCCCATTGTTTCTTGATCCATTAAAACTCCTATCAGCTAGCTAGGAGTCCAAGATTTATCTTGGACGTCCCGTTTAAGTCTGAGAATGCAATTGTTGCATAGCCTTACTGAGTTCTCCCTTCACAATCAATGGTATGACCTCCAAAGCGGCAGTCATAGCCGTCTCAATTGCCGTTTGATCATCACGGGAGGGGCTACCCAATACATAATTAGTCACTTCGCTGCTAATGCCTGGATGTCCAATACCTAACCGCAAGCGCAAAAATTGTTTGCTACCAAGATGAGCGATAATATTTTTCAACCCATTATGCCTACCATCGCTACCACCTTGTTTGAGACGCGCTTTCCCCGGCGGAAAGTCAAGTTCATCGTGAACGACTAAAATCTGTTCGACAGGTATTTTGTAATAATTTGCCAAAGCAGCCACAGCTTGCCCACTATGGTTCATAAAAGTATTGGGTTTGAGCAACCAATATTTTAAGTCACCTTGCTCAACGCGACAAACTTCACCCTGAAATTTCGCTTCATGGCGAAATTGTACCTGCGCTGCAAGATTATCTACCAACCAAAAGCCAGCATTATGACGAGTAGCAATATAACGTGGACCAGGATTACCCAAGCCCACTATGAGCGAGACGCTTATTATTTAATCTCCTTTTTTCTCTTCAGCTTCTGCGGCGGCACCTTCTTGAGCTTGAGACTCTTCTTCTTCATCGGCTTTGTCGCCACGCGCTAAATGTACAGAAACAACGGCTAGATTCTGTTCGCTACCATGCAAAAGTTCGACACCTTCAGGGAGAACCAAATCAGATAAGTGTACAATTTCATTGAGATTGAGATTGACTACATCAACTTCAATAAATTCAGGCAAATCTTTGGGCAAACAAGATATTTCAACATCAGTCATATGATGTGATACAACACCGCCGCCTTGTTTAACTCCAGGAGATTGATGTTCATTAAGAAAGTGTAGTGGTACACGCATATGCAGTTTTTTAGTTTCACTGACACGCAGCAAATCTAAATGCATCACGGCGGGACGATAGGGATGACGTTGTAAATCTTTAAGTACTGCCTTTTCGACTTCACCCTCAATATTGACAGTCAATATATGCGAATAAAATCCCTCATGCTCTAAATGTTTCAGCAATTCATTATGGGATAAAGTTAATGAGACAGGGGCTTTGTCTCCACCATAAATGATGCCAGGTATATAACCGGCGTGACGTGAGCGGCGGCTCGCACCTTTACCTACATCGGTACGCCGTTGTGCTTTTATTTCAAAGGTTTCCATTTTATTTCCAATAAAAAAAATCCCCTAATGGGGACGGTTATGATTAGGCTCCGCGACCAGAGACTTTTCAGTGATTCTCGTTCCTTTGCCTCGCAAAAATGCCATTAAGTTAAGCTCATGTAGGGTGGATTAAGCGGTAGCGTATCCACCGATATTTATCTATAAATCAGGTGGATACGCTCTCGCTTAATCCACCCTACATGTATGGTTTTTTGCGATACTTAATGGCATTGACGCGAGGCAAAGGAACGAGAAAAAACAATTATTCTATAAACAACGAACTGAGCGATTCTTCTTGACTAATCCGGCGCATACTTTCAGCCAACATTTCGGCAATGCTCAATTGACGAATGCGTACACAGGCAGCAGCGTCCTCTTTTAAAGGAATAGTATCCGTCACCACTAATTCATCAAGTTTTGAAGCTTCAATCTTTTTTACCGCATTACCTGATAACACTGGATGTGTACAATAAGCGACAACTCTAGCGGCACCATGTTCTTTAAGCGCACCGGCGGCTTCACATAAAGTACCCGCCGTATCAACCATATCGTCGATAATAATACAAGTACGATTTTCTACATCGCCAATAATATTCATCACTTTCGCCTCATTTGGGCGAGGACGACGTTTATCAATAATGGCTAAATCGGCATCGTCGATTTGCTTTGCTAAAGCTCTCGCACGAACAACGCCGCCAACATCCGGTGAGACAATCATCAAATTAGGATATTCATGTCGCCAAATATCGCCCAATAAAATGGGTGAAGCATAAATATTATCAACCGCTAAATCAAAAAAGCCTTGAATTTGATCAGCATGTAAATCCATCGTCAGTACACGATCAGCATCAACACTGCCGATCAGTTTGGCGACAACTTTAGCACTAATGGGGACACGGGCGGATCGAGGGCGACGATCTTGACGGGAATAACCAAAATAGGGAATGACACAGGTGATACGGCTTGCTGATGCTCGCCGCAGTGCATCGACTAACACCAATAATTCCATTAAATGATCATTGGTAGGGCGACACGTAGGCTGGATAATAAAGACATCTTTACCGCGAACATTTTCACGGATTTCGACCATGATTTCGTCATCACAAAAACGACTAACGACAGCATTGCCCAAAGGTAAATTCAGATGAGCCACAACGGCTTTTGCTAAAGCCGGATTGGCATTACCCGTAAATACCCTCATTCGGCTTGATACATCCGATGCGGGATTCATTGGAAAATAGATTGAGGATTTAATGAAAGTGGCTGGGGTGCCAGGATTCGAACCTGGGATCCCGAGACCAAAACCCAGTGCCTTACCGCTTGGCTACACCCCAATAAATTGAATAGAAAATCTACAAAATAGATAGTGATGATTATTGTAGCAAATCATCTATGCTTTTGTAAAGCATTCGGAGAAATATTTCTCCCCCGTGCGACAAAACCATACCATACACTTGGTAATTCTGCAAGTACCGCTTGAGCTTGTGCGCGACTTTCAAAGCGTGCAAATAGACACGCGCCTGTTCCCGTCAATCGTGCGGGACTATATTGACTTAGCCAATCAAGGGCTTGTCCCACTTGCGGATAAAGACGACGCACAACATTTTCACAGACGTTGCGACTTTGACCAGCAAAGAATTCGGCTATTGTGATACATAATGCATCGCGTGTCAAGTCTTTTGTTGAAAAAATTTCAGCCGTCGATACGTGACACCCCGGGTGAATGACGAAATACCAAGGCTCATCAAGCTCAATCGGCTTTAATGACTCGCCAACGCCCTCCGCCCAGGCTGCGTGACCATGTACAAAAACGGGCACATCCGCACCTAAGCTTAATCCAAGCTGCGCGAGTATATCAGATGATAATTGTAAATGCCAGAGTTGATTTAATGCTAATAAAGTCGTCGCGGCATCGGAGCTACCTCCACCTAAGCCGCCACCCATTGGGATTTTTTTTTCAACTTGTATATCAGCACCCAAGGATGTGCCACTGTATTGCTTGAGCAAACGCGCCGCCCGCAAGACTATATCTTGCTCAGGGGGCAAATCTTTCGCGCTGGACTGACACGACAACTCTCCATCGGGGCGCACATTAAAATATAAATCGTCGCAAAAGTCAAGAAATTGAAAAATGGTTTGCAAGTTGTGGTAGCCATCCGCCCGTCGTGAGGTGATGTGCAAAAATAAGTTGAGTTTGGCAGGGGCTAAATAATTATTTTTTTTTATCATTGTATTCATTTTTTTTATAATTATGTTATAGAGATTTTGCCTGTCATTTCGACTTTGCCTGTCATTTCGACGATAGGAGAAATCTTGTTTTTGTTTTTTGTTCCTGCGTTATAAAAATATAACTACAAGGTTCGCATTATCGAAGGAATAAGTCAAAACAAAATGTTTGAAAGCAAAGTCAATAAAATTGGGGAGTGAGCGTTTTTTAGGGCTATTTGAAAAAATCAATAACTACAAGGATTGCATTTAAGAAAGGGTAAGTCAAAACAAAATGTTTGGAGCCAAAGTCAATAAAAATGGGGGGTGAGCGTTTTTAGGGCTATTTGAAATTCAAGAGTTAAAAATCGCCTTTGAAAAAGAATGGGTTCAATTAGTTCACGCGGGTGGGAGAAATGAAATACTGCCACGAATCAATTTTCTGTATGCGCGTTCACAATTTACTCCGAGAATATTTGTTATGGCTGATAGCGATTCTAAAATGCCGGGTGTTGTTGATAGGATTTCACAAGGGATTATAGAGCTATGTGAAGACAAGGGCGTTAAGTACGTTATCCTTTCCAAGAGAGAAATTGAAAACTATTTACCTGTGGAAGCGTTAACCGATGATAACAAAAAGAACATTTATGATGCTTATTGTGCTTTAAATGATACCCAAAAGGATTATTATGATTTAAAAAATGGATTGGAAAATAGTGCTATACAAAAAGGACGCATTGTGGGTACACAAGCGGCGTTATTTAGTGATCTTCAAGGACAACAATTGAGGTTTTTACGGAGAGGATTTGGCTCAAATAATCTTTACCAACTTTTTGACACTCAAAGGGATAAAATAACCAAAGCCACATTGGAAATTCGGTGTCGAAACCAGCCAAACGAGTATTGCTAAGGGTTATCCGATTGGAAGTGTTATTTTTTGGCAGACTGATCAAGAGCTTCAAACTTTCCAGAAAATGGGACCACATAATCTCCCTCAATCAAAAAATCACTCCTATTACATTTTAGATGGACACCAACGTCTTGCCACTTTATATGGTGTTTTGACTCAATCCAAAGAGAAAATAGAGAATAAGCAGCAATGGTGGTGGACATTGTACTATGATCTTAGGCGTGAAAAATTGACGCATGTTGCCGATGGAAAGCCCAAAACGGGTTATATTCCTTTACATTCATTAATTCAAACTGTTGACTTTTTAGGTGAAATTAAGAAAATTAAGAAAGAATGTCAAGAGCAGTCTCATGTTTTTGAAGAAAAGGCCGGAAATTTGGCTCAAACGATTAGGGATTATCAAATTGTCATGACTCAACTTGAAGGTGGCAGCACCGAAAATGCTATCAATATTTTTTCCCGGTTAAACTCAACCGGTATTGCTCTTTCTCAAGTAGAGCCAAAAAAGCCTATTTTTAGCCAAGATAAATCTTGGACTCCTTTGATTATATTTTTGTAATGGTGATGTGCAAAAATAAGTTGAGTTTGGCAGGGGCTAAATAATGATTTTTTTTATCATTGGATTCATTTTTTTTATCATTGGATTCATTTTTTTTATAATTATGTTATGGAGATTTTGCCTGTCATTTCGACTTTGCCTGTCATTTCGACGATAGGAGAAATCTTGTTTTTGTTTTTTGTTGCTGTAGTTATAAAAATATAACTACAAGGATTGCATTTAAGAAAGGATAAGTCAAAACAAAATGTTTGGAGCCAAAGTCAATAAAAATGGGCTTTGAGCATTTTGAGGGCTATTTGAAAACGGAGGGCAAAATGACGCCAGTCAGTAAATACGGGGCTTGAGCATTTTGAGGGCTGGGCTATTTACCGATTCCCTAACAAATCATAAACAAAACTCTCATCCTCCAAAACCGGACTTATGGCACCGATACAACTCACTGAAAATGGGGCTTATGCAGCGAGCAAAAATTAAGTTGCAAGTTCATTCGGTGCGTGGGAGGCACTCTACATTAATTCAAGCGGAGTTCGCTAAGGTAAGGCAGCATTTAGGAGTCCAAATCCCCTACCCTACTTAGTTTGGCAATGCCATTAAGTTAAGGATTTTATGTAGGGTGGGCAACGTCTTTTTGTTGCCCACCTGCCCCGACAGGTGGGCAAAAAGGGCAACCACAAGGGATTGCCCCTACAGCCCACCCTACAAAAAAACGTATTTATGCTTAACTTAATGGCATTGACTTAGTTTGGACGATTTCTGCATTATCTGCAAATAAAATCAATCCGTTATAAGTACCATTGAGACTTGTGTATAAGTGAGTGCGCTTCGCTAAGGGAGCGAGAAACGAGCAAAAGGTGGGTTTCGCGTAACTCTACCCACCCTACGCTCGCTAAATACCTCATGCCCTCGATTTTAAAATAGCCATCAAATCGCTCAAGCCCCACTACGGGACAACATTTTAGATATTTGGACGGGGGTTACTTGTGGAAAACGTTACGGAGCAGGTTGCAAACATGCTCCGGCAATCAATTTAGTACAACTAATTGATAAATAAACGAATTATATTCTAGATGTTTTAAATTAGTTTATTTCTTAATTAGTTGTACTTTGTGCTGGACTGGATTTTTACGCGCTCCGATAAATATAAGTCTAGTTCGTTAATCGTAATCGTTCCATCTTTAGTGTAATCTGCTTGCCCACTTAATCCTTCGAGCAAGGCTTTGGTAAAAGCACCATTTTTGCCAACATGACAAGTATCTATAAAAAAACAATACTTTACCGGCTAAGGATGTTTAATCACAAATTGTTGCTTGCGCCAGTGTAAACGTGCGGTAGCAGGTTCGGAGGCGGCGTAGCGGTTTTCTGCGATTAGGCTGATTACGACATCTCGCTTAGGCAGTGTTACCCAGACATTTTGAGTTTTATCTTCAACCAAGTCTGGTAAAACTAGCCGTGATTTTTCGGCGCCCGTCTATTAAGACTTCCGACTTGAGGCGATAACAGCGTCACTACCGGAGGTAAGATTTCATTAATGTCAGGTTGATAACGCGGTTTTTCTTGATTGGCTAATTGCAAAGCTTGAGCAGGATCAAGCGTATCTAGGATTTTGGCAATCACATCGGGTATTAAGTCCGATTCCCAGCCGCATCAACCAGCGACTTCATTTTGACGGCTATTTGAAAACGGAGGGTAAGGTGACGCAAGCCCCATAAATATTGGGCTTTGAGCGTTTTGAGGGATATTTGAAAACGGAGGGCAAAATGGTACAAGCTAGGTAGGGTGGGCAACGTCTTTTTGTTGCCCACCGGTGGGCAAGCGGGCGGATAGATTGTGGATAAAGTCAAAGATCGTGGCGCCCGCTTACCCCAATGCCATTAAGTTAAGAGATATTGTAGGGTGGGTAGAGCGAAAGCGAAACCCACCATTGTTATAAATTTCAAA
>JSZA02000087.1 GCA_000785145.2 Candidatus Thiomargarita nelsonii
GGGCAACCATAAAGGATTGCCCCTACATCATAAAACGGTGGAATCGTAGGGGCAATCCCTTGTGGTTGCCCTTATAATGCCATCGCCTAACAGGGGCAACCATAATAAAGGATTGCCCCTACATCATAAAACGGTAGAATCGTAGGGGCAATCCCTTGTGGTTGCCCTTATAATGCCATCGCCTAACAGGGGCAACCATAAAGGATTGCCCCTACATCATAAAACGGTAGAATCGTAGGGGCAATCCCTTGTGGTTGCCCTTATAATGGGCGGCTCTGTGGCAAGCAACTTGACTTTGGAGGCTATGATGAAAAAACTATTAGTGATTATGCTTGGATTGAGTTCTCCACTCCTTGCCGCTTCACCTTACCAAACGGGTAATAGTTGGCACGGTATCATAGGGCTAGGCGTTCTTTTTCGCGCTGAGCCTTATAAGGAAATCGATAATAGCACTTGGCTATTGCCCCATCTAATTATGAGACGCGGAAATTTTTTCATTGATGGTTTAAAGATAGGCTATCATGCCGCTGAAAATACTCGGGGTCGTTTTGATTTTATCCTGACACCTCGTTTAGAAGGCTTTGAGGCATATGATGGTATGGAAGATCGCGATCCATCCCTAGATGGTGGAATTGCAGCTAGCTGGCGACAAGGCACCGTTGAATTTAAGTTTTCGGCAGTGAGTGATTTACTTAATAAGAGCAGCGGAAAAGAAATCACCACCTCTCTCGCTAAGACTTATATATTGACTCGTCAATTGACTCTCCTCACTCCCAGTATTGGATTGAAATGGCAAAATGATAATTTTGTCAATTATTACTATGGGGTTAAGGATAGTGAAGCCAGAGTCAATCGTCCCGCCTACACGGGCAATGCGACTGTTAATTGCATTGTCGCTGTGAATGCAACCTATTCACTGAATAAACGTTCTACTTTATTTGCAGATTTTGAATATGAACGCTTTGGCGATGATATTTCTGACAGCCCACTCGTTGATAAGGAGCAAATTTTTAGGGTTTTTCTGGGTTATGGTTGGCAGTTTTAAAATTGAGTTTATATAATGTTAAAACTATTTAATCAAAAGCAATCGCCCTTTGTAACGGAGTTCGATGTACAAGAATTATGCAACCCATCTATCAATTTTGCACGCTTTGCGAGGGGCATTGATAATGTGCATATTGATGTACATCTCAGTCCCGATTTTACCAAGTTATGTACTCGCATCATTTATGAACTGCTGAATGAGCATAGCAGCACCAAAAAACGCGCTACCGATCAACCCTCTCTCCCCCTGCGTAATAAACTGGAAATATTGAATGCAAACTATGCCTCTATGCTCACCGCAACGATACATCGTGCATCGAGCACTAAAAACATTCATTTTGTACAACTTTTTCAAATGGCGGTCATTAAATTTGTGCTAAGCACGGTGCGAAGCCAAACTGACCGTTTGTTACACAATTTAAGAAAAATAAATCTCAAGGATAATTTAAAAAAATTAAATTCATTTGATCGATTTGCGTGGTTGAACAAACATAAAAACAATTTGTTATATCGGATTACTCATGAAGTGTTTGAGCAGATATATCAAGTGGAATCGGATGCCGCCATCAGAACATTGTGCCAATCTCTATTAGGTACTTGTTGGACACTCCCTGAAAAAATATTTTCCAATCCCTTGTTACAAAGCAGGGATAGTTATTCTCCTGAAGTCTTGATGAAAAATTATGTGTTGCTGTTTGAAGATACAGATAATGCTTATAGCTTGCAGCATCTCTCCCCCCTGATTGATAATTTACTTGATGAAGTGGCCTACATTTGTCAGTTAGAGCTTGAGCCTTGTCGTGATAAGCCTTTTATTGATAAGGATCGTGTGACAAATATCCATTTTTCATGGAAAGAGGTCCCCGCTAACATAGACAGTTTGTTTAATCTACAAGAGACCCAAAACGCCTTGAAAAATGCAAAATCACACAAAAAAGCGGCGTTGACAAGCAAACTACGATATCAACGCTTAGCGAATAAGATGTTGGAACAGACCTTATGTGAAGTGATTGTACCTATATTGGCCGTTTATGAAACGCAGCACTTATATGAGCATTATGCAAAACAACTCAAACCAAAACTGTTATATCAGGCATTATGTCATGAAGTGGAACTAGCGGATATCGCATTGAAGTTAAAACTGTTGCGACGCTCTTATGATAAAGCTTTATCTATTAATGAATTAAAATATGCCAAAAAACGTGTTGCTCGGCAGGCACAAAAACATGAACCGCAAATTTTGATACAGTTTCTCACCCACTTTGTAAGCTTCCAAAGGGATTTAAAATATTATTATTTAATACATGAAGTGATGGAATCAATTAATTTATTGTTTGATAAAACGTCCCAGCTCAACAATAGCTTGTATGAATTTGTTTAGGAGTCCAAGATTTATCTTGGACGTGCCTTGGCAATGCGGCACTTTGTTAGCCTTTTATGAGAGTCGGAAAACGTCGCTCATGTGGGTTCATGGAATTTATAATCGTTTTAACTGGCAGGAACAACCCAAGTGGTTCATCATTAAATTCGCTAAAACCTTATGTGAGGTAAAAAGCCTTAGCTTTATCGTGTTTAGCATCAACAACTACCTCGCAAGATATTGACGCATTGAAGCTTTCAACTTGGCATTAGCGGGTGGTGGAGATTCTAGTGCTGCTATAAATAAATCTCTATCCCGATCCGAGAGCGTAAAGGTTCGGGGTTCTATGATATCATCTTCTTTAATCATTTCTTGCCATCGTTCAATAGGCACAATGACGCTTGTCGTTTTGCCATATTCGTCAGAAACGTATTGAATGGCGTTCATGGTTTTAATATCCCAAAAGTTGAGTTATTTAATTTAGGAGTCCAAGATTTATCTTGGACGTGCCTCCTAAAACCGTCGCATCTTCTGTAGCTGTTGAGGATTTTTCATACCCTGCATAATATTCGCCAGTCCTCCTTTTTTGGAGGCGCGTTTGACCATTTTTTGCATTTGGGCAAATTGCTTGAGTAAGCGATTCACTTCTTGGATTTGCATTCCAGAGCCATTAGCAATGCGGCGCTTACGCGAGCCTTTTATGAGAGTCGGAAAACGTCGCTCATGTGGGGTCATGGAATTGATAATCGCTTCCATACGAATGATTTCTTTATCGTTGATCGCTCCCTTCGCTTTTTCAGGTATTTGATCGAGCCCTGGCATTTTATCCATCAAACTTGCCATACCCCCCATATTTTTCATTTGTATCAATTGGCTGCGAAAATCTTCAAGGTCAAAACCTTTCCCTTTTTTCAGCTTGCCCGCCAATTTATCGGCTTGCTCTTTATCAACTGTGCGCTCAACATCTTCAATTAAAGTGAGTACATCACCTTGGCCGATAATTCTTGAGGCGATACGATCTGGATAAAAAGACTCTAGTGCGTCGGTTTTTTCGCCCACGCCGAGAAATTTTATCGGTTTCCCAGTAATATGCCGCACCGATAATGCCGCACCACCACGCGCATCACCATCCGTCTTGGTGAGAATCACGCCTGTTAAGGGCAAAGCATCGTTAAAAGCTTTAGCCGTTTTTGCCGCATCTTGCCCTGTCATGCTATCGACCACAAACAACGTTTCCGTCGCTTGTGCCGCTTCATGTAAGGCTTTAATTTCATTCATCATTTCGTCGTCAATATGGAGACGACCAGCGGTATCAATTAATAAGACATCGGCAAATTGTTTGCGAGCCTGCGAGATAGCAGCAGTGACAATATCGACCGGCTTTTGGGCATTATCACTGGGGAAAAATTGTGCCCCGACTTCGCCTGCCAAAGTTTCCAATTGCTGAATGGCGGCAGGGCGGTACACGTCACAACTGACAACCATAACGGATTTTTTCTTGCGCTCAATCAGCCAACGGGATAATTTAGCCACCGTTGTGGTTTTTCCAGAGCCTTGTAAGCCTGCCATTAATATCACAATAGGGGCAGGTGCTCGCAAATTGAGTTCATCACACTGCTCACCCATCAGCTGTGTTAATTCATCACGGACCACTTTAATCAGTGCTTGCCCGGGTGTCAGACTGCCAATGACTTCTTGACCAATCGCCCGTTGTCGCACTTGCTCAACAAAGGCTTTGACAACAGGTAAAGCGACGTCGGCTTCTAGTAAAGCCATTCGCACGTCGCGTAGTGCATCTTTTATATTATTTTCGGTTAAACGCCCCTGTCCACGCAGGTTTTTCAGTGTTTTACTGAGGCGCTCTGTGAGATTGTCAAACATTTTTTTTTCCTTATGATTACACGCGACGCAGAGCGTCGCCACAGGCATTCCCACGCAGAGCGTGGGAACGAGACACGAGACACACGACGCAGAGTGTTTTTCTCGTTCCGACGCAGAGTGTTTTTCTCGTTCCGACGCAGAGCGTTTTTCTCGTTCCCACGCTCTGCGTGGGAATGCATGCCTCGACGCTCCGCGTCGAATTTTCTCAAAAGCTTTCCAAGGTATCGGTGATTTCTAACCACATTTCCTCAGTCTGTTCTAATTGTTCAACCAATACTGCTTGTTGGCGTACATATTCCGTCACCTTATTTTTGTCATCATAAAGATTCGGATCAGCCAACAAAGCTTCAACCGCCGCTTTTTCAGCCGTCAACTTATCCAAATCTTTTTCTACCTTTTTCAGACGATTTTGCAAAGTGCGACGTTGCCCTTCTAAGCGTTTTTTCTCTACACGATTTTTCGGTGTTTGGGCAGAATTTTGTTTAGTGCGGCGTTCAAGTAACCATTGTCGATAATCTGCTAAATCCCCTTCAAACGCTTTGACGCGCCCTTCTGCCACCAATAGTAATTGATCAGTTGTGGTGCGTAATAAATGGCGATCATGGGAAACGATGACTAATGCGCCTGCATAATCTTGTAAGGCTAATGTTAAGGCGTGACGCATTTCTAAGTCTAAATGATTGGTCGGTTCATCTAATAATAAGACATTAGGGCGTTGCCATATCAATAAAGCTAAGGCTAAACGTGCCTTTTCACCTCCCGAAAACGGGGCAACGGGGGCTAATGCCATGTCTCCAATAAAACCAAAACCGCCCAAAAAATCACGCAATGATTGTTCTGTCGCTTTAGCATCCAAATGTTGCAAATGTTGCAAGGGTGTCTCTTCAGGACATAATTGTTCCAGTTGATGTTGAGCAAAATAGCCAATTTGTAAGCCGTCACCCAAGGTGCATTCACCTTGTTGATGTTGAAGTTGTCCCGCTAACAGTTTAATCAATGTCGATTTACCTGCCCCATTGGGTCCCAATAAGCCTAAACGCGAGCCGGCGGCAATACGCAGTGTCACCTTTTCAAGAATCGGTGTCTCGGTATAACCGATGCTGATTTGATCTAAGTCAATCAATTGGTTTGGCGTTTTTAAGGGTGCCAGAAAACTAAACTGAAATTGCGAATCAATATGGGCGGAGGCAATGTTTTCCATCCGTGCCAAGGCTTTGAGACGACTTTGTGCTTGTTTCGCTTTTGTCGCCTTATAACGAAAACGTTCAACAAACGAGTGTATATGTGCAACTTCCCGTTGCTGTTTTTGATATGCGGCTTGTTGTAATGCTAATTTGGTGGCACGTTGACGCTCAAAAGCTTCATAGTTACCGGTATATAAGTTAATTTGTTGTTGTTCGACATGGGCAATATTTTCAACCACATTATCCAAAAATTCCCGATCATGGGAAATGAGTAATAAGGTGCCGGGATAACGCTTTAACCATTGTTCAAACCATAATACTGCATCCAAATCTAAATGATTAGTCGGCTCATCCAATAATAATAAATCGGAGCGGCACATCAGGGCTCGCGCCAAATTTAAGCGCATCCGCCATCCGCCGGAAAATTCATTAACGGGCTTTTCAGTCACTGTAAAGCCTAAACCGTGCAACAATTGCGCTGCGCGTGTCCGCGCCGTATAAGCATCAATCGCTTCAAACTGGGCATGTAAAGTGGCTTCGCGCATACCATCACCCGCTTGTTGCGCCGCGACTAAATCGGCTTCAATATCGCGCAATTCTTGATCGCCATCGAGCACATATTCTATCGCTGGCGTAGAATCGGCGGGCGTTTCTTGGGCAACATGGGCAATTGTTAGGTGAGGCGGTAATTCGACATCACCTTCATCTTGATGCAATTGCTGACGCAGCAGGGCAAATAAACTAGATTTGCCGCAGCCATTGGCACCGATAAAGCCGACTTTTTGGCCTGCATTGATGGTGATATTGATTTGATTAAAAAGAATTTTTGTGCCACGTTGTAGGGAAATATTGCGTAAGGTAATCAAGCGACAATCTCCACCTCAGTTCCACTGATATTCAATTTCAAGCCCAATTTCAAAGGCGCCGCACGTTGTGGCTCAACCGATTTCAGGCTGCCATCAGGAAATGTCGCAGTCCATGTCTTTTCGGTTAAGTTGCGAATCCCCCACACTTTTGGATTTTGAGGATTTTGCACAATTTCTCCAATAATCGTGTTGGGGTTGTCGGTTGTATGTTTTATATGTCTTTGAAATATTTTTGTTTTTTGATTAAGTAACAGGGTATGCGGTCCGTTAGCAAATACGAGCTTGGGCGGTATAGTGAGCACTGTTTGACAATGCCAACAATGAAGTGTTGTCTGTTCTTGCCACCATATATTTTCCGCATGACATTTTGAACAAACAATGCCACCGTCTTTGAGTTGTAAAAATAAACTTTGCCATTCCCCTTCCATGATGCGTCGGGCGGGATTATGTAATCCTTCGGTAAATGCGCGAATAAATAAGGATTGTAGTGGGGCTGGACAATAGCTCCAACGTTGACGAGCCGTGTCATAATCGGGCTCATTTGGCAATTGGTTATTTTTGTTTTTGGGATCAAAAATAAAAATTGGGTTGTCACCATAAATCTGACGTTTGGCGGGCACATCCCATACTCGAATCTGATATTCCATCTCTCCATGCAATGGATGATGCCATACCCACAAGTCAAATAGTAATATTGCTAAAGAATGTAAATCGGTTTCTGTGGAAGGAACAGCATCGCCGCGTACCACTTCGGGTGCCATATATTCCATTGTTCCGTACACTTGCGCTTTAGATTGACGATTGATACCGATATTGTCGTTATCACAAATAAGCACATCACCGCAGTGTGGATTAAACATGAGGTTACCAGCAGAAATATCGCGGTAGCAATAGCCGCTGAGATGTAGGGCGCGATAGCTATTAGCGATTTGATAGGAAATTTCACAGAGCTGAACCAGACTTGGGGGTGCTTTGCGGAGTGCTTGGATTTCGCCCAATTCTGCAAAGCGTTGTCTATCAATCAGTGGCATTAAATAGCCAAATTGCAGGGCGTTGTCGAGAAGAATAATGTCTATAGGCCAAATAAAACGCTCTCCTGCCCCTGTCACCCGTTGTGGCGCACCTCGGGTGACTAAGTGGCGTATGGCATCTTTTTGTTCTTCAGTAGATTGTTCTATATTATACCATTTAAGAGCGTAATGCCTTTCTCCATCAGTAACGCAATAGACTTCACCTTGTCCACCTTCACCGAGTTTTCTTACTACCGTCACTGTTTGTTCCAATGTTTCGGCTTTAAGTTGTTGTCCATTTTTTAGTTGCATGGGGATTTTGTTCCTGTGTTCTAAAAATTCGACGCAGAGCGTCGCCTGTGGCGACGCTCTGCGTCGCGTGTTGTGATTTATGATCCATCCATCCATTCTGAGGTAATGGTAACGACACGAAAACCGTTAAGGTAGCTTATCGTCTTTAAGGTCTCCTTTTCACGATGACTGACGTAACTCTGTTTAGAATCGTCAGCCCATGAGCCGCCACGAAGCACCCGGTATAAAACCTCTCCGCCAGCGTTCCACTCTTTTCCATCTGACGGAGCACCAAGATAATTATCATGCCAACGGTCAGCACACCATTCCCAAACATTCCCTAGCATGTCATATAATCCAAAGGGATTTGGGTAAAAAGAACCCACAGGTGCCGTCTGTTTACCACTCCATCGACTACCGCTCTCTTGGATGTTAAGCCGATTAGTACTTATTTTATTTCCCCACCAATAGTGAGTTTTTGTGCGGGCACGCGCCGCATATTCCCATTCTGCTTCAGTGGGTAAACGGTACTGCCGACCTGTTTGCTTAGTTAGCCACATCGCATAATGTTTAGCATCATTCCAAGAGACATTAATCACCGGGCGAGTATCGCGCCCCCAATTTTCATCATCGGGTTTTGTTCTACCCGTCGCTTTAGCAAAACGATCATATTCAGCAAATGTGACTTCATAGCGTCCCATCGCAAAAGGCTTTATTTTAACCCAATGTGCTGGGCGTTCATCAAAATCGCCATCGCCCTGAATATCTCCCATTTTAAATCGCCCGGCGGGTATGATGATCATTTCTGGGCCAAATCCCCCATCTTTTAGGCGATCACGAAATATTCGTTTGCTGGAATTGGCTAACTCTTTTAGTTGTCGCTCTTGCTCCTCTCTTACTTTTTCTAATTGGCTTAATCGTTGCTCTTCATCCTTTGCCGTTTTTTGTAGCTCTGCTACACGTTTAGCTTTTTCGTCGATTTTTAATTGTACATTTTCAATTTCTTGTGTCCGTGCTAAATATCTCTCCTCGACGGCTGCCGCCTCCATTTGTAATTGTGCTAAGCGTTGCTTTTCAGCCTTGATTTCAGCCGCGCTTTGTGGTGAAAATCCTTGTGATTCTGGGGAGGAGCCGGATTGGCTATAAATCATATAGCCGATAGTCAATCCCGCAATGATTGTCACCACTATCACACTCGCTAAAACATATTTCATAGATAACCGGTTTGCGAGGTATTCATTCTTTTTTGGGGGGGCATTAGATTGTTTGATAGGGATTGTGATATCCACTTCTAAAGCTTTCACCCAAGTTTGCACCGCCCACTCAGCCGCATCTTTTTCCAATGCTAAGTTAGTATTTAACTGATTAACCAATCGGGTAAATAGGCTATCTTGCGAACCTGGTGGCGGATTTAATAATTTTTTAGCAACACCTTGTTTAAGTGCATTAACAATCACAAAAATTTCTCGCTTGTACTGACTACTACCAGCACAGGCATCGTGTAGCAAACCTTCACAACGTTTCATATCATTGATCAGGTTTTTGCCTTCTTTCTGGATCAGTTCGCATAGTTTGTCACGGGGTAATTTGTCCATAATTCGTTAATAATAAAGTAATATCATCACCGGTTGAACGTTCAGAGTAATCATCTAGCCAATATCCTAACGCCGAGTCAACAGATTTTATACCAAATTCGCTAATGCGTGTTAAAAGAGTACGCGCAAAAGTATGAAATTGTGTATCATCTATAAAAGCATTGCTGAGACCATCTGTCCCCAATAATAAAACTTCTCCCGCCATACGCCCCACAGTTGCAGTTTGCCAAAGTTTCTCGGCGTGTGGTGATGAGAGTGAATATGTATAATTTCCAATTAATTCAATATCTTGAATGAGTGGGCGTTCTATCCCCCCGTTAGGATAGAGGCGCAATATGTCACCATCTCCAATTTGTCCAAGTAGCAATCGCTCTGGCAAAATCAGTGCCACTAATAGGGTTGTCCCATAACGTCTGATGAGTTTATAAATATCATCGTTTGGGATAGGAAGGGAACGGGTTGCGGCATCTTGTAATACCGTATCGCGCCAAATTCGCCCAATATGGCGCGGAAAATGCTGCCTAAAATTATTATTTAATAAACTTAAGCTATTTTCTTGACAATAAAAATTGTCAAAAAACGCCATTAATTCTTTTATGGCAAGCCTGACCGCGATTTTTGCCCCATGTTCACTCAGATCGTGTTGCTCATCACCGTGTCCATCTGCAACCGCTAAAGCAAGACAAGTTTTATCGGCAACTGTTTTGGTATCTACGGCATAAGCATCTTGACAAGGGATGTCATTTTGACAGTGGGATGCTCCGCGACGGCTAGAGGCTAAAATCCAGCCTAAGTTTGTATTTTGTATAGACATCAAAACTTTTCAGTTATCAGTTATCAGATGTTTTGTCGCCAATCTAAAACACGTCATCAGAATCGACTAGGATAGGCGGTGGACTCAGGATGACATTATCGTTAGTCTCATTTAGGCTCCCTTTGCTTTTTCCTTGCGAAGCCCCTACTGTCGCTGTGACGCTAGCCCATTTGATATAATTGACTAATTCACCTGGATTATGGGCTTTGAGGACTCCAATTTCTTGATGACTGACAAATTTTAGCAATTGTTCTTCATCATAATCGAGTTCATCTCCAATCGCTATTGCTAAACGCACGGCCTTTTTGCCCCAAGCTTGACGCTTAAGTTTGGTAATTGCCTCGATATATTCTTCATCGGGATCGGTGCAAAGCCCATCAGAGACAAGCAGACAAACAGGGGGCAAGCCACGTTGTGGCATTTTTTCTAAACTCAATTCGTCTGCTAATAAATTAATGGCTTGCGCTGTCGCAGTCACACCATCAATCTCCAATTCTGGCCAAGTAAATTTATCCAATGGCACCGGTTCGGGACCAACATGCCATTCTGCCTCGTTAGCAAATTTAATCGCCCGCATTTTTACTTCAACTTGTGGATGACTATCGAGAGCTTTTCTTACCTCTGGGATGGCTTCACGAATAGCTTGATTTAATGTGGCAATTTTTGTGCCGCTCATAGAGCCTGAATAATCTGTCAGCCAAAAAAAATGTAGGGCACGTTTGGCGACGATGCCTCCGGGGGAGGGTATCTTGGTAGACATGCTTAAATCTCCAGCGAGTGTTTTTGTTTATAAATTTTGGTAGGAGTCCAAGATTTATCTAGGACTCTCTAAACTAATTGTGTTATTCATTATAATGTAACGTCTGTTAAGATCAATAAAAAAACTTGACAATAGAGCCTTTTTATCGCGCCGCCACTCTATCTCCCCCTTATCCAATCCCCATCAACTCAGCAAACATCAGGGCGTTTTTTGCGATCATCAAACGCTTGCAACTTGTTGTACACATCAATAGCGGCGGCATCACGTAATCGGAGTTTAACCAAAAGATTTTAACATTTATGGGAGAAAAAAAAATCATGGCACGTACACCCATTCCAACATGGTATTTTGTTCTTGTGGTTGTCCGTTCTGAAGATCGCTATCTCATGGTTCAAGAACGTGGTCAACTTTGGTATTTGCCAGCGGGAAGAGTTGAACCCGGTGAAACTTTTGTTAAAGCGGCTCTGCGAGAAACATTGGAAGAGACAGGTATTCCAGTTGTCCTTGAGGGGATTGTTCGGGTTGAACATTTACCCGATATTTATGGTTATGGCGAGGCTCGTGTGAGAGTTATTTTTACGGCTAAACCGCAAGATAACACTCTGCCTAAAAGCAGTCCTGATAAAGAGTCTTTGAAAGCGGCTTGGGTGACTTTAAAGGAGATGGAGTCTTTACCACTTCGAGGAATCGAAGTTCAAGAAATTTTTCATTATGTCGCCAATGGTGCGCCTATTTATCCGCTGAATTTGATAAGCTTTGAGGGTGCGCCATTTTTATAACAACACTAGGGCAGGAGGGCGGAAATATCCAGACCACATCAAAAGATGCCTTGAAATAAATTGATCTCACTTCGTTCGTTACTGCGTTTCAAGGCTAAAAGCTCAAGTAGGCTAAAGCCTACTAACTAATTGAATTTAGTCACCTTTAGGTGACTTGAGCCCTAAGAGGCCAGGGATTTATCCCAAGGCATCTTTTGAAGTGGCCTGAAAACTTCCGCCCTCCTGCACTAGGGCGTTTACGTGTGGGCAGCGGACCTCGATATTTGAAATCCTATTTTTTGGAAAAATAGGATTTCTAAAAACGGAACAAAACCAGCTTTATCCGTCCGTCACGTTTGTGAGTTGATACGCCACACCTCAAGGCAACTTTTGCCCAATCCCTGAAACAGGCGGTAATTCCGTGACTTCGGACAAAGGCGCGGTATCTGGGGACAACCCATCAATGTTCCCCATTACTATGCTATCAGCTGACTGACTATGTAATTGAGTCCAACTGCTGTTGTTCATCCGCACCCACAAGCCATAACTGTTACCAAAATCAATGATCACTTCATCTTTACCGTTACCATCCATATCTCCGGTCACCATACTGTCGGCTGACAGAGTATGTAACTGAGTCCAACTACTATTATTCAACCGTACCCACAGACCATAAGTGTCACCAAAATCAATGATCACTTCATCCTTACCATTACCATCCATATCTCCTGTTACTATGCTATCGGCTGACAGACTATGTAACTGTGTCCAACTACTATTATTCAACCGTATCCACAGACCATAAGTGTCACCAAAATCAATGATCACTTCATCCTTACCATTATCATCCATATCTCCTGTTACTATGCTATCGGCTGACAGACTATGTAACTGAGTCCAACTATTATTATTCAACCGTATCCACAGACCATAAGTGCCACCAAAATCAATGATCACTTCATCCTTTCCATTACCATCCATATCGGAAGTCACCATACTATCGGCTGACACACTATGTAACTGAGTCCAACTACTATTATTCAACCGTACCCACAGACCATAAGTGCCACCAAAATCAATGACCACTTCATCCTTTCCATTACCATCCATATCTCCTGTTACGATACTATCGGCTGACAGGCTATGTAACTGAGTCCAACTACTATTGTTCATCCACAGCCAAATCCCATAGCTTCCGCCAAAGTCGATAATCACATCATCTTGGCCGCTATTGTCTATATCTCCGATGAGCATACTATCAGGCGACAGCGTGTGCAGCTTATCCCAATTGCTGTTGTTTAGCCAAGCCCATATACCATATTGTGACCCAAAATCAATGACAACATCACTCGTCAAACTGGGAATGATCTCCCACACATGTACCGCCGTTTCTCCCCAAGGCCCTACACTTTGTTCGGCAACATAAATAAGTTTTCTTTCAGGATCATAAGCGACGGCATTCAATCGACCACACTCAGGCACAAATAGTTCATCTAAAGGTCTATAAATCTCATAAGGTACGACCTCCCAAGGTTGTTTGGTTCCGGCAATAACCTCAGCCAATTCATCTGGATCGTAAAACAGAATTTGAGGCTGATATGGAGCAGAGTGCCAGCCTTTGTAGGGTGAACAGGGTGATACTGGACACTCTACTCCGTCTGGTTTGCCATAACAGTTGTCCCCTAAACCTTTTTTTCCAAAAATCAAGACCGCAGTTTTACCGCCCGCTTCGATCCAAGCGCCACCTCCCCAATCGTCATCTACGCGATAGCCAGGATAGTAACATGCCTCGAAATCATTATTGATACAGTCATAAACTGTTGGATAGTAGAGAAGTGCGATAGCATCCAGTTCCTGACCGGAACTGGGTGGATTTCCATCCTCCCAAGGCGCCGATGCGTACATAGCGGGGCCTTGGGCCCCGCCTGGTGTGCCTGCTTCTCGTTGATTTCCTGAAATCAGCCATTTTCCGTCAAGCTGAGTAAAGCCTTCAGGTGCTTTAAACAGGTAGTTACAGGTTTTTGCGTTATGGAATTCATCATTAAGTCGTTCTCCGATATGCCAGACACCTTGGGCATTGGTCATATCAAGCTCACTCCATCCCAGTGAATCCTGATCATAGCCAGCGACATTATACCAATCACGAAGATTCCACGCGATCCGGTTATTATTGTGTAAGTATTCCAGTCCGGCTACTTCACGGTAAATACAATCCTCATTAAACTCACAGTTGTCTATCCATCCACCAGTGATATCCGTTAGGGCTTGGAGTACAGAGGCTTTGGGCAATTCATCGAAATTATCTGAGATGAGCGGTGCTGGTATGCTTATTTCACCAACCAGATGGTACCAATCGTGACCAGTGGCATAGAGTGAACCAGGATAGCCATCAGCTGGCCCTGAGGGATCGCCGGGCGGGTAATAAGCAAGCGCATGAGCACTATAAGCCCACTCATCACCATCTGGGTATGCGAAGGCACCTTTGTAGACGAGGTTTTCAGAATGAATGAGAGCGGGTGTGCCCTGATATTCAAACGCACCAATGTCGCAGTCGTCAAATGCAGGACGCGGCTCCCCACGCTGATCTGTCGGAGGGCATTCGGCTTGATTCCCAGCATTATAAGCCGGGCTGGCATTGGTAATCGCATGAGTTTTCGTGGTCCCACCGTTGTCAGCTAAAGCACCCAGTCCAGGATCACCACTCACCGCCGGATTGCAAGAGTTATCTTCAATCAAATTGTTTGTGTTCGTACTGATGGTGCCATCATTGTAGCAGTCTCCACCATGAGTACTGTTAGCAATGAGGGTGTTTGTGAGGTGTAGTGTGGCATTATTATAAATGCCGCCACCGCTACCATCGGTGGAATTACCCGAGAAGGTACAATTAATCAGTGTCGCAGTTCCAAGCCAGTTTGAAATGCCGCCGGCGTGGGTACCAGTCGTATTACTGGAAAAGGTAGTATTGGTGATTGTTATCGTGTTAAAATCCACAATGCCGCCACCCCATGCTGCGGAGTTCCCGGATATTGTGCTATTAGTGATTATCGCAGTCCCTTCAAAATGGTTTTTTAACCCACCGCCATCCTTGACGGCGTTATTACCTGACAAGGTGCTGTTATTGATCGCGAGTCTCCCTCGATTGAAGATACCGCCACCATCTCGCTCGAAGTCTGACCCTGTCGCGTTGCCGTTTTTGATCGTGATCTGATTAAGCGTCAAGTCACCCGCTACATGGAAAATACGGAAATTCGGGGCCGCTCCACTGCGCTCAATGGTCTTGTTATTACCATTTAGAGTGATCTGAGAGCTTACTGAGGGCAAGCCATTGTTGCCATCCGCTTCATTATCTTGATAGATAAGGATATAGGAACCAGTGGCTTGTAAATTAATGATGTCTGCACCACTACCTGCTGTGCAGAGATCCACAGCGGTATCTGTATTAGCGGCTTGAATTGCCTCACCTAGTGTGCAGTCACCATCAACCTCAAAGGGTTGTTCTTGTCCATTGTCATTGACGACAATTGTTGCAGCAGAGACGAGCTGCGGTAACGTCAAAACATGGCTGAGCATCAAAGGCAGTAGCCACTTGGTCTCTAAAAAACCTCGTTTGAAGCCTTTAACGCTCGGCTTGGTATTCGATTTTTGCATAATTGTTAGCCTCGGTCAAAAAATTTATTATATTACTTTTAGAGGGAGAAAAGAAATCATGGCACGTACATCCATTCCAACATGGTATTTTGTTCTTGTGGTTGTCCGTTCTGAAGATCGCTATCTCATGGTTCAAGAACGCAAACATGGTCAACTTTGGTATTTGCCAGCGGGACGAGTTGAACCCGGTGAAACTTTTGTTAAAGCGGCTCTGCGAGAAACATTAGAAGAGACAGGTATTCCAGTTGTCCTTGAGGGGATTGTTCGGGTTGAACACTTACCCAATATTTCTGGCGCTCGTGTGAGAGTTATTTTTACGGCTAAACCGCAAGATAACACTCCGCCTAAAAGCACTCCTGATAAAGAGTCTTTGAAAGCGGCTTGGGTGACTTTAAAGGAAATGGAGTCTTTACCACTTCGAGGAATCGAAGTTCAAGAAATTTTTCATTATGTCGCCAATGGTGCGCCTATTTATCCGCTGAATTTGATAAGCTTTGAGGGTGCGCCATTTTTATAAGGTTGCTATCTCACGTTTACCTCATTATAATCAATGAGTTTTTTTTAATACTATGTGTGTATATAAATGGCTAGACATTCAAAAACAATATTAACATCCAAAGGTCATGATCGTCGTGAAAGTGGTTATTATTCAACCCCTGATTTTATCGCTCGTTTTTTGACTGAAGAAATGCTGGGGCTCAAACCCACTGGAAAAAAGGTATTTGATCCCTGTCTGGGCAAAGAAGAATTGCTGAGATATTTTGCTGAGGCTGGAAAATACGTTTATGGCATTGATATTTTTGATTTTAGTTGTCATAAGATCGCATCATTCGAGCAAAAAGATTTTCTGGAATATTACGCCTGGGTTAAAGATGGGAGTCTTTTTAATAATAGCCTTGATTATGATTATTATATTGCAAATCCGCCCTATAATTGTCATGAAGTCGATTATATTCAAAAAAACAAGCAGGCTCTCAAAACCTTATTTGGGAAAATTGGTGTACATAATATGTATTCCATGTTTATATCAGCCATGATAGATATGGCATCAGTCGGGGCGTTACTCGGTATTTTGACTTTGGACTCTTTTTTGACTTCTAAGGCTCATGCCCCGTTGCGGCGACAAATCCTTAAAGAAACTTCAATTCATCACATTTTGTTATGCCCTATTGATCTTTTTCGGCAACAACAAGCCGATGTCAGAACCTGTATCATTATTCTACAAAAAGGCAAGCAGTATCAAAAAAGCGTTAAAATCGGTAATAGAGTTCCTAATATTGAGGCTTTCAAAAATATTTTGTCAAAAAGGGATTTTAGCCAGAGCCGTCTCGATGAAATCACGTTAAATGGTCAATCGGATTTTTCTGAATTTCTTATTGGTGTACCAAACGATATTCGGCGGTTATTGAAATCTCCTCGCCTTGGTGAATCATTTAATTGTATCACTGGCATTTCTACAGGCAATGATGGCAAGTATCTTGTCAAGGAACCGGGCGTACCCTTTTATAAAAACCCCGGTTCAAGAAAGTTTTACACGGCACCTGATGCTTATTTGCCAGACGATTTTTTGGCTATCTCGGAAAATGAAAAAAATTTTATGGTGCGAAATAAGGCGTTTTTGTACAAGCCCGGTATCACTTGTTCATCTATGGGAATCCCTTTTTCGGCTTGCTATCTGCCGCCTCAAGTCACGTATGGGGTGAATGCTAATATTATCTGCGATGTTAATGATATAGGGTGGCTTTTAGGTTATTTGAATAGCCGATTGGTGACTTATTTTGTTAGGGGCATATTAATTAGAACTAATATGATTACCAGTGGTTATGTTTCTAGGATTCCGCTTATTGATTTTTCCAGTTCAGAAAAAGCGTCATTGGCTAAAATCGCTTATCAGGCTTATGAATCTGTCAAACAAAACCGTCGAACGATCCTCGCTCCAATTATTGATGCGTTGGATCAAATTGTCTTTGAGGCGAGCGGTATTTCTTGCAAAACACAAGTTTTTGTTCGGACGTTTAGTCAGGATTTAATAAGAAATACATAGATTATGATTGAACATTTTTTCGTCGTCTTTTCTCAAGGGCGATGTCATACGCTTTTAAGAACTCAATTAGGAACTCTTGATTTGTTCGTCTTATGGCTAAATCAATATCTTTATATTTGGAAGATTGCAAGTTTCCATTATTGCTTGGATTGACATAAATATCGGGTATCCAACTGACAGGGATAACAGAGCTACTTTGTAGGCGAACAGCCATAGTATCAGTAAATTCAATCAAAAACGTCGCTATAAAAAGTTATCTATCAATATTTTCTTCAAAAAAAGCTTTAAGCTTTTCGGCTTTTGAAATATCGTCCTTATTTTTTTTGCCCCCAATGACAGCAGATTTTATATTGACAAAAACCTCAGCGCTATTGGAGTCGAACTTTGCCTGAAAATCATAGACACTGACTTCTGATTTGGATGGCTGGGCGAAAATAAAGCCATATTTAGCATAATTTTTTTCTAAGTTTTGCGTAATGGCTTCTTCAACAATACGCCAAACAGTTCTACCTTTTGCCGCTTTCCGCCAGCCATAAGGAAATTGCTCCTTAGAACCAATTTGTATATCACCAATATCCGCAATCAGTGCTGTTAACGCACTTTCTAATTTTTTACGGAGCATATCTGTTATCTCAATGTGACTCATTTTTCTTTTAACAACTCTACCTCGTTAATATGCTATTTTATTTGTGGACATATCTGTCTATGTCTATAAATAAAATAGCATAATAGCCCATCCGCCTACACGATTAATGCCTATCCTTGCAATTTGTCCTTAATAAATTCAATCACTCTATTCAACGGGACATACTGAGCCTTTTTCTCGCGCCGCCCCTTATACTCTATCTCTCCCTTATCCAATCCGCGCTCTCCAACCACTAAACGGTGGGGAATCCCCATCAATTCTGCATCTGCAAACATCACCCCTGGGCGTTCTCTGCGATCATCAAACAAGACTTCTATGCCCGCCGCTTGCAATTTGTTGTACACATCAAAAGCGGCATCACGCAATCGCTGTGATTTATGCATACTCATCGGCAACAAGGCAACGGAAAAGGGGGCGAGGCTTTGTGGCCAAATAATGCCATGTTCATCATGGTTTTGTTCAATCGCCGCTGCAACGAGGCGCGATACGCCAATGCCATAACAGCCCATTGTTAAAATAACAGATCGTCCTTGCTCATCCAGCACCGATGCTTGCATGGCTTTGCTATATTTGTCGCCTAATTGAAAAATATGCCCGACTTCTATGCCACGCGCTATCGCTAATACGCCTTCACCGTCTCAATGCCATTAAGTTAAGGAAAAATGCCTGCAATTGTGGTATTCGGAGTCCAAGATTTATCTTGGGAGAGCCGACGCCCAAGATAAATCTTGGACTCCTAAATACCTTAACTTAATGGCATTGCTTCACCGTCTGGGCTAGGATCGCCGATTTCAATATTTCGTAAGTCAACCGTTTGCGGCTCTGCTAAGTCGCGCCCCCAATTGACTCCGCAGACAAAATCGGCTAAATGGGCGGCACTGTGATCGACTAAAATCGGTACATTCAATTCTACTGGACCAATTGAGCCAATTTCACAGCCAATGGTTTCGCGGATTTCGGCGGGCTCGGCAAAAACCAGGGGATTGGCGACTTGGGGAAAAAAGCTTGTCAGCAATTTTAATGTAATCTGAGTAATCATTGCTGTGCTTAACAAATCCTATTAAAACATTAGCCTTTCTATCAGAATCCATCGCAAAGAAAATACGAATCTTTCCGCTCCGGGCGTGTGCATTTCCAACACGAATTTCTTTCATATTTGAAAATTCAGAATCATTTAAAGTATCAATAATGGGTAGTCCTAATTGGAAATCATTATCACAACAATGTGTTAGTATATTTTTTATCTTATTTTTATCCTCTTTTTTACATTTGTTATCATACCATTCCCTAAAATTACCGTTGGGGTGAAGTGTTGGTGATTCTACAGATGTCGTTTTCTCATTATTGAGTGTAAAGTAATGAAAAGCTGTCTTATCTGAAGAAAGTTGTCCTTCTTTGACAGCGATTCGTATGCCATCCATAAAATGATCACTGTGCGTTTCCACAATGACTTGAACGCCAGAGGCAGCAGCAAGGGCTATCAGCTGTCCCATGGCAGTTTGTCCCTTTGGATGAAGATGAGCCTCGGGATTTTCTAATAAAACAAGGGTACCCCGATCCATTTTTGATTTTTGCTTTTCATCATCTTCCCATTCAGCAGACATACCTAATAGAGAAACTATCACTGGAAGTGTATAACTCAAACCGAACCCTGTATTGGGAGGACGAAAACCATCAATTGTTGCATAAGAAGCGTCCCTTTTGGGATCAGTGCCATGTTTGAAATCCACATGAGGTGATATTTCCTCAAGCCATGCACGGACATTATATTCAAGGGTTTCTCCTTCTGCTTTAGGGTGGCGAAGTGTTATCGGTATGATGTCTCCTTCATGTCGAGAAAGAAAATCTATCACATACTCGCCATGTTCCCCCACATGAGTCAAATCCCCTACCGCCGTATCTATGGGTAAAGAAACACGAGGCCCCCAGCGGTCAGCACTCACATAACTCATAAAAGGCAATGGTGAAGAAGAAGGGTAAAATGGAGTTATTGTTGGCGCCTCAATATGCATTTCAATGTGATGCCCGCCAAGAAAAGAATAGACTATTTTTATCGGGGCAGTTGTTGCATTTTTGTTTTTCATTTCCTTCAAAGAACCATGTCCCGGCAAAGTTGGATCGCCAACGGTAGCCCATTTCCATAGCATTCGCAAAGCTTGTATAACAGTACTTTTACCAGTATTGTTAATACCTGCAAGTAATGTTAAGGATGATAAAGGAATGGTTTCATCAGTGAACGATTTAAAATTTAATAGATGAAGTTCAGTTAACATTTATTTATCTCCTATTGAATACTTCTCGACAATTTTTGTCAGCCTGTCATATCTTGATTGAACTTCAGAATGATTCAAACTATTTCGTGAGATAGAATTAACAAAGTTTTGCTCTCCCAACAATTTATGGTATTCATCTGATAAATTGTTTTTGTTACTCATTAAACATTCAAATCTTTCATCGTCCAAATCTGCCAAAAGATTTCCCCACACTTCAAGGAGTGTTTTATTGATGGGAGAGCGTCTCTTTTCAAAAGATTTTCTGAAAGTATGGCGTTGAAACAATTTATAAGCACGTTTCATTCCTTTTATAAAACGTTGCTTTAAAATTTCGATGTCATTAAAACGTATGGGCGGTGCAGGCGAATTTTTAAAGATTTTATTAAGTTCACGTTTTGGCAATTCCGGCATGATATTAATAAGTCGCATGGTATCGCTGATAAAGATATCCATATTTGAACTCTTGGGATAATTTTTATAGCTGCGGATGGAAAACGCCAGAAAGCGCAATATCAGCTCTCTAGCAGCCATTCTACTATCATTAACTGTTTCAGCCGTCGCCTCTTTAAAAGCGGTCGTTTCCACTAATTTTGACAAGAGTTCTGTTGACTTCCCTTGGTAAAGAGCATGTCTAATTTCTTGAGGTGTTAGGGGCATTCCGCCAGTATTGATACGTTTAAAAATGTTTCGTTTAACTTCTTCTGGTGTCCTTGGATTAATGATAGTAAATCTAAATTCAGTTTCTAATATGCGATTTATGAGAAAGTTTGGTAATTCCTTAAAAGTAGAGTCATTGTATTTTTCACCCCAAAATTCAAGAGATTGAAGCCGGAAACCTTGCCCTTGGTGTTTTTTGTCTCTCGTCTTCATATACTCATTTCCGAGAATAAATTCTTTAATGGTGGTTAATCGTTGTAAACCATCTACAACATCCCAATGACCTTTTTCATCGGAAGCGACATAAAACATGGGTATAGGGATTTTCAGCATCAAGGATTCAATAAGTTGGCTTTTTCTCTCTGAATCCCAGATTTCTTTTCTTTGGAATGCGGGCGCCAAACGAATTGAGCCTTGTTGTAAACGACGGATGAGAGTATCCATCGGTACAACCTTGGGTTCAATAGAAATTTTTTCTGGATCAAATGGCTCTTGCGCTTCCATCTCTTCTTGATCGTCTTCCACACCTGCGGGACGACCATCAGCGGCTAAGTCTTGTTTGACATTTTCTGTCGATGTGTTAATTTTTTCTTGATTCATTTAGAATAATCCTGGATCGATAACCTCACTCTCTGAAGGATACAGCTCAAGAGAGAGTTTGTTAACTTGTTCACTGACGGCTTTTTTGAAAAAAGATTGCATTAAAACTTTAATACTTTCAATAATTTATTAGTACATTATTGATATTCACTTAGGTTGTAGTGTTAATGGTGGTGCTTGTTTTTTATTTCAAGGGGCGATCATAAAGCTCAAATCACCTCAAAAATACACCAGGCTCA
Organism: Candidatus Thiomargarita nelsonii; assembly: GCA_000785145.2. Lineage (GTDB taxonomy): Bacteria > Pseudomonadota > Gammaproteobacteria > Beggiatoales > Beggiatoaceae > Thiomargarita > Thiomargarita nelsonii_B. The sequence goes on from JSZA02000087.1 coordinate 21,671, forward strand.
ATAAAATTATTCTATACAAATATAAATGATTTAAATAAATCCGAGGTCTTCAAAATTTCGGATTTTGGGTTTTTAACCGCTTGCAACCCCAAGCAATCTGGCAACCATAGGGATAAAACGTCTGATAAAACCAAGCAAAATTATTTTTCAGTTCAGCAACCAACCGCGATTTTTGTCCATCACCCACTCGCTTTCTGCAAACCAGCCGTTGATGAATCCACGAAAGGCGTTAAGCATGCGTTGATAAACCCGATCAAAATCCACGTCGAGGCATTAAGGTGAGGGCGCACATTTTCAACAATACCTTGGTTCTTGGCTTCTAACAAAACACCAACAATCCAGCCTAACCGGTTGGCTAAATGCCGCCCTTCTTGTTCATCCAGTAAAATTAAGCTTTGGGCTCCAACATCACTACCTTTAGGGCACTACCAGAAAGCAAGGGGAAAAACAAAATTAATTCTGCAATTTATCTTCAATAAATTCAATCACACTTTCCAACTGTACATACTGAGCCTTTTTATCGCACCGCCCTTTATACTCGATCTCTCCCTTATCCAATCCGCGTTCTCCAACCACTAAACGATGCGGAATCCCCATCAATTCAGCATCAGCAAACATCACCCCAGGGCGTTCTTTGCGATCATCAAACAAGACTTCTATGCCCGCCGCTTGCAATTTGTTGTACATATCAAAAGCGGCATCACGCAATCGCTGCGATTTGTGCATACTCATCGGCAATAAGGCAACGGTAAACGGTGCGAGGTTTTGTGGCCAAATGATGCCATGTTCATCATGGTTTTGTTCAATCGCGGCTGCAACGAGGCGCGATACGCCAATCCCATAACAGCCCATTGTTAAAATAACAGAACGGCCTTTTTCATCGAGCACCGATGCTTGCATGGCTTTACTATATTTTTGGCCTAATTGAAAAATATGCCCCACTTCTATGCCACGCGCTATCGCCAATACGCCTTCACCGTCTGGGCTAGGATCGCCGATTTCAATATTTCGTAAATCAACTGATTGCGGCTCTGCTAAGTCGCGCCCCCAATTGACTCCGATAAGGTGTTGTCCGTCCTTATTGGCGCCGCAGACAAAATCTGCTAAATGGGCGGCACTGTGATCGACTAAAATCGGCACATTCAATTCCACTGGACCAATTGAGCCAATCTCACAGCCAATGGTTTCGCGGATTTGGGCGGGCTCGGCAAAAAGCAGGGGATTGGCGACTTGAGGAAATTTAGCCGCCTTGATAGCATTCAGACTGTGATCGCCCCGTAGCACTAACGCCACTAAACCCTCCTCCTCGCCTTTCACCAGCAGCGTTTTCACGCATTGTGAAGATTTGACCTTTAAAAATTGACTGATTTCATCTATCGTGTGCTGATCAGGCGTATCCACCACCGTCATCGTTGCCGTAGCCTGTGGACGCTCACCTTTGGGCGGCAAGGCGGGTGCCATTTCCACATTAGCCGCATAATCACTGGTGGTACTATAAGCAATGGCATCTTCTCCAGATTCTGCCAAGACATGAAATTCATGTGAGCCACTGCCACCGATATTGCCCGTATCAGCCAGCACAGGACGGAATTTTAATCCTAAGCGTTTGAAAATATTTGAATAGGTTTCAAACATCAAATCGTAAGTTTCTTGTAGCGAGGCTTGATCTAAATGAAAGGAGTACGCATCTTTCATCAAAAATTCACGCGCTCGCATGATGCCAAAGCGAGGTCGAATTTCGTCGCGGAATTTTGTTTGGATTTGATAGAAATTTGCGGGTAATTGTTTATAACTGCGAATTTCGTGACGGATTAAATGGGTGATGATTTCTTCATGAGTCGGTCCAAAACAAAATTCACGCTTATGGCGATCAGTCAAACGCAACAATTCAGGGCCATATTTATTCCAACGTCCTGATTCTTGCCACAATTCTGCCGGTTGTATCGCTGGCATGAGCACCTCTTGTGCCCCCGATTTGTCCATTTCTTCACGGACAATATTTTCGACTTTGTGCAAAACGCGCAGCCCTAGCGGTAGCCAAGTATATAATCCAGCAGCGAGTTTTCGTATCATGCCCGCCCGTAGCATGAGTTGGTGACTAATGATCTCAGCATCAGCGGGGGTTTCTTTGAATGTGGTCAGTAAAAAGCGGGTTGTACGCATGATTAAGTCTCTTTTTCTAAAAATGTAATATTATATAGTATTTTAGTCCAAGATAAATCTTGGACTCCAGAGCAAATTTGAGAAATTATATGATTAACTCTTTGAATATTAAATGTTTTACAGAATTTAATGAGGCCAGCTTTGAGTTTTCTAAAGGTCTTAATATCGTCATTGGGGAAAATTCTACAGGTAAAAGTCACCTTTTAAAGCTTGCTTACGCCATAGCGTATGTTTGGCATGAAGCAAAGGGTGAGCAGGAAGAAAAACCCGGACAAATTTCGTCAGGCGGCAGTGAAAGTTGGTGGCAGTCTCGCCTTGCAGAAAAGCTGGTAAACGTATTTAAACCGGATAGATTAGGCCGTTTATATCGCCTTGGAGTGGGACACAATGAGGCAGAAATAGAAATTTCAAATACTGATTGTGCTATAAAATTTAATTTTTCTGAGACTAGCAAAACACAAGTCAAGCTGATACAAAAGCCGGCTTGTTTTCCAAGCAAAAAACCTATATTTTTTCCAGCAAAGGAGATTTTATCGTTTTTTCCCGGTTTCACAGCACTTTATGATGAGCGTCTTTTGGCGATTGAAGAAACTTATTATGATCTTTGTAAGACTCTCAGCAACCCTTTATTGAAAAAACCTGATATGAGTTTGATCGAGCCACTAGAAAAGATTATGGGTGGACAAGTGAAATTAGAGTCAAGTCGATTTTTTATTCAGTTTCCAAAAGGAAACTTGGAAATATTTTTAGTGGCGGAGGGAATCCGTAAAGTCGCCATGCTAACTTATCTGATAGCTAATGGCTCACTAACAAAAGGGAGTACATTATTTTGGGATGAGCCGGAGGCGAATTTGAATCCTAAAATTATAAAGTATGTCGCTCGCTCACTATTGCAATTGGCAGAAAAGGGTGTACAAATTATTTTAGCGACACATAACCTATTCTTGATGAAAGAACTTTCTCTACAGGTGAATAATGTGCCGGCTCGATTTTTTAGTCTGGTTCAAGGAGAAGAGGGTGTCAAGGTAGAATCGGGGGATAGATTGCCAGACTTGCAAACCATTGTGGCACTCGATGAAGAGTTAGCATTTTTTGACCGTGAACAAGCCGCTTTTTATGCGGGAAAACAATGATGATAATTTTAGAGGAAGGTAGCGGTGCAAAGAAGTTGCGTTTTGAATTTTCTAGTCAATGGAAAAAAGCTTTCAAATATGACGGTTGTCAGTTTTATACTGAACTGATCGTCAAATGTCAACACATCCAAGCTGTAGATTTTATAGCCACTAAAGAGGATAGTCTTCTTTGGATAGAAGTTAAGAATTTTCGTGGATTCGCAGCGGAAAATAGACCTCGCTTGTTATCAGAAGAACCACAAACAGTAATTGATTGTCGTAATACCTGTAACAGTGTTAAACAAGAAGTAAAGATAAGTCGTCAAAAACCTTATTTAGCTGACGTAGTAGCAAAAAAAGTACGTGATACTTTTTTTGGACTCGCTGTGGCACTGTACAAGGGTGAGCCGACATTAAAGCCTTATATTGATGACCTTGGACGTAATATACAAATAAATATTGTGTTATTTTTACATCAAGATGAAGAATTAGATAATCCACAAAAATTTAAAGATCTTGCTCCAAAATTAAAAACTAGAATTGAACAACAACTCAGGTGTCTCAATGTGAATGTTCAAGTTGAAAATTCATTAACACTACCTGAAAGTGCTGGCTGGAAAGTTTTGTGATGGTCCATGAGAAATCCTATTTTTTGAAAAAATAGGATTTCTTTGACTCGATGTTCAAGTTTTTTGATCTTGACATTCTGCCAGCATTTGGAGTCCAAAGCTTTAGCTTTGGACGAGCCCGCAGTTAGTCCAAAGCTAAAGCTTTGGACTCCAACAACAAGTAAAAAAAAAACTTGAACATCAAGTTTGACGGTTAAAAAAAAACAAGCGTTATGAAATTTTTAGAGAAAGGTAGCAATGTACCGAGCGTGATTTCAAAAGCACTTATACAAACCATTTTAGAGCAACATGCCTTACCTTGGTATAGTGTGCATGGCATTTCACATTGGGCGCGTGTTTTTGAGAATGGATGTCAATTGGCACAATTGACAGGGGCAAAGATTGAAGTCGTTCAATTGTTTGCGGTATTCCATGATTCAAAGCGTGAACATGATGGTAGAGATTTTAAGCATGGACAACATGGTGCTGACTATGCTGCCACCCTGCGAGGCACCCAGTTCAATCTTTCAGATGAAGACTTTGATTTGCTCTACACCGCTTGCGCTCATCATACATATGGTCTCACGGAGGGCGACATTACGGTTCAAACTTGCTGGGATGCTGATAGACTTGATCTTGGACGAGTTGGCATCCGCCCTAATCCTAAATATCTTTGTACAGACGCTGCAAAAGAAGCGGATATGATCTCTTGGGCGAATCAACGCGCTATAGAAAACTTTATACCAAAATTGGTTTATAAAAAAATGGGGCTATAGCAAAAAAGCGTCTCAAAAAAAGCGTGGTTTTTTGGACGCGGAGCGTCCAGGCAGGCATTCCCACGCAGAGCGTGGGAACGAGGAACAAATTAACTAGGAGTCCAAGATTTATCTTGGAAGAAAATGAGCTTAAATAACAAAACAATAACGCTTTTTCGTCCAATTGGTCAAAAAGAAATGGAATTGATTCGGCAGACGGGTTATACTGCCTTTCCGCCTCGCCTCCCTTTCCAACCTATTTTTTATCCTGTCCTTCAGAAAGACTATGCCGTGCAGATTGCGCGGGATTGGAATACCAAGGACGCTGCCTCTGGTTATGTTGGCTATGTCACTCTATTTTTTGTTTATAAAGATTTTTTAAATCAATATACGGTACAAAATGTGGGTAGTGAGAGGCATCAAGAATACTGGATTCCAGCAGAAGATTTATCCCAATTTAATCAAAATATTGTAGGGAGGATTGAAGTGATTGCTCAATTTTAGAGCAGATTAAAAAGAGCGTTTTTTTTAAGCGGAGCGTCCAGGCATGCATCAATGCCATTAAGTTAAGCCAATTTCCATACATGTAGGGTGGATTAAGCTGTGCGTATCCACCTGATTAATCTATAAGCCAAGTAGGGTGGGCAACGTGTTTTTGTTGCCCACCTTATCGGGGCTGATAACAGACAAGGAGAACTATAATGAAAATAAATTTTTCAGATACGATACTAAAAGGGTATTTTGTTTTGTGGCTAGCACTTTTGAGTGTGGCGTGGGCGGATACGGTGACAGAACCCATACGCACTTTTG
>JSZA02000091.1 GCA_000785145.2 Candidatus Thiomargarita nelsonii
AAATGGTGCCAATGACGGTGCGTAGGACGCACCCTACATCCCAAAAATCCTATTTTTTAAAAAAATAGGATTTTTAACGCGCCGCCATCTGAGGTCATTTATTTGGCGTGAAAGCGAGCCAGACTGGTATTTCGATCAGATCAATTAAGCAGTGAACGATAAGTCTCACGTTTGACTGTTTTTAAAAAAGGAAAGTTTTTCGGAGAAGAAAAAGTAAAATTCGCTGAGTCTCCTGAAAGCGTTAATATGCCCCAAGCACCCTCTTTGAGTTCTCCTTTTTTATTAAAGTCGAGATGCTCTAATCCTACCAATAGTGAATTACCCGGACCTTGACAAGGGCCAATCACTTGATGGTGATGTCCAAATAAGTGGACTTTTGGCCTAATCCGTTTTGCCAGTTCTGTTAGGTATATAGAGCCACTTTGTAAATCAGGACATTGCGGGCCTGCGTGAGTCATTAAAATGTCAATTTTTTCAGATTGATTAAAAGCTGATTTTGCTTTAAGTTCGCTGAAAAAACGGCGATCAATATTGACTTGTCGATGTCCTTTGCGATATTTTTGGCGTGCTTTTTTGCCACGCGCTCGATGCTCTGTTGAGGGCGGAATACCTCCAAACCCACCGATAGTTATGCGTTCTGAGTGCTTGAAAAGCGTGATTTGTTGACCGTCTGGAATAAAATGTAAGCGTTGCACTGGTACGACTGATTCTGGCATGGAAAACGAGCCAAGATAATCAAAGTCTTCGTGATTACCCCTGATAAAGTATGTGTTAGGCGTATTTTGGCGAGCCAGATAAAATTCCCCCTCTTCAGTTTCAGTGCAGAATTTGTGAAATCCGAGTTCATCGGGATCGTTTTCGGCGTATTTTTGAGTCGCATCATCTAGCTTAAAAGGATTTGGGAATGCCCCCATATCGCCCACTTGTAGTAAGCCTGATAATTTGATGCCAGACTCGTTTTCCCACAGAAAGGCCAGAGTGTACATGAGGGCAATTCTGCCATGAATGTCGCCAAAGACGGCAAAATGATGTTGCTGATTATCAGATTTCATAATCTTATATTAATTTGAGTTAAAAATAATTGATTTTATCAGATGATCAACATAAGGCAAGAACAAATTGAAGCAATGCTAATGCACGACGAAGACAAATTTATCGACTTTGTCGTCAAGCATCTGCAACAAGAATGTCCGCGACATTGATCCGGTCTCGCTCCGATAAATGGTGACAAATGGACTAACACGCGCCCGCTGCTATGACTTAGAGAAACCACAAGATTTAACCGCTTTCGTAGCGATTATGTTTGACATTTCGCCTAACTTCGACGAACAACCAGACATTCAACGAGCATTGCGCGACAAATCAGTTCCTATCGAACAGCGTTTTAATACTATGATAGAACGTGTGCCTGACAAGGCTTGGGAAGAAGCATCAAGGATATTGCTATGAATGGTCAAGCTAAAGATAATGCTGCTGCTCGTGCGAGCAAACAGACTAAGAAGTCTGGAAAATGTGTTGGTCAGTCGCAGACTACAAATTAAAAAGCGGCGAAGGAAGCGACAGAAATGTCGGCAAAAATAGGTACCAAGATATCGCAAAAGCAACTACGACACATTAAAAATCGAAAAGAGTGGATACAGCGTGGCAAAGGAAGTTACATGGAAAGCATCGACGATGCTCAGAAAGTTTTGGATGCAATGCATTCGGGAGATGCAAAGATTTTGGGCACGACGAATCAAGGATATTTAGTCGTAAAATACGATGGCGTTACCGGATTTAACAACAACCCATCTGCTGGCTTTATTGATCAAGCAACCAACGTTTTCATGATCAAAGGAACAAAGTCTCCAAGTTTAGTGCCAACGTCTCCAATGTGGAAACCAAAATAAATCAACTATGAAAGCAGAAAATATGAAAGCAGAAAAATTGAATGATAAATATGTCCGTTTACAGCAAGCATTCCTAAACAATGTGACGCCATCGCTGCTATCGGCCTCTTTTTGTGTATTGAGTGATGACAGAATTCAGGTGTTGCTAGTGTATCGAGCTACCTTGTCCGATAGCGAAACAAAACAATCAAAGGTTCTAGAAGACATGATTTGCCAAGTTTTTGAGAACAGAGCCTTTACTGAAAAGAAAATTCTATCACATCAAGACGAACCTATACAACTTGAGTGGCCAATTTTTATGGCTAAACAGCAAACGGAGGATTAGATATGGTGCTACAACATCTAAAGCCCGAAACAAAGCGAAGAGTTAGCGAATTGCTGCGTGCCATGTTAGGAAGTGTGAGCTGGAATTTACGTGCAGTGTGGTTGGACGAAACGGGACCGACGAGCGTTATACTGCGTTTTATGCTGGCACTAGATAATGAAGAGGAGCGTGAAGAAATTGACGATATTGTGTTTGAATTCGAGGCACTGCAAGATACGGGCATTGATCTCGACGTTCAAGTCTATGTTTCAAACGATTCACTAAGCACCTTTCATGACTTCGGTTATCTCGTCTATGCTAGATGGGAACATTGATAAGACGAGCCAGCGTAGGGTGCGTCCCACGCACCACTAATCTCGCACCATTCCATTCATTATTTAAAAAAAAATGGTGCCGATGACGGTGCGTAGGACGCACCCTACATAGGCAATCGTAAACTTTAGGACTAGGGATTCTATTGGGCGAAAGTCAATTTATATTGATAGCTAAATCAAAGTAGCCAGATGAAAAGTTATACCCGGCAAGCCTTCAATAACTTGATGAAATACTTCAACTTGGCAAAACCACGTATTATAATATTGCTACCAACACTGCTTGGACTAGGGTTTTTAAAATGTGCCGTGCGCGAAAGCGAGTCACTTTGAAGAGCCCGATGCTAAAGTTCAGAACAAAGGGAACTGTGAGGGGGCAGTTCGGGTAACTGGCTGTTCTACCTTGATGTAAAGAAATAGTTAAACTCGCCATTTTCAAAAGGTTAGGTGGATGTTGCTTCGTTCTACCCCCCTTGCTACCTCAATAACGACATATTTGTTATGTCCAGCGTTGTCGGTTAAACTTTATGATAACATTATATTTTCAAAATAACATAGTCTTGGTAACAGGCGCATCACATGGTATTGGGCAACAAATTGCGTTGGACTTTCTAAACTGCGGAGCAAAGTTAATTGTCACAGCAACACACCCAAGCTCAAAGCCCATTTTCTGCTTATGCAAGCCGTTGCAAAAATTATGAAGCAACATCATTACGGGCGCATTGTCAATATTTCATCCATGAACGAAACATATCACAATATCCAAACAAATAACTTACGCTATATAGAAGTTCATAAAAATAAATTCACAAAGCCGTAAAATTTTTTACAATTTGTGCATCTATAAATTGACAATACAATTAATTTTATTTAAAATACGGCCTAAAATGATTTGACAAAGCGTTACCTATTCATTTTGATGATGATTCCGCTTATGCTAATGGTTATTATGCATCGGTATTAGAGTTGGCATTACCTGCAAACGAATAAACCAGCGATGGTTAATTTTTTATGGAGATTGTTATGCAATTAACTAACCCCCGTTTATTTCACCAACAAGCCTATATTAACGGCTCTTGGGCAGATGCCCATCAACAGGCGGTGCTTGATGTCACTAATCCCGCCGATCAGACTGTGCTTGGGACGGTACCCAACATGGGAGAAGCCGAGACTCGTGAAGCTATCGCAGCGGCCCAGGCTGCTTGGCCAGAATGGCGTAGCAAAACGGCAAAGGAACGTGCTGCCATTATGCGTCGGTGGTTTGATTTGATTATGGCCAATCAGCAAGACTTGGCTGTGTTGGTGACGGCCGAGCAAGGTAAACCGTTGGCAGAATCTCGGCTCGAAGTGGCTTATGGCGCATCTTTTATTGAATGGTTTGCCGAAGAGGCGAAGCGGGTTTATGGTGATATTATCCCGGAACCGAAGCCGGGGCAGCGTATTGTGGTGATTAAGCAACCCATCGGTGTCGTTGCCGCGATTACGCCTTGGAATTTCCCGATTGCTATGATTACTCGTAAATGTGCGCCGGCTTTAGCGGTTGGCTGTCCGGTAGTGATTAAGCCAGCGGAAAGTACGCCGTTTTCGGCACTGGCGTTGGCGGAATTGGCGGAACAGGCGGGTTTCCCCAACGGTGTGATTAATATTGTGACTGGAATGCCCAATGCCATTGGTGCGGAATTAACGGCAAATCCGTTGGTGCGTAAATTGTCTTTTACCGGTTCAACCGCCATCGGTAAGTTGTTGATGGAACAATGCGCGGCGACTGTGAAAAAAATATCTTTAGAATTAGGCGGTAACGCGCCATTTATTGTGTTTGATGATGCCGATATAGACGCGGCCGTTACAGGGGCAGTGGCCTCTAAATATCGCAATACTGGGCAAACCTGTGTTTGTGCGAATCGCTTGTTGGTTCAAGCGGGTATTTACGAGGAATTTGCAGCCAAGTTAGCACAAGCGGTGAGTCAACTGAAAGTGGGAGATGGGCTAAAAGGGGAAACGCAGCAAGGGCCTTTGATTAATCAGGCTGCTGTCCAAAAAGTGGAAGGCCATATCAGCGATGCTGTTGCTCAGGGCGCAAAAGTGGTCTGTGGTGGAAAACGCCATGCCCTTGGTGGCACATTTTTTGAGCCGACGATTTTGACGGATGTGACTGCTTCAATGCGGATTGCGTGTGAGGAAACTTTTGGCCCGGTTGCACCGCTATTTCGTTTTCAAACCGAAGCACAAGCGATTGCTTTAGCGAATGATACACGATATGGGTTGGCGGCTTATTTTTATAGTCGGGATTTAGGCCGCGTGTGGCGAGTGGCAGAGGCCTTGGAATATGGTATAGTCGGTATTAACGAAGGCCTTCTTTCTACCGAAGTTGCGCCATTTGGCGGTGTGAAAGAGTCGGGCATCGGGCGCGAAGGTTCCAAATATGGAGTTGAAGATTTTCTGGAAATAAAGTATATGTGTATGGGTGGGTTGTAGCAAAGGCCAACTGATAGCAAATACAACGCATTGAAGGATTTTACGAATTGATTGATCCCCCTCGTGTGATTGAAGAGGCCCGGAGAGATTTGCTTGAATATGAAAACACTGGGCTTTCCATTCTTGAAATTAGTCATCGTTCACAAACATTTCGGGGTATTGTTGATCAAACCGAAAAAAAATTACGCGAATTGATGAACATTCCGGACAATTACCATGTCTTGTTTTTACAAGGTGGAGAAAGTCTACAATTCTCCATGATTCCCATTAATTTTTTGCGTGGCAGAAATCGCCCTGCAAATTATATCCTCACCGGCTATTGGAGTAAAAAGGCAATCGAAGACCCTCGTAGAGAGGGTCAGGTCAACATTATTTGGGATGGCCGCGATGAAGGTTTTACAAGAGTTCCCAAGCAGTTTGGCCTTCAAAGCATAACCATTATAGTTACCACTATACTAAAAAGACAGCAAAGTTGGTGGCTGAACGATTTGCCAAGGATATAGCGTTTTTTGGTTATCAATTTGAAAAAAATTTAAGCTGTGGATGTGAGGATACAAATGGCAGACACAGAGGGGCATTCCCAAACAGAGTTTGGGAATGATAGAAATACTAATCTTTGCAGACGAGGAGTGATGTGTGACAAATAAAAAGAAGACTTATTATTCAAACAGTTTAATTTCGCCCATTTATCAAACCGCGACCTACTATTTTCAAGACACGGCTCAAATCATCAAACAGCATGAGCAAGAAATAAAATTAGGTCGCTATGGTCGTTATGACAATCCAAGCTGGCTAGAGGTCGAGGAAAAAGTGGCCGCTCTGGACAAAATGGAAAATGCATTGATTTTCCCTTCTGGCATGAGTGCCATTACGACCAGTTTATTAACCTTCCTTAAGCAAGATGATAAACTCCTCTATACGGGGCAGACCTATCGTAACATTCGTAAACTATGCATGGATATTTTGAGCAAAATTGGCATAACTGCTGTTCCTTTGTACCAGTCTGATACCAAGCAATTTGAGGACCAATTTAAGGCGCGCTACAGTGAAGATGTTAGGTTGGTTTTTATCGAAATGCCCAGTAATCCTCATCTCTATTTAGTCGATATCGCGATGATAAAAGAGCAACTTCGTGACGATACTTTGTTAATTGTTGATAGCACCCTTTCTACGCCCATCAATTTGCAACCGATTGATTTTGGGGCTGACCTGATTATTCATAGTGCCACCAAATATATGGCGGGACATGGCGATATATTAGCTGGAACAGTTTCCGGATCAGCCGATTTGATTGAGCAGATTAGGAATTATCGTAACGTTACAGGAGCCATTGTTGACCCTAATACCGCATTTTTTCTGAACCGTGGTATGAAAACCTTGCCGTTGAGAATGAATCATCTCAATGAAGTCGGTCTAAAGTTAGCTCGTTATCTGGAAGCGCATGATAAGGTGCGACAGGTTTATTATACCGCTTTGCCTAGCCACCCTCATCATGCGTTGGCTAAGAAATATTTAACGGATCACGGTGGAGTTGTTAGTTTTGAACTTGAAGCGGGAGAAAAGGAAACCACCCAATTTGTTGATGCCTTACAGATTCCGTTTATGGGCACCAATTTTGGTTTAGCCGACTCTATGATCGAACAATGCGCTATCTTTACCTACTATCAGCTAACGCCACAAGAGAGAGCAGAGATTGGGATAACAGATAGTTTGGTTCGATACAGTATTGGATATGAGGATGATGTAGAAGATATCATTCAAGATTTGGAACAGGCTTTAGCTATTTTATAAAGGAGATTGACTAATGATACAAACAGGTGGTGAAATTTTATTTCGTTCACTCAACGAAAATGGAATCAATATGGTTACTGGCGTACCCGGGGGACCGTTGGTGCCCTTTATCAATGCCATTCGGACTCATCATGAGCAAAGCCACAACTTCAGGAACATTGTCAGTACCCATGAAACGCTGGCTACCTTGACCGCTAGCACCTTTGGACGTTTCAATCGTTGGCCGGGCGTGGCCTATGTCTCTCGAAAAGGTGGGGCTGACAATGCCACCTTGGGTATTACCCAAGCCCAAATGCATGGTGACCCGCTCATTGTGATTGTTGGTCAAAAACCACCTAATCTACGCGGGCCGTTTGATATTCAGGCTACCGACATTCAGGCCGATTTTGCTCATCGGGTGAAACGGGTCATCAAGCTGACAGAGGCGGGTGAGATTCCAGAGATGATCAATCTGGCTATTCGAGAATCAATCAATGGTCGGCCTGGTGTGGTATTGGTTGAGGCTCCCGCTCATGTTTTGGCTACCGACATATCCGGTCCCATTCCAATACCCACCGTTTCGGCGCGGAATGTTTTAGAGCCAGAAACCGCTCAGGTTAGGGCATTTCTCAATGCGTTACGCCAAAGTCGTAAACCATTGGTGATTGTAGGGCATATAGCCCTGTTTGAATCTGCTCAAGAAGAGATAAAACGTTTTGTTAACGCAATCGGCGCGATGGTCTTGCTCCCGTTTCGTCAGGAAAATCTATACCCATGGCATGATGTGGCGTTTGGTGGCAGTTTTCAGCCCCGATTATCAATAGAACCCGCTATGGATGAGATGATTCAAACGTGTGATAGCCTCTTTATTTTGGGTGATGCCTTCAATGATGTGACCACCGGCAAATATACCCTGTTTCGTGATCTCAAAACGATTGTCCATTGTTACCCACAGGCCAGTCTCGCGAAAACAATATATCCTCAAAAGATTGATTTGACAACAAATTTGCGACCTCTGTTAGAACAGGTTAATCAGGAGATTGCTCACGCTCCCCAGCTTGTTGATGAGACATGGCGTGCCAAACGGAAGGAATGGCATGCAGAACGCCTACAGTTTATGGAAGGTCCTCATTGGCCAACCACTGAAACATTAGATATGCCGGCTATTTGGCGTTATCTAGCGACCTTTCCTCAAGCAACCTATATTCGAGGTGCTGGGAATTATGATAATGCCCATATACGGTATCTACGAACCGAGAACAGTTTTGGCACCTTTAGTGGGGATATGGGCTACGCTTTGGGAGCGGTTTTAGGTTTATCTTTGACGGAGCCGTATCAAAAGGGGGAAAAGATTGCTGTCGCTTTGGCTGGGGATGGTGAAGCAGGTATGTTCCTCTTACCAGCTTTGTTGACCGCTCGTCAATATAATCTGCCTGCCAAGTTTTTCGTCTTCAACGATGGACAATATACCGAAATTGCGAAAGAAATCGGCCATTCTTTCGGAATGGAATTATCAGGCGCTGATCTCTTAGGTATAGGCCAAGCAAAAGTACCCTACATTGAACGAGTAAGTCGCATGAGCCAAGTAAAACCAGCTATTCAATCTGCTTACCAGACTCAACACGCTCCTTATGTGATTGAGTTTAATCTTGTGGCTGATAGAAAAAGATAAAAGGGGAAAAAAAGAATATGTTACTTGAAGTGATTGGCATTGTGAGTTTTGCTTTGTACGCTAAAACCAAATACCAAAAGCATCAAAACCAGAAAAAAACGGGTATTAAATCCAGACAAAAACAAGTCGTACCATTTCTGGGAGGTAGGCATAGCCAACTACTTGAAGAATTTTCAGATGAAAATAATGCTGAAAACCAAGTAGAAAAGTTAAACAACCGATATTTAAATATTGCCTTAATCTCATTTGGGTTCTCAGTCGTTGGAAAATTCGTCTATTTTCCTTTGACTTTGCTGAGTTTGCCCGGCATAATTTATATTGCGATACCGCCTTTCTTGAGTGCTTACAATACACTGATAAAAGAAAAGAAAGCGTCCATAGACCTCGTGTTTGTTATGGGTCAAATCTTACTGGTTGTTAACGGTTTTTATTTATTTGCCTGCGTTCCCGCGTTGTTTTTTGCCGTCAATCGAAAACTGTTGTTTAAAATTACTAACCATTCCAAAAATAATCTCGTTGGCGTGTTCAAACAACAACCTCAATCCGTATGGATCGTTCATAATGAGCTTGAATTGGAAGTGCCTTTTGACACCTTAAAACCAAACGATATTGTAGTCGTTCATGCCGGAGGCGTTATTCCGATAGATGGTTATATTACCGAAGGAATGGCCTCAGTTGATCAACATATACTCACCGGTGAATTTCAGCCAGTGGAAAAAGGAGTTGGTGAGCAAGTTTTTGCTCTCACTGTCGTTTTATCCGGTAAAATTTACATTCAAGTCGAAAAAACGGGACAAGAAACCACCGCTGCTCAAATTGCCCACATTTTGAACAACACAATTAATAGCAAAACGGATATCCAGTTTTGGGCCAAAGAGATGTCTGATAAAACGGCCTTACCGACACTGTTATTGAGCGGGTTAACCTTTTTGGCAACAGGTACTCTAACCATAACAACCGTTATTTTGGTTTCTCACTTTAAATATCGGGGAGTAATAACCACTGCTGTTGGTGTCCTGAATTATCTCAACTTAGCCTCTCACAAAGGGATACTCATAAAAGATGGACGCACCTTTGAACTGCTGAAAAAGGTAGATACAATCGTTTTTGATAAAACGGGTACTTTAACTGAGGAACAACCTCAGGTTAAGCAAATTCATTCCAATGGCGAATACTCGGAAAATGAAATTTTAAGGTATGCGGCAACAGCAGAATCTAAACAGGCCCATCCCATAGCAAAAGCTATTCTTCATAAAGCCAGAGAACAACAATTGGATATCCCCACAATTGAGGATTCCTCATACAAAGTGGGTTATGGTATCACTGTGAAAATGGACGACAAATTGATTCGTGTCGGTAGTATCCGCTTTCTTGAACTGGAAGGAATAAGCATTTGTTCGGGAACAACGCAAATTCAGAAACTTTGCTACAACCAAGGCCATCCCGTTGTTTTTGTGGCCATTGACGACATAGTTGTTGGGGCCATTGAGCTACATGCTCGTTTACGCCCAGAAGTCAAAAAAGTCATCAGCGAATTGCGGCAACAATCTCAGATAAAGTTCATCTATATCATTTCTGGGGATCATGAAGCACCGACAAAAAAACTGGCTGAAGAGCTAGGAATTGATAATTACTATGCTGAAACCTTGCCAGAAAACAAAGCCGATTTAATTGAGCAATTCCAAAACGAGGGAAAATCAGTTTGTTATATTGGAGATGGTATTAATGACTCTATCGCTCTAAAGAAAGCAGATGTGTCTATCTCTCTACGTGGTGCTTCAACGGTTGCCACGGATGCCGCGCAAATAATATTAATGGATCAGAGTTTGAATCACCTAAGTTATCTGCTTGAACTCGCTCAAGGATTTGAAACCAACATGAAAACGACATGGGCGTTAGTCGTTATTCCTAGTTTTATAGCGATGGGCGGAGCGGTTTTTTTGCATTTTGGATTGCTCTCAGGGTTTTTGGGGCAACAAATTGGGCTTGGGGCTGGCTTAATTAGTGCTATGAACCCCGTGCTCCAAAACAAAACAACGAAAAAAACGGCTATTAAATAGACGTTATCGGCAATAAGCTTTATTAGTTTATAACCTATTGTTTTTAAATCGTTATTGGAAATAAAGCGTTTATCGGAGTAACTAACTGTTTTTTAAATCATTTCAACTATTAATAATCTTATTTCCGATAATCTCTAATAGTTGTCCGAAAATAATAAATGGGTTCGAAGTAAAATAAATTTGTTCTAATAAATAAAATGAAAGGGGGAAAAATAAAGGTTCAGAGTAATTGATTTTGTTTATCTGCATTTACTCAGATTTTCTATCTCCGCCATGAGTACAGTTAAAATAAGCTGTAGACAAGTTTATACTAACTATAGATGAGATGCAAATGAATTGATACTTAAATTATAATTTAAGTCACTGAAAATAATAATATTTAACTTATAAAAATAGTATTTTTTAAATTTGCAGACATCTATAGGAATCAAAATCAATTACTCTGATCCCTTGATTCCACCTTGATTCCCAATAATTTTGAAAAAAGGTTTATCTATGCAAGACCCTACCAACCGATCAGATAGAGACGCAGGTCATGTTGAAGTCAAAAACACGACTTGTTACATGTGTGCTTGCCGCTGTGGTATTCGCGTCACTTTACGCGATGGCGAAGTACGTTATATCCAAGGCAATCCTAATCATCCCCTCAATAAAGGTGTCATCTGTGCTAAGGGTGCTTCTGGGATTATGAAACAGTATTCTCCAGCGCGTTTGACAAAACCCTTGCGACGTAAACCGGGTACAGAGCGAGGGGCTTCTGAGTTTGAGGCAATCTCGTGGGATGAGACTTTTCGTATTTTAGAAGAACGCTTGGGTAAACTCAGGGCTGAAGACCCTAAAAAGTTTGCCCTATTTACCGGGCGTGATCAGATGCAAGCCCTCACCGGCTTATTTGCTAAACAGTTTGGAAACCTAATTATGCGGCTCACGGTGGTTTTTGTTCCGTCAATATGGCCGCCGGCTTAATTTATACGATGGGTGGCTCCTTTTGGGAATTTGGCGGGCCCGATTTAGAACGAGCCAAACTATTTGTGATGTTGGGTACTGCAGAAGATCATCATTCTAACCCGATGAAAATCGAGCTATCCAAGTTTAAACGCAACGGTGGACGGTTTATTTCTATTAACCCGGTGCGTACCGGTTATTCCGCTATTGCCGATAAATGGATACCCATCAAAACGGGTACCGATGGTGCATTATTACTCGCCTTAATTCATGAACTGATTAAACAAGGATTGTATGATCGTGAATTTATTGTGCAGTACACCAACGCCCCAGAACTGATTAATATGGCATCCGACAGCACGGAACAAGGCATGTTTGTCCGTTTTGAAGTGCCACCGGAAGAAGGTTGTTTTGATCCACAAAATAAATTGTGGTGGGATCGAGAACTGAATAAAGCCATTTCTACCCATACCAATGGCGTTGACCCCTATTTATTGGGTGAATTTGAACTGGATGATGGTACGCCGGTTAAAACGGCTTTCCAATTATTGAAAGAACAAGTCGAAGAATATACCCCCGAATGGGAAATTACCGGCATTCCGGCTGATACGATTAAAATGTTAGCTTATGAAATGGGAATTACCGCCCGCGATCATAAAATTGAATTACCGATTGCCTGGACCGATTGTTGGGACAACGATCATGAAACGGTTACCGGTAACCCGATTGCATTTCATGCCATGCGTGGACTTGCCGCACCGTCCTCCATTTCCACGCCCCATTCCACCTTGTGCTAAACCACCGAAAGGCCCAGAAGCGGTACAACCGGGGACACCGCTTGATGGAATGCCGCTTGGTTGGCCTGCGGAGCCGGATGATTTATTCGTAGATGATGATGGACAACCCGTTCGGCTTGATAAAGCCTTTTCTTGGGAATATCCGCTTTCTGTGCATGGTATGATGCACAATGTGATTACGAATGCTTGGCGCGGCGATCCCTATCCTATTGATACGTTGATGATTTTTATGGCTAACATGGCGTGGAATTCGTCCATGAATACCAGCGAAGTCCGCCAAATGCTTACCGATAAGGATGAGAAGGGAGAATATAAAATTCCTTTTTTGGTGGTCTGTGATGCTTATCAATCGGAGATGGTCGCTTTTGCCGATCTGGTGCTGCCTGATACGACTTACCTTGAGCGGCATGATGTGATGTCGATGCTGGATAGACCCATTTCTGAATTTGATGGCCCGGTAGATTCGGTGCGTATTCCGATTTTGCCACCCAAAGGTGAGTGTAAACCCTTTCAAGATGTGCTGATTGAATTAGGGACTCGCTTGCAACTGCCCATATTTATTAATGAAGACGGTTCGCGTAGATATAAAGACTATCCTGATTTTGTTGTCAATTTTGAGGCGGCCCCGGGTATAGGTTTTCTAGCTGGCTGGCGGGGTAAGGATGGTAAAAAGTCCATACGCGGTGAACCCAATCAACGGCAATGGCAAATGTATGAGCAAAATAATAATGTTTTCCATCACGAATTGCCCAAATCTTATCAATACATGCGTAATTGGAATAAGGGCTACTTGCATTGGGCCCTGCATCATGGGCTTATTCGTTATGCGGAGCCTATTCAGATTCATATTTATTCTGAAGTGTTGCAAAAATTCCGCCTCGCCGCTCAGGGTAAATGGGATGGCAAACAACCGCCGGATCATTTACGGGGTCGGGTTGAAACCTATTTTGACCCACTGCCATTTTACTATGATCCATTAGAGTGGCAACTGGTAGACACTCACGTTTATCCGCTCAAGGCTATTACGCAGCGACCAATGGCGATGTATCATTCTTGGGATTCGCAAAATGCTTGGTTGCGACAAATCCATACTTATAATCATTTATTTGTTAATCCACAAGTAGGTATTTCCAATGGTTTCAAAGATGGTGATTGGGTCTGGGTGGAATCACACCACAAACGGGTACGTTGCCAGTGTCGTTTTAGTGAGGCGGTGGTGCATTTGACGTAACTACTCAAGAACTGTAGGTAGAGGCAAAAAAATAATTATATTTTGCCCTTGAAAAATATATAACAAGGAATTATATAGATTGTGGTACTTTACACTTAACAATAACTTTTGAGAGACACCAAAAAATAATTATATTTTGCCCTTGAAAAATGTATTATGAGGAATTATATAGGTTGTAGGGTTGCATTACCTGAAACCTTTTAAAGATATTTAAAGATTTTAACATTCACAATACTAAACCACAGATCCGTGCGAGTGTTATGGATCAAAATACCGATTTACCTGAGGCAGAATCTAAAGGTAACCATTCAAGTCGTCCGCAAAGGAAAATTCGGTCAAAAACGAGTCAACTTAAAATTGATGAAACAATCAAAGTCGAAACAAAAAAAGTTCCTGAAGGTTCGATTTTTAAAGGTTATCAGGATTATATTGTCCAAGATCTTATTATCAAAACTCATAATACTAAATATCAATTGGAACGGTGGCAAACTCCTGATGGCACTTATATCATTTCGCCAGCTCCCATTAAAGGACATTTCGGCCCAACGTTAGAAAGCTTTATTGTTCACCAATATTACAATCAACATGTAACCCAACCACTACTGCTTGAACAACTAAAAGAGTTAACAGTAGAAATTTCAGCAGGGTATCAATAAACTGATTCCTTTAAACGATAACCACAGTAAGGCTATTGATTGGGCACGTTGTCAAATTTGGGATTTATATTCTGACTTAAAGGCATATAAAAAAGAGCCTACATCGAACCAAAAAGTTGAAATCACTAATCGTTTCAAAGAGGTTTGTAAAACCACAACCGGTTTTGAAACACTCAATCAAGCCCTAAAGCGATTACAAAAAAATAAGTCGGAATTGTTATTAGTTTTAGAAAGACCTGAATTACCATTACATAATAACCATCGTTACCGAGACATTAGAGACTATGTCAAAAAACGAAAAATAAGTGGTAGTACTCGTTCAGATGATGGACGAAGATGTCGTGACACCTTCGCGAGCTTAAAAAAGACCTGTCGTAAACATGGTATTTCATTTTGGGAATACCTAAAAGATCGTATTGCGGGTGCGAACGCGGTGTTACCGTTGCCGAAAATTATTCGGCGGGCAGCTACTATGAAATAGTTTAGTCTAAAAATAGATTGTTAAAAAAGCATTTCTTGAAATAGCTAATTTAAATTAGCTTTTTTGGGAAGTTTTTTTTTTGCTGCTCCTATAGTTCTTGAGTAGTTACCATTTGACATGATAATTTGGATAGCAGGCAAATTTGCCTGAATTTACGGTCAATACTGTGGAATATCAGGGCAAAAAGTCAGGATATCTATTATCAGGGCGAACTTGCCTGATTTGTCGGTTAATATCTAAGAATATCATGGCAAGTATACGTGATAATAAGTAGTTAAATTGCTGAAAATGAATAAATTTCGTATAATACAAATTACAGGCAACCCCATAGAAGGATCGTGCAGACATAGACTGACGGACATAAAACGCAAATTGAAAATGCACGATGACCAAATATACAAGGGCTACTATATGATAACCGCAAGATGTAATCTATCTTGCTCTTACTGTATCCTTGAGAATGCCCCACATCAACTAAAGCAAGAGCTAAGTCTTTTGCAAAAAATGGAACTCATATCCCACTTGTATCACAACTTGAAATTTCGTTCATTGACCATTTCAGGAGGAGAGGCTTTGATAATAGGGAAAAGTGTTCCCTCTGATTTTCTACAACTTTTGAAGTTTCTGAAACAATTCAAATCTGACGATACTCAAAAAAACTTACAAATAAAACTATACACAAATGGCATTTATGTTACCGAAACTATAGCTGTTGCGATGCAAGGAATTATTGATGAAGTGTCTATCAATATTGACAGTAGCAATGATGAAACGCTATTACTAATCGGAAGGAATAAAAACAAAAAAGACAAATACTTTTTAAAGGTAGTTGAAGTGATAAAAGTTCTTTCGAGTCAAGGAATCAAAGTGAAACTTCATACAGTTGTTAGTACTTTAAATTATCAGAACATTGCATTAGAAGTGCGTGCCATTTACGAGACTGTAAAAAATGCAAATCCAATGTTTAAGCAGTGGAAATTTTATCAGTATATGTCGTATGACGACATAGTTGTTGATGAAAAACATCAAATAGATATTGAGATATTTGAAAGTGTGCAAAAAGAAATAGAAGAAAACTTATCTGGCTTAGATGTAGATATTCACTTTAAGAGTAATCAAGAAATGAATCAATCTCTTTTTAATATTTTGGCAACAGGAATTGCCCAATATCGACTTCCAGAAAACACTTGGACAACAACACTAAGAACAGAAAATCTATTAAGCTATAAATCAATGGAACAACTTATTGAACGAAATAAAATTGACGTTGATTTGTTTAATGCGTATCATTCTTACTCCCCGATTTAACCAAAATGACGCAAAAAATTGAAAAACTTACAATATTAGATTTTGACGGAACAGTCCTTGATTCAACGATGGCATGGTCTAATGTATATCAAAGCTATTGCAAAAGACATTATCTCACTATTTCAGAACAGATAAGACTAAATCAAAGCAATTCCCCATTTACTGAATGGATTGAAACAATCAAAGCAACGCACAAAATTACACAGCCCTCAAAGTCGCTAATTGTTGCGTTAAATGAAATTGCAAAGAAAGTTTATAATAAGATACTTCCAAAAGCAGGATTTGTTGACTTTGTTCAAGTTCGACACACTTCAAAATCAAAGACAATTATCGTTTCAAGAGAAGAACCTGATTTGATAAAATCGTATTTGAGCAATTATCGGATTTCAGAAGTTTCAGAAGTATTGCAAGACAGCAATCAAAAACGTACAAGAGCAAATTTTTATACTGATATTTCAAAAATGTACGGTTGTAAAACAAAAAATATTACACTGATAGATGATTCTTTGTCGCATTGCACTATAGCGAAACAAGCTGGGGTATTTGTTATTGGAATTAATGATAATCATTCTGTTAGTAGAAATAATCAAATGAGATTGATTTGCGAATTGTATGTTAATGATTTTACTCCATTATTAAAACTATGAAGGAATTAAAATTTGCTTTTACGATTGATTTGGATTGGGCAAGCGATACTGTATTAGAATATGCTCTTTCGCCCATTTTTAAACGCGACATTCCCCTTACCATATTTTCTACTCACAACTCAGAGTGGCTAATTTTCAGTTTTGTAAATAATTCCAATATTGAATTAGAAATTCATCCCAATTTCTGCTTAAATAGTTCTCACGGTAATTCTTACGAAGATGTTTTTAATTATTGCAATCAGCTAACAACTGAAAAAAAAGGGTTTCGGTGTCATAAGTATTTTGATGTAAACGAAATAAACGAATACTATAAATCAGAAGGATATAAGTATTCTTCTAATATATGTACTGACTTGCAGTATGTTCAACCTTTTTTCAATAGAGTTGGATTGTTGTCTATTCCGTTATTTATGGAAGACGGTGGCTTCTTATTACAAAAACATAGTTTAAGCCTTGATACGATACTCAAAAAACTACCAACAAGAGGCACTGTCGTTTTTCTTTTTCATCCTATGCACTTAGCATTTAATAGCAATAACTTTGATACAATGAAAATGCTAAAAAACAGCATAACAATTCAAGAATATCAAAATATATCGTTAGAAACTATTGAGGAGAAAAGAAATAATTCGTTTGGTGTAAATAATTTGCTTTGGGAACTTATTGAATGGAGTGAAAAGAATAAGATAGAACGAGTTTTATTAAAATCTTTGGTTGGTGAAAAATAAAATGCATAAAATATTTGTTTTTGATGTTGGTAACACATTGGTTGAAAAACCAAGCAATCGTATGGTTTCCTCATTAGTGGATGATTTATCTGCATTGCAGGAACGTGGAAATATCATTGGTATTGCAACTATGCGAAATTTAGCAATGCTTGATGAACTGATTGCGCAAGTAAATTTTGATTATATTATTGCTTTAAATGGGGCCTATGTTGAATGTAAAAAAATAATTTTAATTGACACCCCTATTGACAGCAAAGAATTGACTCAAATTACAAATGTCCTTGACTCCAATAAAATCAAATACAATCTTTACACTAAATCGAACATTCTAAACTCATCCGAACAAAGAGAAATTGTTTATGGAATTGAATTAAAAGATTGTTCTGAGGTTATTGATTCTTTAAGAAAACATTTCCCCTCATTTACTTTTCATATTTGGGAAAAAGGGAAAACCTGCGACATACACAGCATAAATGTTTCAAAAAGCAAAGGAATGAAAAAGGTCTGTCGTTACTTTGAGATTCCATTACAAAATAGTATTGCGTTTGGTGACGGTTTTAATGATATTGAATTATTTAAATTGTGTCGAGTTTCTATTGCAATGGCAACAGCTCCCGATGAATTAAAACAAAGAGCAACTTTTCTTACCAAATCAGTTAAGGACAATGGGGTAAGTTGGGCTTTAAAACACTTTCGGTTATGAAGTTATGAAGATAATACTATTGGCAGATAAATTACCACCCGAAATTGGCGGAATGGAGACACACGCAAATTATTTTGTTCAACATTTTTCAAAAGAAAATGATTTGACAATCATTTCAAAGAGAAATGGATATGATGTTATCGTAAATACTGATTACCAAACAATAAAAGAAATTGTCCTCTTCGACTTTTTAAAGTCATTTGAGAGTGAAAAATGTATTGTATTCTACAACAGTGGCTATTGGATAGAGAATTTTACTGCAATCAAATTATTACTTAAAAATGCTATTTTTTTATACCGAACCGGAGGAAACGAAATAAACAAAGCACCGTTATCATTACAAATTGATAGTCATTCTGAAAGACAAGATTATTGGGTAAAAACAATCAATCAAAGTATAGACTACTTGATTGCCAATAGCCAATTCACAAAACAACGACTAATTGATTTAGGAATACAAACCGAAATTATACATATAATTTCGGGAGGCATTGATGTTTCTAATATTCAAAAAGCTATCAATGAAATTCCACAGACTAGGAAACTATTAAATTGTGTAAAATATGACACATTAATAGTGTGTTGTTGTCGCTTTGTACCTTATAAAAGAACAGATTTTTTACTTCGAGCATTTCAGCACTTGCCCCGACATTACAAGATTGTTTTAGTTGGAGATGGGGAGTTACTTGATAACGCAAAAATAATGTCAAATAAACTGAATTTGAATGTACAGTTTTTAGGCAGATTAACACACGAAGAAACGCTAAATATCATTGCCGCTGCTAATATCTATTGTCAATCAAGTGTAGATTTAATAGTAAATGTGAAAAATGGAAATTATGTGCATACCGAAGGTATGGGGCGAAGTTTAATTGAATCCATTTGTAGCGGAATAAGAGTTGTTGTTACTAATTGTGGTGCTATAGACGAATTTATAAATTATGAAAATGGCACATTAGTAGAAGGTGATGAAACTAAATTTGCACAACAAATTGAACACACTCTTTCCTTGCACACAATAGAGGAAACACGTAGACAAAACTATTGTGCTGAATATAGTTTTGAAAATATCTTTAGCCAGTATGAAAACCTTTGGAGTTAAAAATATGTTATTGATAACGGGAAAATTTCCTGATGTTACTTCCGACACGGACGGTGGTAGCATTATGGTTAGTCATTTAGTTGAGGCTTTGCGTAACAAATGTACCCTTGACGTATTATTTACAAGAACATACAATAATAATTTTATAAATATTGAAGGTGTTAGAAAAGTTACTTTTCACACGAATAAAGTTAGAAACAACAATAAGTTTCTACGCAGATTGGCAAATATAGAATGGAATAGTATAGAGTTTTCACAACTTATACCACAATACGATAGAATAATTATTATTCATTGTAGCAAAGCCTTAGGCTTAGAAAAATTATCGCAAGAATTATTGGATAAGGTTGTTTTGTTTCCAATGTATTTAACTTCATCTTACATACGTTCAAACGAAATTGTGCCTATTGGATATACAGAAGCAGAACGAAAAATATTGCTCAAAATCAAAAAAATAATTACACCAAGTCAATCAGAAAAAAACGATATAATCAAAGATTATGATGTGGCAGAAAATCGAATAATTGTAATACCAAGAGCCGTTAATTCATACATTGAAAGCAAAGTAAGGGATGAATCAAAAGCCAATAGACTCATTTACATTGGGGCAATAAAAAAACAGAAAAGAAATGATGATGCCATCGTATTGCTTTCTAAACTAAAAGAAATGGGAGCTGAATCTCATTTGTACTTGGTAGGCTCTCAACAAGACGATGAATTATATGCTCATTGTATAGATTTAATCAGTAAATTTGGATTAGAAAATGATATTTCCTTCTGCGGTGTATTATCTCAAAAAGAAATTGCAGAATTATTGAACGATATAGACATTAATATTTCGGTATCCCGTTGGGAAACATTTGGCAGAGGTATTTTTGAAGGTTTGTGTGCAGGATTGCCCACTGTTGTTTATAATAGCATTGATTGTTTGTTTGAATATGCAAACGCTAACAGCGGGGTTTCTTATGTTGAGAATATAAACGATATGGCAAGCAAAATATATGATTTATGTTCAAATCCATCTTTTTATAAAAGTCAATCACAAAAAGCTATTGAGAATAGTCCTCAATTTTCAATAGAGAAACAAAAAGAAAGATTATTACAAGAGATATTATGCTCACAGAAGTAAATCAAAAAAGAATAATTATTGTAGCAGGAGCAAGACCAAATTTTATAAAAATTGCTCCTTTAATGCAATGTTTTTCGCAACAAAAAACAATAAAACCTATACTTGTTCATACTGGTCAGCATTATGATATAAAGATGTCAGGGCAATTTTTTACTGACTTAAATATTCCTATACCTGACATAAACCTAGAAGTTGGCTCTGGAAGCCACGCTACACAAACAGCGAGAATAATAGAGCGATTTGAAAATGTTTGTCTAAAGGAAAAACCTGATTTCGTTCTTGTTGTGGGTGATGTCAATAGCACCGTTGCGTGTGCATTAGTAGCTGTAAAATTGGGGATTAAGGTTATTCATTACGAAGCAGGACTAAGAAGTTATGATAGAAGTATGCCAGAAGAAATAAATCGTATAGTTACAGATTCAATAAGCGATTTTTATTTTACAACAAGCGATGACGCAACGGACAATTTGATTAAAGAAAATGTTTCCAGCAAAAAAATATTTATGTTAGGAAATTTAATGATAGATACACTTTTTTCTCAATTGCCGAAAGCTATAGAAACGAAATTGGACTTTCAACTGTATGGTGACTTAAAAATAGTTTCAATAAATAGTGACTTTGAAGAGAAAAAATACGGCATAGTAACACTACACAGACCAAGCAACGTAGATTCAAAAGAATCGCTAACAAACGTGTTACAAACATTGGGAGATGTTTCTAAGAAAACACCTTTAATTTTCCCAATACACTTTCGTACTTTAAAAAATATACAAGATTGGGATTTGCTACAAATTACAAAGAAGAATCCAAACTTGTTTATTATTGAAGCATTGGGCTATTTGGAATTTTTACATTTGCTTTTCAAGTCCTTATTCGTCATAACAGATTCGGGCGGCATTCAGGAGGAAACCACGTATTTTGACATTCCTTGTTTAACGTTACGACCAAATACAGAACGACCAATCACAGTATTGACAGGTAGTAATAAATTGACAACAATTGAAAATTTATCTACAGAAGTAGATTTAATTTTAAAAGGAATGCCGAAAAAACGACAAAAAATGCCGAAATTTTGGGAGGGAAAAACAGCAAATAGAATTTTACGACAATTACAGACAATTTAAATTGACAAAACAAAAAAGGCTACCTATAACTGATATGTATTATGCCAGCAATTCCCGTCCTATAGTTAAAGTAATAATTGGGGTAAGAGTAAAATTAATTGATTATCTTGGGCATTAGTGCTGGGGTGAAAATAACTTGGCATTTTTAGTTGTTTGGGGAGATGGTATAATTCCAATTTGGAAATTTATCATGTGGACTCAGATTGATCTTTTCAAAATCATTTTTTGAGACAGACTTTCCTTTTTTATATTGTTTCGTAACTAGTCGAGCCCTAACTGTTAATCCGGTTTTTGTTTTTGTTGTCCTAATATATTTTAAAACGGTTTCAAAATTTTTAAGGGGAGCGCCAATTTTTACTGATTTCACTGAAAAGTCGGTGTTCTATAGGATTCCATTTGCTAGCCCCGGGCGGATAATGGCAAACGGTAATTGTTAATCCAAATTTATTGCAGAGTTCGCTCAGCTTGAATTTCCACATTTTTGCTCTATAGCCAGAACGAACACCAGCATCAGCTAGAATCAATAATTTATGAGCGTCAGGATATCTTGTTTTCCTATAATCTTTCCACCATTTAGCGATCATTTCTGCCGCAAATTCAGGTGTTTCACTTGATGTAAACGGTTTTCTTTTTTTATCCCAAAGCGATTGACCAACATATACAAATCCTTCCAATCTTTGAGAATCAAACAGCCCATATATGAACGCTTTTCCCTTAGCATACGTTATAAAATAGTGATCATTAGTTAAATCTGCCTCTTTTTTATATCGAGTACCAGAATTTTTGAAATTCCCTATCAACTCTTTCTTTTTTTTCATCTGTCGTCAGTTTTCGACCACCATTAGATATTTTTTTACTATTACATTTGAGGGAGTAATTTAGCTGTTTAAGAATTTTGCCAACCGATGTTGGCCCCACTTTTATATCTATTTTAGCTAATTCTTTAGAAATCTTTTCCCTCGTTTTTTTGGTCCAAAGCAGACCTGACATAGGATCACCAGCGGTTTCATATTCCATCAAAATCGATATTTCTTCTATGATATTTGGACTTTTTTTTTCAATACTATTTCTACCTCCACCTTTTTTTCTGATTGAATCAAACAATTGTTGCAATTTTCTTATTTTTCAGGTAGGTTGACAATGTTTCAGAAGAATATGACTCTTTTTTCATTATGATACAATCCAGAAAATAGTAGCTGATTTTATGGATTGTATCATTTATTCTTTATTGTGTCTATTTCAGATGATTACTGGCTTTTCATGAATTATATCTAATCATTATTTATAAGAATTACAGATGGAAATCGTGCGTGGGACGCACCCTACTCGCTCCTTTTTTAGTCCAAAGCGAGCTTTGGACATCTCCGGTATTTGCTCTCGTTCCCACGCTCTGCGTCAATGCCATTAAGTTAAGCTTAAAATATTGATTTTATTCAGTTGTTTCGGGAATGGAGCAGCGCGGATTTCCCGATACGAAGTCAGCGTAGCTAAACCATCGTTTGAAACTGATAAACAACTGATAAACACCGTCCAGCACAGATTTTTTTTTATTTAAAAATCAATTAGTTGTCCTTGAACCCTCCTTGCGTCGGGACC
This sequence comes from Candidatus Thiomargarita nelsonii, assembly GCA_000785145.2. GTDB lineage: Bacteria > Pseudomonadota > Gammaproteobacteria > Beggiatoales > Beggiatoaceae > Thiomargarita > Thiomargarita nelsonii_B. Next base: position 22,950 of record JSZA02000091.1, read on the forward strand.
AATGCCATATCGTACCGCCCAAAGACGTTCTTTTGTAGGGTGGGCTGTAGGGGCAATCCCTTGTGGTTGCCCTTTTTGCCCACCTGTCGGGGCTGGTGGGCAACAAAAAGACGTTGCCCACCCTACAAAAAAAGCTTAACTTAATGGCATTGTGCGTCGGGACAGGCTTAATGGCATTGACGCGAGGCAAAGGAATGCATGCTAGGACGTTCCCGCGTTCTGCGATAAATCAATTTTGCCTTGTCCAAAGCTGTGTTTTAACGGGGTGTCTTATTTATATTCCCGTGCATGGTGCTCACACAGCCATAAGTAATGCCCTTCCGGTGTTAAAACCTTTTTTAAACCTCCCCAATCTCGTTGCTGATCTTGTTTTTCTAAGTAATGGCGCAATGCCCGTAAAGCTGCTCCTTGGAGTTCTTGTTCGTCTTTTGTAATTCTAAGGTTTGCCCAGTCATCGTTTTGATCCACTTTTTACTTTCAAGCGTTCTCAGTACAAAGACGTTGGGGCAATGAGCATCAATTTTAGCTTGTTCGCGGCGAAAAGCGTTGAGAAATTCACGTTGCGTCAGTTCTCGTAAGGCTTTTAATTCGGATAAGTGTTTATCTTGGTTAGCTAAAATTTGAGCTTGTTCCTCGTTTAATTTCTTCAACTCCGATGCAACTACTGCTCCCTCGTTTAATATATCAAGGCGCGATAATACTTGGCCTTGAGTGCTCTGGTCCCAACCATAGAGTAATTCGGAAACGGAGACATCTTCTTCTGTTTTGGGACACTCAATAGTCGGTTTTTTGCGCTTTTGTAATTGTTCATAGTAAAATTCGTATGAACAAGGTTGGCCATTATGACCCAAACAAGGAATTGTGCGTGTAATTTTTAAGCCCTGAAATCGGTTCAAAGTCATTTCCAGTCCATCTCTGAGTAAGGCAAAAAAGTTTTGCGGGTTGGTGCCGCGAACGCTTAATTGTACGTTTTTTTTCTCCGGTTCTGACTGTAGCAATGCGAGATGATTTTCATGTTTAAACAGTGCCCCATATCGCCAATGGGTGTTAGTAGAAAAGCGGTTACTGCGAGCAATAAACCAAGTTGGAATCCCTGCTGGTATGGTATTGAGTTTAAAACTCATGGTAACTTCTGTGCAATTATCTTGATCTTTGATTTGATCCCATTGAGATTTATAATCAGGTGGGGTTTGCGGGAGACATTCGACAATTAGATGATTTTCTCCTTCTTCATCTCGGTAGGATAAATCAAAATGTTCCATTAGGCGCAGGAAATGTTTGTGCAAGGAAGAATCTAAATCGTCCCAAAGTCTTTTCATCTCGGAACGAGTCAAAATACCACCACTATTCTTAACTTCTTCACTATCCAAGACTTTGCTGATGTATTGACTCACCCATTGAGGTTTGAGAATCACAATGTTTTCAAGTTCATTATCGTCTGGAAAATAAAGAATGTCGCCTAAGTCATGTAGCCATTTTGTCAATACCGATTGTTGATCGTTATCAATTTTTTGCTCCTTCATCAGATCTTGTAAATATTGCGGACTGATGTATTTTTCGCTGCGATCACGAAGCATATTAGCCGCTTTCAACCAAGTGGTGGGCAAAATTTCACCCATTAAGGGTAATTTTGCGGCAGTCTGAGCAATGGTTTGTTGTAATTCTGGAATACCTTCACCCGTTTTATTACTGATTTTACATTGTCCTTTGATTTGGGGATAACGCTTTTGCAATTCGGGGAGAGAAATATTTTGATCATCTCGTTGATCAATATGAGTTGTCACCAACAATATGGGTGAATTGGGCGCAAGAGTGGTCAAGGTGTCGAGCCAATAATTGAGTTTACCATCTTCAGAACCCCTTCGTGCATCCCAAACGAGTAGAAACAGGGAACGGTTAGTGAGAAAAAATTGATGGGTGGCATGATAAATCTGCTGCCCACCAAAATCCCAAGTGTTTAGTTGCATGGTTCTTTGTCATCCCCCTTTTCTGACAATTGTGCTCGTAGATAGGCCAAAATCGCTTCGGTGCCTTGATCAACAATTTCGGGCGGTGGTGATTTTAGTGGATTATTATCTATATCTAGCTCGGTAAGCTGGGTCAACTGACCGATTTCTGGGGGCAATTCCTTTATATTCCTATTCGAGATAAAGTGATGTCACACCATCCTTGGCGGCTTGTTTAATTTTTCTGATCAGTAGCCGTTTTTCGATTATCATTGGATTACCTTTTTAAAGTTTGTTTGATGGTATTTTATTGCTATCGTGACAATGGCGATGTACTAATACCAAGTTTTTATATTTATCACTCCCACCTCGACTCTTAAAAGTCTTGTGGTGAGATTCTAACAAGTCTTCATTGGTAAATTTGCCCCCACATTCGGGACATATTCCAATTTGTTTCCTAAGCATTTACAACTAAAGTTGTTCCGTGAGCCATTCAGCATATATCGGTTCCCCCATGATTGGTTTTACCAATCATTGGCTTTCGACTCAATCCTACCCTACGGTGCAATGCCATTAAGTTAAGCCACCAAATCAGACCTGCTGGGAGACCAATACCCAGCAGGTCGTTGTAAATTAATGTAAAATTATCAGTTGTTTCGCTCATTGCGCGGATTTCCTCCCGTAGGGAACTTTCAAACGATGGTTTAGCTACGCTGACTTCGTATCGGGAAATCCGCGCTGCTCCATTCCCGAAACAACTGAATAAAATCAATATTTTAAGGGTTTATCATACTGGCATTGACCCTACGGTGATGCTACCGCGCCTTTGGAGCACAGCCTCTAGCACATCACGTTACGGACGTGGTTGCAAACCCTGCCCAGCATGAAGACAGGGTTGCAAATTTTTCTTTGGCTCTACTATGTAGGGATTTTTAAAATAACCAATAACATCTTGTTTATTAACATTTTGTTGGTATTCTGTTAAGTCCTCTTGTATGGAAAATATTTTATCTGACATTTTTCATCTCCAAAATTAAATTAACTAAGTGGATTTTTTGGGCATATTTTATCAGCTCATTTTAAGCAGTCAAGTGTTTTTTTTTATTTAGCGATGATTAAGCCTTCATGCCTCTGAGTCTAACAGCTTAAGTCATCTAAAGGTGATTAGCGATTTAATCAAAATCGTTATTTGTGTTTTATTCTAATTTTTAAATTGGCTTTATTTGGTAGCCTTATATATATTAGTATGTGCGACTCCCTTCGTGTCTTGCCCTAAATTTTTAATCAATCTAAATCGGCTTTATTTTAAAATACCTCCGCGATTAATAAATAATTCTATAATAAAAAATGAAACTGACTCTGTGTGGAAATTGCCCTAATTGATTTTCGCTTGCGTAGCCATGTTTTGACATTGGGCGTCGTACAGCACAGCATTTTTAATTGTACAAATCTGTTGCTCAAAATAATTTCTAAATTGGCTTTATTTTGCCTTATATATATATTAGTGTGTGCGACTTCCTCCGTGTCTTGCCCAACCTAAACGCGATTTAATCAAAATCGTTATTTGTGTTTTATTCTAATTTCTAAATCGGCTTTGTTTGGTAGCCTTATATATATTAATATGTGCGACTCCCTCCGTGTCTTGCCCTAAATTTTTAATCAATCTAAAGGCACCCTTCAATTATCTCGAAAAAATAGTTAACAGTTTGTTGTTGTTTCGGGAATTTCGCTGCGCGGATTTCCCGAAACCATTTAGCAAACTGTAAACTACTTTTGAAGGGTGCCAATCTAAATCGGCTTTATTTTAAAATACCTCCGCGATTAATAGATAATTCTATAATAAAAAATGAAACTGACTCTGTGTGGAAATTGCCCTAATTGATTTTCGCTTGCGTAGCCATGTTTTGACATTGGGCGTCGTACAGCACAGCATTTTTAATTGTACAAATCTGTTGCTCAAAATAATTTCTAAATTGGCTTTATTTGTGCCTTATATATATTAGTATGTGCGACTCCCTCCGTGTCTTGCCCAACACGCGATTTAATTAAAATCATTATTTGTGTTTTATCCTAATTTCTAAATCGGCTTTATTTGGTAGCCTTATATATATTAATATGTGCGACTCCCTCCGTGTCTTCAATGCCATTAAGTTAAGGATAAATGCCCGCAATCGTGGTATTAGGAGTCCAAGATTTATCTTGGGCGTCGGCT
>JSZA02000099.1 GCA_000785145.2 Candidatus Thiomargarita nelsonii
TAAAAAACATTTTTTTCACCAAAATTAAGTAACTCCAATAAATCCATCCCAAAAGTCTCAGCAATTTTTTCAAGCCGAGAAACTTGCACATCGGTTTCGCCCCGTTCAATATTCGCATACCCATTGACAGACATATCTAATTTCTCAGCCATATCCGGTTGTGACCAACCTTTTGACTGCCGCATAGACCGAATTTTTTCATGTACTTTCATAAGATACACCTCCTTACTGGGTAAATTACCAGTTTTGCTTGGTTGAGTAGTAAAATGTTTATTTGTTAGAATACGCCCCGCTTAATATATGGGTGCGGTCATAAACAATAGACTCGTCTAATAATAATAAATAGTCCCGTTTTCAAGGCGCGAGGCAAGGCACCACGAATAATACACAACCTCATTAGGTAAATCACCCGTTTTGCTTGGTTCATTAGTAAAATCTTTATTTGTTAGAATACGCCCCGCATAGCATAATATATGGTGGCTCAGTACCGGACAAAAATAGTATATCACGGAAGTCAAGAACAAAGATGTTAAAGCATTTACTAGAACCGGTTTTTGTCTGGTAATTATAGAGGCTTTTTTATACTGATAACTGAATTTTTTTCATGCACTCTCATCACTGTGGAAATAACCATTTTTGCTTGGTGGTTCTGTATAATCTTTATTTGTTAGAATACGCCACACTTAAAATATACTCGTGCGCGGGAACAAAGTTGAACTACTTAAAAGGATGAAAACATGGAAACATTTACTGCCATCGAAACACGTCGTGCTATCAAGCATTATGATCCTGAACATCGGATGACAAAAGAAGAAATCAACAAATTGATGTCATTAGCAATGCTCTCCCCCACGGCATTCAATATTCAAAACTGGCGTTTTGTACTGGTACAGGAACAAGAACTCAGAAAGAAAATTCGAGCGGCAGCATGGGATCAAGCTCAAGTGACAGACGCTTCTTTACTGGTTATTCTCTGCGCTGATCTCAAAGCATGGGAAAAGCAACCCGCCCGCTATTGGAAAAATGTCCAGAAAGAAGTACAAGATTTTATTCTCCCTGCAATTGATCAATACTATCGAGGGCGGGAGCAGGTACAACGTGACGAAGCCATGCGTTCCTGCGGTATTGCCGCTCAAACATTAATGTTAGCCGCTAAATCAATGGGTTATGATTCTTGTCCTATGGACGGTTTTGATTTTGACGCAGTAGGCAAACTGATAAAGTTGCCCGAAGAGCATCTGATTACCATGTTCGTTACTATTGGCAAGGCTATCAAAGAAAGTTGGCCGCGTGGAGGTCAGTTACAGATGGAAGAGGTAGTGAGCATTAACCATTTTTAGGTTACAAACATCTGATGTCACGGAGTTGTCTCTAATACCAAAGAATAGTATCCACTTTCTCGTTGGTTCAAGCAAGTAAATTTTATATGTATGGAAAGCTTATGTGTGGTATAGTTGGAATTATTGACTGGCAAATGCCGATGGATACTCAAAAAGAAATTCTGCTGGGTATGGTTTCTACTTTGGGGCATCGTGGTCCTGATGGACGGGGGCTGTTTGTTAGTCCTGGTGCCGCCCTTGGTCATACAAGGCTATCCATTATTGATCTTAAAAGTGGTGCACAGCCATTCCAAATTGATCGATTTGTAATGGTTTACAATGGAGAAGTTTATAACTATGTGGAAATACGTAAAGAACTGGAAAAACTAAATATTCCATTTTATACTAAAAGTGATACAGAGGTGGTTCTTCGGGCATTTGCATATTGGGGAACAGATTGCTTTAATAAATTCAATGGTCAGTTCGCGCTTCTTATTTGGGATCGATATAAAAGAGAACTAATTGCAGCGCGTGATCGTTTCGGGGTTCGACCGTTATACATAGCTAAACAAAAAAGTAGCATATATTTTTCTTCTGAATTAAAGGCATTTGATACGATTGCTGGTTTTAATCGAACTTATGAAATGCAAAATTTTCTTGAGCATGGAATGCTTTGGAATACCATTGGTGATAAGACTATCTACCAAGATATAAGAACCTTAGCTGCTGGAAGCGTGGAAGTATATAATATGAGTGGATTGGTAAAGCGATATCAGTATTACACACTTGGTCAAACGTATTCGCGATACCCGTATTCCTACGAGCAGGCTAAAGAAGAGTTGCAAGATAAGCTGCTTAATTCAGTCAAATTGAGGCTTCGTAGCGATGTCCCTGTTGGTGTTTATCTTAGTGGCGGGATTGATTCAGCTATAATCGCCCATTTGAATGGAAAAGCTTCTTCTCAAACTTTTGATACATTCTCCATAGCTTTTAGTGATAAGCAATTTGATGAGAGTATATTCCAAAATGAAATGGCAACTCAGATTGGTTCTAAACACCATACAGAGAACATAAATTACGACTCAATAAATCGAAATTTCCTGAATACTATTTATCATATTGAGAGACCTGTATTTCGGTCCGCTCCCACTCCTTTATATTTGCTCGCAAAAAAGGTTAGAGAGGCAAATATAAAAGTGGTTCTAACAGGAGAAGCCGCTGATGAAATATTTTTTGGATATGATTCTTTTAAAGAAATAAAGATCCTTCAATTCTGGGCAAAACAGCCTTCTTCAAAATTTAGACCGCATCTAATAAAACGGCTTTACCCTCATTTGCAGCACTATGCTGATAGCAAACAATTTGGCTTCATTAAGATGTACTACGAGAAGTTTTTAGGTTCGGTAGGCCATAAACTTGCTGGTTTAAATATTCGTATGCACAATAATAAAGTTATTCGAGCCAGCCTTAATAAAGATTTTGGAGCATCTATATCTATAGAAAAAATAGCGGAAGATATGGAAGCAAGTCTTCCCAACGATTTTGGAGGTTGGACAAATTTACAGCAGCACCAATATTTGGAAATGAAGACGTTGCTTTCTGGGTATTTGCTTTCATCTCAGGGAGATAGAATATCATTGTCCCAGAGCGTAGAGGGCCGTTACCCTTTCTTGGATCACGAATTAGTCGAATTCGCATTTTCACTGCCAGATTCGTTCAAAATGCGAGGGTTGTCACAGAAGCATATCTTGAGGGATAGCTTTAATGGATTGATCCCCAAGTCGATCATAAACAGGCCCAAGCTACCCTACCAGGCTCCTGATCTTAAGTCTTTTTTTAAAAATGGTAAGCTTTACGGCAGCGGCGCAGAATTTTTGTCATCTCACATGATCGCCAAGTATGGGGTTTTCGATCAAAATTATGTTAAACGCTTCCTCAATAAATTCAAAGATCGAACCCCAGAGCAAATAGGGTATCGGGACAATATGTTGCTTGTTTTTATGCTATCGTCGCAAATGGCATGTTTTTGGAGTGAAAACCCAAAATTTAACCATCAAGAGACGGTAGAAGGTATGGATGTTGAAATTAATGATTATACTAATGAGTTAAGGCCCGTATCAGTATAATAGTTAAAGAAATATAGGATTAAGAAATGTACGGTAAAGTAAAGAATCAGTTGGTCGAATTTGTTTGTAAAAATTATATGGTGACCGAAAATGAGATTGATTTTGACCAATCGCTTGTCGATCAGGGAATTATAGACTCTTTTGGGTTGGTAGAAATGTCCGCGTTTATACAGGACGTATTTGATATCAAAATAGAAGAGTCAGACTTGACTAAAAATAATTTTGGCTCAATAAACAAGATCAGTTCGTATGTTGAACGCAGGCTCAAGGGGTAGTTAAGTGAGTAATAAATATGATATGTGCACCAACTGTGTACTACCGGCATCATTTCCAAACATCGCTTATGACGAGAATGGAGTGTGTAACTTTTGCCGAAATGAAACATTCTCATTGACAGAAGCAAGTGTAATCGACAGGGCACGCGCAGAGGTCGAAACTATGTTCTCCAATATTGCGAGAGAAGGAGATTATGACGCTATTGCATGCTTTAGTGGTGGTAAAGATAGTACGTACACGTTGCAGTTGGCTACAAAAAAATATGGTTTGAAGGTATTGGCGTTTACTTTAGACAATGGGTTTATCTCTAATGTTGCATTTAAGAATATCAATCGTGTTGTTGATTTTCTCGGCATTGATCATATTGTTTTTCGTCCGTCACAGCCTAAGATGAAATCTATTCTTAAAGCAAGTACGTTGTTCCCGATATATAATAGAAGGACTCTGTTGCGAATATCCGCAAATTGTCAATCCTGTATTTCAATGGTTAATATTACGGCGCTCAAGTTGGCGCTAGAGAAAAAGGCCCCACTAATTTTAGCGGGCTTTACTTTAGGGCAAATACCCGCTAATTCAATTTATTATCAAAATAATTATAACTTTCTTGCTGAGTCTAGAGAGAAAAGCCTGCAAAAACTGCGAGAGTACACAGATTGTGACATAGAGGAATATTTTAGCATTTCAGATGCCACTCTAAATTCAGTGAATGAGTTTCCTTTTAATGTGAATATACTGTGCTTAGAGAATATTTCAGAGGACGATATCGTAAAAGAGATATCACAATATGGATGGAAAGCACCAAAAGATGTTGATGGATGTTCATCAAACTGTCGCCTAAATAGCTTCAACAATATGGTGCATAATAAATCTCTTGGGTATAACCCGTATGCATTAGAGCTTAGCCACTTGATTAGAAAAGGCCTGCTATCCAGGCAGCAGGCTATAGATAAGATGAACGATACTCAAGAACGACAGCATGATTCAATTATGACTAACTTGGGTATAACTCAAAAACAACTCGAAAAAGTGTCCAGTATATATTAGAAGAAAGGCAACCCGGATATTTTTAATCGTTATGTCATGGAAAGCGGGATAAAGAAGTGACATCAGAACATATACCATATGACAAAAAAAAATTCATTTGGAGCCTTGAACCAAAAGCGAAGAATTGCGATTTCAGGAACATTTGGAGTGGGCAAATCGACGCTCGCGCAGCTTCTGTCTCAAAAAACAGGAATCCCCACTACAAAAGCAAAACAGATGCGGCAAATATTGTCAGAACATTGTCCGGGAAAAACTTTAAAACAATGTGATCCAACAGAATTGTGCAAAATATTTTTTATTCGTTTTATTGAGAGAAAAGCAGCCGAAGAAAAACTTTCAGATATTGGGTTTATTTCAGATGGCTCATCGTTGAATGAGTGGGCATACTTGTATGGCAGAACGAAACATGGAGCGCATGGTCCTAATAGCACCATAATAAATTCAAATTATGATTTCGCTGCAAAACTATTCGGCGAATTGGTAAAGAATTATGTTTCTAACGCATACACGGATGTAGTTCACGTACCCCAAGAATTTCCGATACCAGAGGATGGTTATCGGCCATCATCTCAACAATTCCGTGACCATGTTGATTCCCTAATACTTGATGCCTGGAATTCAATTGGAATTAAAGTCCACGTTGTCACCGGAAGCGTTGAGCAACGCTTATTACAGATTATTGAATTATTTTGTCTGGAAATCAATAGCACAGGCGTTAGTCCAATTGTTAAGGGAGATGTGATATGGTACGAACGAATAGAGGATGTATTAGGTGATCCACAAGAGCGCTATTTTACCTCTGGATATAAGAAGGTAAAATCCTATTTATACGATGTCCATGTGAATAGAAAGACCTTAGAAATTAGTGCAAGGGCAGACCTTGTATTTCCTTCACAATGGTCTCTGAAGAAAGGGGTAAGCCAATCTCCTCACTTCACTAATATTGATGCTTTATTGATAATGGGGCAACTAGCCCAGTTGATGCTATTTACTCAAGATAATATTGAGCGTGCACAAAGTAATAATATGTGGGTGCGTAATGTAAGAATTATAAATTTGAAACCTATACGTGAATTAACTGGAATTCCAGTTAGCTTGAAACAAGTTGGTGCTAATCTTACTAAATTAGAAAATCGTGCCTGGAGGTTAGCTACCATGGTAGGCTCCATTGGGAACGGATCTCTTAAAGTATCTGGTTATAAATTATGTTACGAATTACCCAACCACTTGCAGTACAAATCATAATATTGCGATGGATATAAATATTCGCTTCAACCGAGAACTTTTCCCCATAGTTGCTGAGGGATTATTATCGAGAATTAGTTTTGGGATCGTCGGATTTGCATTACCGCTTTACGGCCTCCATCTTGGATTGAGTATGGGGTTAATTGGGTTGTTAGCATCGTTACATTTCATTGTAGAGATGCTATTTAAACCATTTTTAAGTTCTAAAGCTGATAAAATTGGTTTAAAAAAGTCAGTAGCAATTGCACTTATTACACGTAGTATTGTTGCGTTATTACTTGCCTGTTCTGGTGCAGTGTGGCATATTTTCGCGATTAGAGCCATACATGGACTATCTGAAGCGTTAAGGGAGCCATCTATAAATGCATTAATTGCCCAAGCCGGCGGAAAGAAACGGATTGCCTCAGCTTTTGGATGGTATAACACTGTGCGAGTTGTTGCAGGATCGCTGGGAAAAGCGCTCGCAGGGATATTGATTACATATTCCGGGTATAATTACTTTCTTGTGTTTTCGGTTGCCTTTGTGATCGCATTATTGGGCGTTTTTGTGGTCGTGCCAAACATTCAAGTATCTGAAAGCAGTGATATTTGTGAAAATAATGAGCCGAAGTCAGGCACTGATGATATGTCAGAGTTTGAAGATAATCCGTCCTCTACAAAACCTGATATTTCTATTTTGCCTTTTCTCGGTTTTGGGGTATTGCTAAGTGGTACTGCCACCATGTTAAATATTCTATTTCCTGTATTGGCAACTGAGTATGCTGGGTTGACAGAGGCTCAGGCGGGCATCATGTATGCAGCAACTACCATAGCAATCATTTTGACAGGACCGATATTTGGGTGGCTGTCAGATAATGTAAGCCAAAAACTTGTTCTTGCTATAAGGGGCATTACAAATATTTTATCTTCATTAATCTATTTTCTATTTCCGAGCTTCAGTGGGTTTACAGCTGGATTGATCATCGATGATATGGGTAAAACTGCTTTTAGAAGTGCTTGGGGGTCGCTAATGGCGCATTTAGCACAACGAGATGTGAAGAAAAGAGTGCGAACGATGGGATATATGGGCACTTCCGAAAATGCGGGTGAAATTATAGGACCATTGTTGGCCGGACTGCTTTGGAATATGTATGGTGTTGCGGTTTTACTTTTAACCCGTGTTTTATTGTCCGTTGTCGTAGAGATTTATACAATATTTCTATTTCGCTATATGAATAAGTACCAAAGTGACAAAGCTCGTAAGTAAAATGTATATACAATAATTGGTGGGATATATCCATGAAACACACACTGCAAATACTAGTGCTGTTATTGAGCATCAACCCTCCCTCGTTCGCAAGCGATAATGATTTTAAAAAGGAAATAAACCCTCTGGATTCTGCAACAGTAAATATGAAGTTGAGGTTAGAGCTTAGGGCGGAAGCCGGGGATCTAACTTTCACAGATAAAAATACATACGAATCTGAATTTGACGCCTATTTGAGAAGAATTCGACTAGGGTTTTTCGGTCAGGCCTTTTTTGAAAACATTCACTATGCATTGACGTTTGCTGCTGACGAAACGGATAAAGGAGAAGCCTTTGGAGAAGAAAGTGGAATTATTGTGAGTAGTGCCTATTTGAGGTACACTTTTAGTGAAGCTTTGCAGTTGCAATTTGGAAAAACCAAACTGCCGTTTTCTCGGGTATATTTAACCAGTTCGTCTCGGCAATTATTTGTTGAGCGGCCTGTTTATACCATAGGTCTCAGAGAATTTTTTCGCCGTTATGTTCATACTAATTTACAGCTAATTGGGCACTTTAGAGAAGGGACAATTGGCTATAAATTCGCCGTTGGGACGGGGTGGCGGCCAGGCTCAAAACTATACGGTGAAGATGCTGTGGTAATAGATAGTGCAGATCCTTACTACGTTGGACGCTTAGAACTGTCTCCGCATGGATGGGTTGAAGATAAAATGAGTGATGCTCATATTGGAAAGGGGAAGCATTTAACATTCGGTTTATACACAGCTTCGCAAGATGGTTTGGAATATAGAGATATGGTCGGTAGTGAAAAAAGAACCCTTTTTGGAGCAGATGTTTCTTACCATAATAAAAATGTAACACTACAGACAGAGTATAATGAGTGGAAGATTGATACTCAACTAGTTGGAAAATCTGAAAACCCTAGAAGCTGGTATATTCAGGGCGGTTATTTGTTCAGTCATATGCAAATAGAACCAACAATTCGCTATGAATTGTTTGATTCAAATCAAAAAGCAGAAAAAACCTCTGCTAGTATTTTGACGCTTGGTATGAATAAGTATTTTAAGGGACATAACCTGAAGCTTGGTATTAACTGGGAACATACTGTATACGATGACAATTTCAGTATGTTGCGACCAGTCGATAGAGATAGAAAGGATGTTGTTAGAGTTTCATTCCAATATAAGTTAAAGTTCTAAATGTTTCGTGGTGTTGCATGGCAGTACAATATTACTATAGTGGTTGCAACCATAGAAGGAACCAGAATTGAGCGTCGGGTGCGTCCTACGCACCCTCCCACCATCATAGCCCCACCAAAAATCACCTCAAAAAACCGCATAGTTCAAAAACCACAAATAATATCTTGTCTAGTATCAACGTGAAACGGAGCAGTGCCTAGCGCGTAGTAAAAATGATCGCGGGAAAAAAAGCCCTTAAATGCTGCAACCATTCCTAAATCAGCCAACAGAAAAATACAATCTCTCACGACAACACCCCCGCAGCAAAAAGTGTTCCCAAATCAATACCACCTTGCCAATGTGCTAAGCGCGGATGTTTATCACCATAAACAACCTCAACACTACCCTCATCCGTCAAACACATACACAGCACATTTTTAAGTTCAGTGTGCGCCAGTACAATGGGCGAATGTGTCGTCAACCAGATTTGTGAAGTATCCACCGCCCGTATTGCTTGTAACACCGCCTCAATCGCACTTGGATGAATCCCGTTTTCAGGCTCTTCTAAAGTAATGACTTGAGGCAGTTTGCCAACATAAGGCAGAATCGTCAATGCCAAAATACTTAAGGTACCATCTGACAAACCTGATGATGGCACCACTATCCCATTTTGATATTGAATTTTGATATAGGCATGACGATCATCTTCCCTTTCAATGGCTTGAATGTTTTGTATCGAAGGCAATGCCAATTGCACTAATGCTAACCATTCTTCAAACTCTTGAGGCTTATCTTTTTGCAAGGCTAAAATTTGCCAAGGCAATCCCCGCCCATCTGGACTCAATCCAGTGCGGTATCTCGGTGGACTGGCTTGACGGAGCTTGAATCCTTGGGGCTCATACAGGCAGGTATATTGTTGCAAAGAATTTCTAAACCACAACGTTGCTGGAAACAAACGATGATCAGCCGGCAGACTGCTCAATGCCAGTTGCCCTTGATGAATCGTAAAATTGAAAGCTTGTGATTGCCTTTCCGCTTGAAAAGTCGCTTGGTGGTTACTCCGCCGTATCACTTGAAAACCTTTGTCTGTCGCCTTCTCATCTCTTAGTTTTACAATGCTCTCTCTCTCAGATTCAGGAAAGATGAACAAATGTTCCTGTGCGATTTGTAGCTTATCAACGACATCAAATGTGACTTCATATCGCAAACGTTCACAAGCATGACTAATGTGTTCAGAAATCTGAACCTCTAGTGACAATGAAAATGAATGGCCTTGTAATTTATGTACTAATTCAATGGGATTTTCAGCCCTGGCTCGGCTCTGGCTTAGTGTAGGTTCAAAAAAAACATTGTTGACATCATTAGTTGTTAACAATTCAGCAAACAAGGTGGGAATATCCAATAACGTGGTTTTACCTGAACCATTCGCACCCGCTAAAACATGATGAGGTGTTAATTCAATCTCTAAAGAATGAAAACAGCGATATTGAGAGACTTCAATTCGGCTAATCATGCTACAATCTCCTTTTATTTCAACTTCATTTCGTGTTTGATTCTCACAAGAAAGTGGTAACCAGAAAAATAGGATTTCTCACTGTGACGATCCGCTCTAATCACCGGTGTCAGTGGTATTTTCGCTCCAAGCCATTGAGCAGCGGTTGGAAAGTCTGCACAATGCAATATTGATAAATCGGATTAGCAATTTCGCAAAATCCATCTGTGCCGCCTTTCAATACGCCATAAGTCACCAATTCACTGATGTACTCGTTGCGGAGATTGAAGGGGATGCCGGCATCAGACGAGCAGATTTCCATCAACAGGCTTTGAAATCGTGGATGGATGTTAGTCGTCAAATGTGAGAGATGGACATTTTGTTCATTCAAAATCTTTTTGTGAGCCATCTCAAAATGGGCGACTGATATCGTTTCTTTACGCCCAATCCCCAGTTCCTCTGTCAGACATTGCGCCATTCTGTTTACAAGAAAGGGTTGCCCCCCCGTTTGTTTGTGGAGACTTTTGTGAGCTTTTGGTGCAAAAGTTTGCCCTACTTCATCGGTGTACTGTTCTAATAGTCGATGCACCTGCTCTCGGGTGAAATTGGGGAGTGCAAACTCGTCTTGAATATTGAATGGCGAGATTGAGCGGTCATCGTTCAATTGAGTGATGCTTTTGACGCCAACAATTCCGACGCTGTATGGACATCTGTTTGGGGTTTTTGAGAGATAAATTCGGCGCAAAGTGTGTAGGAAATTCTTCGCAACGGTTGATGGAATCCCATCGAATTCATCAATGAGTTTCAAAGGTACGTGTTGGCATAAATTTTACCTATAATGACGTCCAAGATAAATCTTGGACTCCTAATTCAGACAGTTTCATAATATTGAGAACTTGGACAATTTGGATTTATCCCATCACGCAGAAAATGACTCACAAAACTCAGTATTTTTAGATATTGAATATTGGTTTGACTCACACTGTCTCCTCCGCTACTTTTATGATAAAGGTTTTTTTATGATTAATTTTATCAAATTAAAATAAATAATGTCAACACAGATTGTCAAGAGATTCAAAGAATTCCTTGCAAAAAATAGCTAACGGTTTAGCTAATGATAACTGATAACGGAATTAGCGATTTGGGGTTGACACCTAGCAAGCATAGGGTTAATGCCCTTAGAGCCCTCAATATCCCTCCTTAAGGTCCCTCCTAACGTCGGGAGGACCGGCTTAATGGCATTGAATATTTGCTCGAACTTATTTTGATTTATTCGTTCAATTCTAGTATTATGTCACCTAACGTGGAGAGAAATCCTATTTTTCCGCTTTATCATTGGCCATCAAAAGCCCGCTAATTAAAACGCCAATTGTTACCCGCAAAATTGGTTATTGCTTACAAAACAAGAGGTTCCATTTATTATGAATGCTATCGGCATAGAAAATTTACGATGTCTCTCCGACACCGGCTTAATTAAACTCAAACCTATCACCGTATTACTTGGACAAAATAGCTCTGGTAAAAGCACCTTTTTAAGAGCTTTACCACTGTTGCGACAAAGTGTTGAGTCTCGAACTATGGGACCACTACTTTGGGCGGGTAGATTCGTGGATTTTGGGAGTTTCCACGAAGCGATTAGGATCGATACCGATAAACCAGAAATCATTTTTCGTTTCCAATTTACCCTTCCAAAAAATTCAGAGCCTACCAAATCCAACCAGCCATCACCCGCTCTTTTGGAAGATTTGGATATTTTGTTGACTCTTAAAGTTTTTGCAGAAACTTTGCAAGGAATGACTCGTACTAAAGAATGTGTACTGTCATTTGCCGAACAAAAACTAAGGATAGAATTTGAAAGTGACGGGAAAGTTACCACTTTTGAAGTCAATGATTTGGATGTATTAACTTTAAGCAATCATCAATATTATTCGGAGCTCATTGGCAATTTGATACCTTCTATTGAAAAAGACTTTTTTAACAGCATGTCTCATCACCTATTTTCTGAAATGGACAAATACGTTCATAGCAAAAGAGAAGATATCGTACCAAATCTGGCTTTAGGTTCATCAGAGGCAATGCTTGCCAACCTACAAAAGCACTTATCTGATACTAACAATCTTTGGACGATTAATAATGAAACATTCCAAAGATTAAAAAATCTGATTATAGCCAAAGAAACTGAGAAATTATTATTGGCAGCCGATGAGTACCTCACTCAATTTGCTTCTCATATCAACTACATTGCGCCGCTACGTGCAACCGCAGAGCGTTATTATCGCATACAAGACTTTGCGGTAGATGAAGTAGATTCTCAAGGACGAAACTTAGCCATGTTTCTACGAAATTTAACGGATGAAGAACGTCATCAATTTGCCGCATGGACAGAAAAATATTTTGCGATTGCGCCAGAGGTTCAATCAGTTGGTGGACAATTTTCACTCAAATTAAAAGAACGTGGTGGCAACACGGCATTCAATATTGCTGATATAGGTTTTGGCTTTTGTCAGGTTTTACCTATTCTTATGGAACTTTGGCGAATACTGAGTCGATCACCACACGCTTCACTGAATTCCAAACAGTTTCGATTTCATCAGATACCGGAAAATTCATCACCTGTCAGACAACAAGTCATCTTTGCCATTGAACAACCGGAATTACATCTCCATCCCCGTTTACAAGCATTGTTAGCAGATGCCTTACTTTCTGCAATGAGTGCTGCACGTAGTGTCAATCTTGAGCTTCGATTAGTCATCGAAACTCATAGCGAAACTATCATAAATCGGCTGGGGCATCGCATCGACAATGGTGATGTCAAGCGTCAGGATATTAATATAGTCGTGTTTGAGAAAGAACACGCCAATGCGCCAGCGCAAATAAGAGTGGCTGAGTATGATGATGAAGGCTTTCTCACTAATTGGCCTTTTGGTTTCTTTGAACCGGAGATAATTTGAGATGTTATTAGTTTTAGAAGAATCCCTTGCCAAGGCTCTAAATCAGGACACTGTATTGGAGGCTTTGGAAAACATCGCGCTTGGTCGTCGGGAAGGTAAACATTTAATTTTTGCCAAGCGTCGGACACTTAAATCCTTTATTAACTGTCCTGCCATGTCAAAAAGGGCGCGTCAAGTTTATTCAAAATTGTATGAAAACTTACCACAAATGCAAGGGTATATTCAAACTTTTATTCGTCGTGTCGAGGTTATAGCAAGCGATATTGGACTTTCCGCTAGGGTAGAAGAGCATTGCAAAGTGATTACTATTCCAGCCAACTATTTTTGCGATTCCGCTCTCATACAAAAAACCGTCTTCATTGCTGAAAATTTGGACGATGCGGCTTTCTATAAGACAATTGCAGAAATCTATTTGAAGTGGAAAAAGTTAAAAGGTATAAAAATTCTTTTGGAGCCATACCTTGGTGGTGGTTCAACGACAGAAAAAGCCTATAAGCTCATACAAGATAGTCAAGAACGATTTTGTTTATGCTTTTTAGACAGCGACAAAAAATCGCCCCATTCTCCCATTGGTAACACTGCAAAAAGTGTCATGGATATAGATAATCCAAATCAGCCATTCTGTGAATGCTTTGTCATTAATGTACGAGAAATTGAGAATTTTATTCCGACAAGATTATATAGTCAGCTTTCAGCGGGCGATCCCAATAGAATGAAGTGTGTGAATTTTTTAGAACAATTAGAAAGATCAAGTATTGCAGAAGCTCGGAAATACTTGGATATCAAAAAAGGTTTAAAACTTGGAGAGATTTTGCAAGCCTCATCTAACACGAGTTTTTCAAAAGACTGGATGAATTGGTTAAACTATATATCTCCCCTTGCTATAAAAGTATCGAAACAGTGTCTCAATAATGAAGTGTGCATGAGGGAAAAAAATTGTGATTGCATTATTACAACCGGGCTTGGGGAGAACATTTTAAAAGCTGTTGTAGAACTCATTGAAAAACCCACCAAAGACAAACTGACAAAACAGAAAATTGCTGAAATGGTTGATCAATTGTTAAAAGCAGAGTGGGAACACCTCGGAGAAATTATTGTTGCATGGAGTTGTGGCACTTTAAAGATGAGTACAGCAGGATAGGCGGGTAGCAAGCGTAGGGTGCGTCGTGCGCACCCTCCCACCATCATTAATCAAGCCCCACCAAAAACCCCCCCCCGAAAGGGTTACACTCAAAAATGACAGACAAGTGGCATGGGCAAGGTGTGTAGCGAGTTTATCACACTCAGCCCGTAGCTTGATCTGTTTGGCATATCATATCAAAAACATTTGCCAACACCCCGCCGTCAATCCAATTTCCTGGGAATGGTTTGCTACTCGTGAGGAAACCAATTTTGCAACGTGCTTTTCAACAAACCAAAAGCTCCATCTACGCAATTTTTAAACGACACTGAAGAACATATTTTTTTGAAGACAACTGAGGGAATTTTTGCCTGACTCACTTTCAAGGTTTTTTCAAAAGCGAGTTTAGGATCAGGCGGTTTAGCAGAATCAAGTGGCCATAATCCTTGTGAACATAGCCAATCTCTTAATGAAGAGCTTTTATTAAAACCAAAAGCCTTAGCAATATGTGGGTTGTCTTGCCACATCCATGCCTCCAATTCGGGATCAATCACAATAACAACAAACCGATTTTTCTCCCACCCTACCAATTCCATTTTCGCTGAAACGAAGTAACGGAGCGACGATCAATATCGGCCCGAATTTTGGCAACGCCTGGCGAACCTTCCCAAGCATTGTCTAGCACAATCACCGCATAACGATGCGATGATTGATAAGCTCTTAACAATTCATGCGCTCTTGTGTATACGCCTGGATCATTCCCAGCACTATCACAAATAATATCTTGTCTAGTATCAACGTGAAACGGAGCAGTGCCTAGCGCGTAGTAAAAATGATCGCGGGAAAAAAAGCCCTTAAATGCTGCAACCATTCCTAAATCAGCCAACAGAAAAATACAATCTCTCACGACAACACCCCCGCAGCAAAAAGTGTTCCCAAATCAATACCACCTTGCCAATGTGCTAAGCGCGGATGTTTATCACCATAAACAACCTCAACACTACCCTCATCCGTCAAACACATACACAGCACATTTTTAAGTTCAGTGTGCGCCAGTACAATGGGCGAATGTGTCGTCAACCAGATTTGTGAAGTATCCACCGCCCGTATTGCTTGTAACACCGCCTCAATCGCACTTGGATGAATCCCGTTTTCAGGCTCTTCTAAAGTAATGACTTGAGGCAGTTTGCCAACATAAGGCAGAATCGTCAATGCCAAAATACTTAAGGTACCATCTGACAAACCTGATGATGGCACCACTATCCCATTTTGATATTGAATTTTGATATAGGCATGACGATCATCTTCCCTTTCAATGGCTTGAATGTTTTGTATCGAAGGCAATGCCAATTGCACTAATGCTAACCATTCTTCAAACTCTTGAGGCTTATCTTTTTGCAAGGCTAAAATTTGCCAAGGCAATCCCCGCCCATCTGGACTCAATCCAGTGCGGTATCTCGGTGGACTGGCTTGACGGAGCTTGAATCCTTGGGGCTCATACAGGCAGGTATATTGTTGCAAAGAATTTCTAAACCACAACGTTGCTGGAAACAAACGATGATCAGCCGGCAGACTGCTCAATGCCAGTTGCCCTTGATGAATCGTAAAATTGAAAGCTTGTGATTGCCTTTCCGCTTGAAAAGTCGCTTGGTGGTTACTCCGCCGTATCACTTGAAAACCTTTGTCTGTCGCCTTCTCATCTCTTAGTTTTACAATGCTCTCTCTCTCAGATTCAGGAAAGATGAACAAATGTTCCTGTGCGATTTGTAGCTTATCAACGACATCAAATGTGACTTCATATCGCAAACGTTCACAAGCATGACTAATGTGTTCAGAAATCTGAACCTCTAGTGACAATGAAAATGAATGGCCTTGTAATTTATGTACTAATTCAATGGGATTTTCAGCCCTGGCTCGGCTCTGGCTTAGTGTAGGTTCAAAAAAAACATTGTTGACATCATTAGTTGTTAACAATTCAGCAAACAAGGTGGGAATATCCAATAACGTGGTTTTACCTGAACCATTTGCACCCGCTAAAACATGATGAGGTGTTAATTCAATCTCTAAAGAATGAAAACAGCGATATTGAGAGACTTCAATTCGGCTAATCATGCTACAATCTCCTTTTATTTCAACTTCATTTCGTGTTTGATTCTCACAAGAAAGTGGTAACCAGAAAAATAGGATTTCTCACTGTGACGATCCGCTCTAATCACCGGTGTCAGTGGTATTTTCGCTCCAAGCCATTGAGCAGCGGTTGGAAAGTCTGCACAATGCAATATTGATAAATCGGATTAGCAATTTCGCAAAATCCATCTGTGCCGCCTTTCAATACGCCATAAGTCACCAATTCACTGATGTACTCGTTGCGGAGATTGAAGGGGATGCCGGCATCAGACGAGCAGATTTCCATCAACAGGCTTTGAAATCGTGGATGGATGTTAGTCGTCAAATGTGAGAGATGGACATTTTGTTCATTCAAAATATTTTTGTGAGCCATCTCAAAATGGGCGACTGATATCGTTTCTTTACGCCCAATCCCCAGTTCCTCTGTCAGACTCTGCGCCATTCTGTTTACAAGAAAGGGTTGCCCCCCCGTTTGTTTGTGGAGACTTTTGATCACTTTTGGTGCAAAAGTTTGCCCTACTTCATCGGTGTACTGTTCTAATAGTCGATGCACCTGCTCTCGGGTGAAATTGGGGAGTGCAAACTCGTCTTGAATATTGAATGGCGAGATTGAGCGGTCATCGTTCAATTGAGTGATGCTTTTGACGCCAACAATTCCGACGCTGTATGGACATCTGTTTGGGGTTTTTGAGAGATAAATTCGCCGCAAAGTGTGCAAAAAATGACTGACTTCTGTTCTGGGAATCCCATCAAATTCATCAATGATAATGGCAAGTCGGCGGTTTTTGAGGTAGCCTGCCAATTGCTCAAAAAAATGTCTCATTGAAAGGTGAGAAGTGATTGAATAGGTTTTCAAAAACTTGGTAGCCTCTTGGCCAATTTGAGCATAATTTTCGATTTCCTTTTGAATATCTTCTTTGAAATAATGGTAAAAAACGTCAGGCGACAGATCTTTGTATTCTTCAAAATTGAGTTGAATCGGCAAATAGCTTTCATCTAGGCTTTCTAATGCCCAACGAAAAAATGTCGTTTTTCCGGTTTGACGTGGCGCGAAGATGACAATATAGCGTCCGTCTTTGATACGTTGGACTAAATCGGCGATTTCGGCGGTGCGCGGGACAACGTAGTTGCGGGAAGGCTCTACTGGTCCGCGAGTTTCAAAGGTACGTGTTGGCATAAATTTTACCTATAATGACGTCCAAGATAAATCTTGGACTCCTTTTATGCGTTGGGTTTTAATACTGAAGAGTCTTGATTGGATTGTTCATGAGCCAGTGCTCTAAAAGTCAATGCGATAGATACTTAATGGCAATCTTGGTATCGAAGATAGCAGGGAATTTTCAACCTCCCGAAAAACATTAAGTTCTTTTGGCAAATTTATGCTCAAACTCTCCATCATTTCTAATAATTGCCTTTCTTGATTAATAAAAAGTTGTTCGTTAGTTACTTTTACCGCTACCATTGGCACCCGCAAATACAGAAAAGTCATTAAGCGCAAAATGTTCAGATAACGCATATAATATGATTTTGTTTTTGCACCAACGCATGATTAAAAATCCTATTTTTTAAAAAAATAGGATTTTTTTGAAACCTTAAAAAAAAACTTGTGTCGATGAGCGCGAGGCAAAGGAACGAGAAAAAAACGAACTCAACCCACTGACTGATAATAAAGATTTTGCGGATGTTTCGCTTCAGTGAAAAAGTACCACCGTTCCGCAATCAGTCCTAAGTATTGGATAACGAAAGCCATTATAGATAAATACTCAAATCCAGCGGTTGTCGCTAAGAGAAGGACTATCGGTATTGGAAATACCATCATTAAGAAAATAATTTTTACCGTTTTGAGCAAACCTAATGACTTGCCGTGGAAAAATTCACGGGTATTAAAAGAGCCACACATCGCGCCTTGCGCTTGTTGGACGATCATCGTATGGCGCACACCAATAGCCGTTTGTGGGCTTGATTTTTGTTTTAACTGACTATTGCGTATTAGGGCGACACTACGAAAGATCAAAGCAGTGAACGTCAGAATAATTGCCCACGTTGCGTAGAAATCAACAAGTTCATTTCCTATAGAGGCCGAAAACGCTGCCGCTAGCGTGAAACCGGAGGCAGTGCCCAATAATATATAGTTAATGACAGTCAACGGACTGTGCCATTCCTGCACAAATTTGATACTGGCATAAATCATAGCAGTACAAATAAATAATGCAAAAGTGCTTAAGGTTGCCAATGTACCAATGATGAGTGATAAATCAACCGGTTGCATTTCCCCTAACGTGAACACTGGCTGAGTCCAACCAAAGTAATGGATAGTCCCATACAATGCCACGAAAAACAAGGTGCTTGGCAATATAATGATTTCGCGGGACAACCAAGATGTACGCCATTGACTGATAGAGCGCCAGCCTCGCATTGGGCGGCCTAAATGAAAAATGGAGGCGATTAGCCCCGCCGCTAGAAATCCTAGCGCAAGTAAACTTCCCATCGCATAAAAGTTTTGGCTATCCTGCCCCGGTAGCAGCTTCATCATAGAATAAAATTGTCCGGAATATAAGGCTAAAAACAAGCCTTGCCCGACACCAATCAATGTGGTTAAAAAAATAACTGAAAATGCTGGATGCACAATATTCTCTCCAATTTACCAACTCAGATAAATATCATCTAATGTTTGCTGATCCTTCGGTGGCTCTGGCAGCAAGCCTTCTTTCTTCAGCGGATTATCAGCACGTTGTAATTCATCCTCATGGATTTGGAGATGAGTTTTACGCCGAGGCAGATAATGATTCGCCGGATTAGTTCCCCATTCTGGCATCAACTGATAGCCACCGTTTTCTCGAATGAGTCTGGACACTTTAGAATCAGGATCGTACACATCACCAAAAAAACGCGCACTTGTCGGACAAGCCAGTACACAAGCGGGTTTTCGTTCTTCTTCTGGCAAAGTTTGGTCGTAAATCCGATCCACGCAGAGGGTACATTTTTTCATGACCTTTTCATGTTCATCGAATTCACGCGCACCATAAGGGCAAGCCCAAGAACAATATTTGCAGCCAATGCACTTATCGTAATCGACTAAAACAATACCATCTTCTTCGCGCTTGTAGCTAGCACCCGTGGGGCAAACCGGAACACACGGCGGCTCTTCACAATGCAAACAACTTTTAGGAAAATGCACCGTTTCTGTGTTGGGAAACGTTCCCACTTCAAAGGTTTGTACCCGATTAAAAAAGGTACCCGTGGGATTGGCATCGTAGGGATTGAAATCTGACATAGGACCAGCCCAGCCAGACGTATTCCATTCTTTACAACTGGTTACGCAGGCATGACAGCCGACGCAAACGTTGAGATCGATAATTAAAGCTAATTGTTTCATTATTAACTAGTCCATAAACTAAACTTTTTTGTCATTTCGACCAACGGGAGAAATCTTTGATCGCTTCTTTCGGAGTCCAAAATTTATTTTGGACGAAACAACCCGGCAACATAAGCTTGCCACTTTTTCTTGTTGTGTTCCATGCCCGGCAAGGGTTTCATCGCATCAAATTGAGGCGAAGTCTGGGCAGGATCGTCAGCCGACGCTTTATAGACGCGCACCCGCAGATCGTACCAAGCTGCTTGTCCCGTCACCGGATCAGAATTGGACAAATGCTCTCCGTGTTGATGAGAGGGCAATTCTTCAGAAATCAAATGATTAAGCAAAAAACCTTGTTGAGATTCATTGGCTTTTGGAGACAGCCCCCATGCGCCAGCCGCTTTACCAATAGCATTCCATGTCCAAACCGTGCCCGGCTCCACCGCTTCACTAAAACTACAGATGCAGCGTACCCGACTCAAGTGTGACTCTACCCAAACCCAGTCACCATCTTTAAAGCCATTGGCAATCCCTAACTTGGGATTAACAAATAAGTGATTATAAGTATGAATCTGTCGCAGCCAAGCATTTTGAGAATCCCAAGAATGGTACATCGCCATTGGTCGTTGCGTCAGTGCGTTTAAGGGATAAAGCTTAGTATCGACAAGCTGTGATTCTAGCGGTTCATAGTAAAATGGCAACGGATCAAAATAAGTTTCAACGCGATCACGTAAATGATCGGGCGGCTGCCTACCATCCGATTTTCCCTGAGCCGCCAAACGGAATTTTTGCAGCACTTCAGAATAAATATGGATCAGAATGGGTTCCGCGTAGCGAATCAAACCATGGTGCCGCGCCCAATACAAGTAACCTTTATTCCAGTTACGCATATATTGATAAGACTTGGGCAACTTGTAATGATAAACGCTGTTATTTTGCGCGTACATTTCCCACTGTCGCGGATTGGGTTCACCGCGCATGAATTTTTTACCATCCTTGCCACGCCAACCGGCGAGAAAACCGATACCTGAGGTTGCTTGAAAATTGGTGACGAAATCGGGATAATCTTTGTATTTACGCGAACCGTCTTCATTCACAAACACGGGCAATTGCAGCCGACTGCCCAATTCAATGAGCACCTCTTGAAAGGGTTTGCATTCACCTTTGGGCGACAAAATGGGAATACGCACCGAATCAACGGGTCCATCATATTCAGAAATGGGCCGATCCAGCATTGACATGACATCATGACGTTCAAGATAAGTGGTATCGGGCAACACGAGATCAGCAAAAGCGACCATTTCTGATTGATAGGCATCAGCAACGACGATAAAAGGTATTTTATATTCTCCCTTCTTATCCTTATCGGTGAGCATTTGACGAACTTGGGTGGTATTCATGGACGAGTTCCATGCCATATTCGCCATAAAAATCATCAAAGTATCAATCGGATAGGGATCGCCACGCCACGCATTTGTAATGGCATTGTGCATCAAACCATGCACCGAGAGTGGATATTCCCAAGAAAAGGCTTTATCAAGACGAACTGGCTTGCCCTCTTCATCTACAAATAAATCTTCAGGATCAGCAGGCCAACCCAGCGGCATTCCGTCAAGCGGTTGACCGGGTTGCACGGCTTCAGGGCCTTTCGGTGGCTTAGCGCAGGGAGGAATGGGGCGCGGAAAAGGCGGACGATGACGATAGCCACCCGGAGAGTCAATGGTACCCAACAAACTCATCAAAATACCCAAGGCTCGGATCGTGTGAAATCCGTTGGAGTGAGCGGCAAGTCCTCGCATGGCATGAAAAGCAATGGGATTACCCGTCACACTCTCATGCTCTTTGTCCCAACAATCGGTCCACGGAATCGGCAATTCAATCTTATGATCACGGGCAGTAATCCCCATTTCATAAGCCAAGCGTCGAATGGCATCGGCGGGAATACCCGTTATTTCCGCTGCCCAATCCGGGGTATATTCATCAACGCGCTCTTTCAATAATTGAAAAGCGGTTTTGACTGGGGTGCCATCCTCCAATTTAAATTCACCCAAGATATAGGGATCAACCCCTTCGGTGTGCGTAGAAATGGGTTTATTCAATTCCCGATCCCACCACAATTTATTTTGCGGATCAAAGCAACCTTCTTCGGGTGGCACTTCAAAACGCACAAACATGCCCTCTTCGGTGCTATTGGTGTCGATATTGACCAATTCAGGGGAATTGGTGTATCGCACTAAAAAGTCGCGATCATATAATCCTTGTTTAATCAGTTCATGAATGAGGGCTAATAATAATGCGGCATCAGTGCCCGGTTTAATCGGAATCCATTTATCAGCGATGGCTGAATAGCCGGTACGCACGGGATTAATAGAAATAAAACGCCCGCCATTGCGCTTAAATTTGGAAAGCTCGATTTTCATTGGGTTCGAGTGATGATCTTCGGCGGTGCCAAACATGACAAACAATTTTGCCCGCTCTAAATCAGGACCACCAAATTCCCAAAAGGAGCCACCCATGGTATAAATAAGACCAGCCGCCATATTAACGGAGCATAAACCGCCGTGTGCGCCATAATTAGGCGTACCAAACTGTTTAGCAAACATACCAGTGAGGGCTTGCATCTGATCACGCCCTGTGAACAATGCGAATTTTTTCGGATCTTCCGCCCGCAGTTTAGCCAAGCGTTTTTCTAAAATGCTGAACGCTTCATCCCAAGAAATTTCTTCAAATTCAGAACTACCTCGCTCGCTATCCGGCTTACGCCGCAACGGTTTAGTCAAACGCGCGGGCGAATATTGTTTCATAATGCCCGATGCGCCCTTGGCACAAATAACACCATGATTAAGGGGATGTTGAGGATTACCTTGAATATAACGGACTTCACCATCACGCAAAGTCACACGAATACCACAGCGACAAGCGCACATATAACATGTGGTATTTTTGACTTCGATATGCCCTGCGTCTCTATCAGAACGATTTGTGGGGTCTTGCATAGCTTAACCTTATTTAGGTATTTTCAAATATTTTGATTTATTAATATATCATATTTTTGTGAGATTGTTTATCAAATCTTCGAGACATTTACTGACTTTCTGGCGAAAAAAAACTTGTCATGAGCGACAAAAGTCAGTATTATTATGTGTTAAAGATAAAATGGTCAACAATAGCGAGGTAAAAATTATCAATGATTGATGATATTTTGGCAGAGCAAGATAATCTCTTTATTGAACAAGCAGAATATATATATTGATGAAGCCACATTCTTAAAATGGAGTCTCGAACAACCTGACGAAAACACTATTATACGAAAGTTGTCACAAGGGGGCGCAAAGCTCATTACAGGACCGCGTGGTTGTGGTAAAAGCACATTAATGCTAAAAACTTTTCATAAATATTTATGTCAACTTTAAAACGTCACTCAAGTTGGAACCATTATACAAAAAAGGCAATACCAATGCCGTATTTTTGTTCAATCAATGGTTGCTTTTTAAGGTTTATCAGGGTTTATTCCACACCTTAAAAGAAGTTGAAAAAACACCGCCTAGTACTCTTAAATTTAATGAACAATTTGTAGAAAGAGTCATAAATCAGCTTGAACTGGCTCGAACTGACAAACTGAGTGATGAAGAAGACTATGATTTTTTTCGCCAAATCAAAAGTAGAATTATATCACCCAAGGCGGCTATTTATCCGGGGGTAACAAATTATTCCGCGAGCTTTCATGTTGGGCATGATGCTGAAGAGATAGATGTTTGGATAAAACCAGACTCATCCGATTACCTTCATTTCATGTTTCAAGTCCTTGAACGACGATTGCCAAGCGAAGTTTACAAGGCACTACTTGATGCCAATGAACCTTTATTGCAATTAGTGTGTTACGCAGCATTTGGGATACCAAGGGCTTTACTGAACATGACAAGGAATTTCTACAAGCCGACTTCAAGCACTGGAAAATTGGTTTTTGAAATTAATTTTAATAGGGCAAAGGCGTTACGAGCCATCAAATCTTCTTTTGATAACACCTTTAGCGTCTATTCTTCTTTAAGGGTCAATGCCACCTTCGTTAAGAGGGCAACCACAAGGGATTGCCCCTACAAACCGTGATTTTTCGTAGGGGCAATCCTTTATGGTTGCCCTTAACGAAGGTGGCATTGTCTTTAAGGGTACAATTGCCGATTTATGAAAAATTTATCCTGACTGGTGAACAATTATTTGATACCTTAATAAATAAGGTGAAAGAATACAATAGAAATAAAGATATTGGTAGTCAAAGTGTATCAATTGGCATTAAACAACCCCTACCAACAAAACTATCAAAAGTGATAGGTTTTTTCCAATATGTTGGAATCCTATTACCAAAAGGTAAAAGGATTAATAGAGGAAGAGCCGGCACATTTGAACTTTACACGATCCATTATGCCGCTCTAATTTTAAAAAATGTGTTAATTAGTAAAAAAAAACGTACCGATTACTGACTTATCCAAAGCTTTGAAAGAGCATACGACTGCTCGTTATCCCAGAATCACCCCCAACATTCTGATTGGCACGGAAGAACGTGTGTTCAAATTGGCACTTCCACCATGCCAAAATTGTCAAACTCCAAGAGACAATGAACATGCCAAATTTTGTAGTCACTGTGGAGTCATACTCAAGACGGCATCAACTTTTGATGAAATTGTCAAACATGACATAGAAAAACTAGGGCTAACAAAAAAACGAGTTCAAACCATCAAAAAACATTCTCATATCAGTATCATTAAAGATATTTTGATGGATCATGAAAAACTGCGCGATGTACCCGGCATTGGTGAAATCTGGGCGAAACGAATTCATTCTCGTGCTGAAGAGTATATATCATGACTGATAATTGGCGTGAAGCGGTCAATCAAACAATTAATACGGCAAAAATTGAAGATATTAATCAATATGTCGCACCCAGTTCATCACTCATTGGCTCTCCCATTGATGCTTTCTATGCGACGACACAAGATATACTAAATGTAGCCAATCCCGATTGGCTGCACCAACATCC
This sequence comes from Candidatus Thiomargarita nelsonii, assembly GCA_000785145.2. Classification (GTDB taxonomy): domain Bacteria; phylum Pseudomonadota; class Gammaproteobacteria; order Beggiatoales; family Beggiatoaceae; genus Thiomargarita; species Thiomargarita nelsonii_B. Next base: position 24,512 of record JSZA02000099.1, read on the forward strand.
CTCAATGGGAACACTTTTGTTAGTTGGATTAATATCGGCTAGTGAAAATTATTTACTCAAAATCATGGTGGGGTACGAACAAGTCAATGCCATTAAGTTAAGAGATATTGTAGGGTGGGTAGGGGCAACCACAAGGGATTGCCCCTACCCACCCTACAAAAAAAGCTTAACTTAATGGCATTGTACGAACAAGTTCAAGAATGTGGTTTAATTATTTAAACAAATCTGGCTATCTTTCTATTCCAAAGTAGATGAGCAAAATAGTTCTATCTCAACACAACTTACTATGCTACAGTGTAAAAATAGGATAAAACGAGAGTTTACCTAATGAGCCCGTTTAGGGCTTGATTGTTGGAGGAGTCCAAGATTTATCTTGGACTGAATAGTATAAATGCTATAATAATAAATATCCAAGATAAATCTTGGACTCCTACCAAACACACCAAAAGGAAAAAAAATATGAAACAATTTTTGACACTGATTGCCAGCCTCACTTTGATGACCATTGCTCAGGCAGCAGACACGATCAAAATCGGCGCGGCAAGTCCCACTGGAGAATACACCAATAGCATTGTCCCAGCGCTCAGTAACGCCTTGCAAGAATACGGCTATACAGCGGTTGCAGAAATTTCAGCGGGCAGCCAAGAAAATATTGATAAAGTATGGTCTGGAGAATTGCCGGCAGGCTTAACTCAATTCGATGTAGCGGCGCTGAATATGGTAGGAGAAAGGCCATCAGAAGCCCAAGGAAATTTTATTTTAATGGGTAGATTTGCGCCAGAGGCACTCTTTTGTGCGGCTAAAAAGGGAGGTAAAGTCGCCTCTTATGACGATCTGACTGATCCACTGAAACCTGGACTTAAAGTCTCGGTAGGAACGGTTGGCAGTGGTACAGCACGTACTTTCCAATATCTCATCAACTTGGATCCGAAGTTGAGCCAGGTTAAACTTATCCAAGAAGGGAATCCAGAAATACAACTAAACCGCCTTCTATCTGGAGGGCGAGATTTGGTTTGCTTCGTTATGATGCCCAATCTAGAAAACGATCTCATTAAGATGATTGCCAGTCACAAAGAACTGGAGTTTATCAACATTGATAAACCCGTGTTTACCAAAGCTCAAGTGGGCGATGTCAAGGTGTACGAATTAATGGAAGTCCCTGTGAGCAAAGGATTTTTTGGATGGGGCGCAAAAAATGTTAAAACGCTTGTGACGTGGGTTGGTGTGGTTGTTAATGATAAATTGACGGATAAGAAGTTATTGTCTGCACTGGCTAAAGTCGCATTGAAGGGAAATATCTTGCCAAAAAATTCGCTGGCAGCTAAAGCGACGGCATTGTTTGAAAAGTTAAAAAGTAAGGTGACGGACTAAAATTACAATTTTTATCGTTCCCTTAGCGAAGCGCTCATCGAGCAGACACAAGTGTCTTTCCGACTTGAGCCTTCTATTTTTTTGAGACCGACACTGGCTTAAAAATCCGATTTTTTGAAAAAATCGGATTTTTTTGATACCAATTCTTCTGAAAGTTCAAATGTGATAATAATTAACTCTGATACTTTCAAGTTTCCCGCGTTTTCTTGAACCAGATAGCTATTTTGGTTAACCGAAAAAATGATTGTCCCTTTTTTTCCATAAGGAAATTCCTCTTTTATAGATTTTTTAATGACGCTTGGAATTTCCAATGTTTCAAAATCAAATTCTTTTAGCTCAATTTAACCCCTCATCAGTCAAGCTTAAATCCATACCACTTTTATCGTTGTAAACGGCTTGTAAGCCTTCCTCTTAGGTGAAATTTTTGCTTGAGACAATTTTCATCTTATGGCGCTCTAAATAAAAAACCTCACTAAGCCCTTGTTCTTGATTTTGGATGCTCTGACTTATGATGAGGTGGTTTATCTATTCGACTGGTATCAATAGGAGAGCGTCGCACCCTACATCCAAATCACTTCAATCCTATCATTCACCGCCTGTCTCTTACCCACCTCATCCCAATCCTTAATTTTCCCCCGATTAAAAATAATCAACCATCCACTGTCCAAACCCAGGCGATCCAAATACTCGATCAATTGCTTTTTTCCCTCAGCAAGGGCAATTTTGCTATTAAGCTTCAATTCAAAGGCAAAGCGTTCTCCAGCAAATTCTATACATAAATCTAAACGTCCCAAACCAGCGGCGTATTCTCGGCTAATATGCCCACCGCCATTGACGATGCGTTGTAACCAAGCCATAAATAATAAATGATGTGCGGCTTCAGTGTAGGTGCGGCGTTTTGTTATCAGTTCGCTATGTTGCTTATAAAATTCAATATAAGTGTCCAAGAGTTTTTCAATGTCCAATTTGCCATCGGGTTTCACATACCATTGTGGATTGATACCGAGCAGGTTTTGTTGAGAAAACGTCAATTCACGGGGAATAATTTCACGATAAATCGGATTAGCAATTTCTAATCCAGAGTTCCCCAGACGGATTAAACCCAAATCAATTAAGTAT